>JBLHPE010000136.1:0-6823 GCA_047624005.1 Ascidiaceihabitans sp.
GGAATTGGTCAAATAGCAATCATTTCCTAGATTGTCATTATCACAGTTGCAAGTTGGGCAGAGGGTTATCGTCATACACACGCATCTGTAATATAGGCTGGACGGTTTACGTAGTGAACGGCCCAGAGCTGCCGTTCGACTCGCGTTCGTGATGCTGCAACGCGGCCCGTCGAAGCGGACTTTCGCTGCAGTGCTGCAATCGTGGCGTCCGCGAATTCACAGTGTGCGGGACAAACCGGCCTTTTGCTGGCGCAGCGAGTGCAAGCGCAGCATTTTATCGCGGTTGCAGCAGAGCTTTTGCTGCGATGCAGCCTATGTCGTAGAAACGGACATTCAGCAATACAGGTTTCAGTGCATCAATCCTGCCATTCGCCACGCTTGCGCTAATGTCTGTTCTTAGGGGTTGATGGGTCAGCTTATAAAGCTTGTGGCGGACAGGCGACCGGCAATACGCCAGTTCAATGGTTTCATGCTCGCCTCATTTATAAGCTAATTGGGTTGGAAGCTCGATTAAGCAAAATGCGGTGAAAGCTATCAGCTCCATTCAAAAAGATTTTCCTTGACCATATGGTCAAAGGAGTCGTTACTTTAATGAAATTCATGAGGGGAAGTTCAATGAAAATATCAACACATCTTAGCCGCCGCCATTTTATGGCGACAACCGCAGTAACGTCACTGATGCTCGGAGCCGGACGCGCCATGGCTGCGGAGCCGATCAAAATGGCTGGTATTTATACTGTACCCGTCGAGCAGCAGTGGGTTGGCCGTATTCATGAAGCCGCACTTGCCGCACAGAATCGTGGCGATATTGCTTACTCATACTCCGAAAATGTCAGCAATACCGACTATGCCCGCGTCATGCGCGAATATGCAGAGGCGGGTAATACACTGATTATCGGTGAAGTCTTTGGTGCGGAACAAGAAGCACGCGAAGTCGCCGCCGAATATCCGGACGTGGCCTTCCTGATGGGTTCCAGCTTTAAAGAAGATGCCGCGCTGCCTAATTTTTCTGTATTTGACAACTACATTCAAGATGCAGCTTACCTGTCTGGCATCATTGCCGGAGCGATGACTGAATCCGGTAATATTGGTATGGTTGGCGGTTTCCCGATCCCCGAAGTGAACCGCTTGATGCACTCCTTTATGGCTGGAGCTCTTGAGATGAACCCGGATATCGCGTTCCAAGTCAGCTTTATCGGAAGCTGGTTCGATCCCCCCAAAGCTAAGGAAACCGCATTTGCGATGATCGAAAACGGTGCGGACGTTCTTTATGCTGAACGGTTTGGCGTATCTGACGCCGCGCAGGAAAAAGGTGTCCTTGCCATTGGTAACGTCATTGATACGCAGGCTGACTATCCTGATACAGTCGTTGCCTCAGCTATTTGGCACTTTGAGCCGACTTTGAATAAAGCCATCGCTGAAGTGCAAGCCGGCACATTTACGGCTGCAGATTACGGGATCTATTCCTTCATGAACCAAGGTGGCACAAGTCTTGCGCCATTGGGCACGTTTGAAGGCAAAGTTCCCGAAGCAGCACTTGCACTTGTAGCACAGCGCGAGGCCGAGATCATGTCAGGTGATTTCGTGGTCACAATTAATGACGACGAACCAACTTCGTCATAATTGATCATGACCAAAGACGCAGTTGAGGCACTTTCCCTTAACGACATTACAAAACGATTTGGAGAGCTGACCGCAAATGATGCGGTCAGCCTTTCTGTAAACGTAGGCGAAGTTGTTGCCCTTTTGGGTGAAAATGGGGCAGGAAAAACCACGCTCATGAATATCTTGTTCGGCCTATATACGGCCGACGGCGGAACCGTGCGTGTGTTCGGTGAGACATTGCCACCTGGCAATTCGCGGGCAGCTTTGGACGCTGGTGTCGGGATGGTGCATCAACACTTTACGTTGGCTGATAACCTGACGGTCCAAGAAAATATTACGTTGGGTGTCCATTCGTTGCTAAAACTTAGCTTGGGCCGCGCTGCAGCAAAGGCGCGGATCACAGCGCTTTCAAAGAAATTTCGCCTTGCTGTTTCACCTGATGCGCGTGTCGGAACTCTGTCCGTGGGAGAGCGCCAAAGGGTTGAAATCCTCAAAGCACTTTACCGCGATGTGCGGATTTTGATCCTCGATGAACCGACGGCTGTGTTGACCCCACAAGAGACAGACGATTTGTTTGCGACCCTAAGACTTGCGATCAAAGAAGGTCTTTCGATCATCTTCATCTCGCATAAATTGCATGAAGTGATGGCAATCGCGGACCGTGTCGTAGTGTTGCGACACGGCAAGATGGCAGGCGGTGTTAACACAAAAGATACGGATAAAAACGCGTTGGCCACGATGATGATGGGAACTGAGGGATCGCCGCCTGTCGTCTCGCCTGCGAAGCCAGGCGCGCCGTTGCTGGCGTTGCGCAATGTCACAACCCCCGATATTGGCAGCACCCCTGGTTTGAAATCGGTTTCTTTGGAACTGAAAGCGGGGCAGATCGTTGGCCTTGCGGGCGTATCTGGCAACGGGCAAGCTGCAATGGCCAATGTCGTTGGTGGGGTGTTGAATCCGACTGATGGACAGGTTGTCTTGGGAGCTAAAACAGTTCAGAAATGGACGCCACGAATCGCGGTGCAAAGCGGCATCGCGCGAATTCCCGAAGACCGCCACAAGACTGGCACAATTGCTGATTTTGACCTCGTAGAGAACGCAATTTTGGAAAGATACACATCTGCGGCTTTTAGCAAGGGCGGTTGGCTGAACTGGCGCAAATCACGGGCATTTGCTGATGAAATTATTGATAAGTACGATGTGCGTTGCCCGGGATCAGACACACCGATCCGCCTATTGTCTGGTGGGAACATGCAAAAGCTGATCCTCGGTCGTGTGCTTGAGGCTGATCCGCAAATTATCCTCGCCAATCAACCGGTACGTGGCCTTGATATCGGCGCAGTCAACTATGTGCACAGTCAACTTTTGGCCGCGCGAGAACGCGGTGCGGCGATATTGTTGATTTCCGAGGATTTGGATGAAGTGATGGCGCTGTCTGACGTGATACATGTCATAGCAGACGGGCGACTTTCGCCAGAGTTTAAGCGGGGCGAAATGACACCAGCGCAGTTGGGGCTTTGGATGGCAGGCCAAGGATTTGAAACGGATGTGCTCCATGCGTCTTGAACCGATCAAAAACCCAACGTTGTCCCGCAAGTTAACCCCGCCCACGATTGCCTTATTCGCAACAATTGTAATCGCATCGCTTTTGGCGATGGTTGCGGGGGCGAACCCGTTCACTGTCATTGGATTGATCCTAAAGGGCGCTTTTGGATCAACATTTGCGATTTTAGAAACGCTCAACCGTGCGACGCCGTTAATATTTACGGGCCTCGCTGTCGCCGTGGCGTTTCGCGCCAAGTTTTGGAATATCGGAGCAGAGGCACAACTTTATGCTGGCGCTTTAATGACTGTCTTACTTGGGACCGGCGTTTTGCCTTGGCCGAGCTTGGCGATCTTGCCCGTTATCATTATCGCAGCAATCTTGGCAGGCGCCGTCGTTCTTTTGGTTCCGGCCCTTATGAAAACGCGGTTCGGCGTAGATGAGGTCGTTACAACATTGTTGTTCAATTTCATTTTTCTGCTGTTTATCTCGATGTTGCTTGAAGGTGTGCTCAAAGACCCGATGGGTATGGGATGGCCGAAATCTGCCCGTCTCATACCCGAGGCGCGATTGCCGAGGATTGTCGATGGACTGCGCTTGCATTGGGGGTTTGGCCTTGCGATTTTTTCAGCCATTTGCATTTGGGTTATCCAGACCCGTAGCACGCTGGGCTACGAGATGCGTGCAGTTGGTTTGAACAAAGAAGCCGCTGCCTTCGCGGGCATTCCAGTCAATATGGTGATCGTGAAAACGGCGCTCTTGTCTGGTGGCCTTGCTGCATTAGCAGGGTTTTCTGAGGTGGCAGGATTAAAGGGTAGCCTCACGCTCGATCTGTCGCCGGGATTTGGCTACACTGGCATCATTGTGGCGATGCTCGCTTTACTCAATCCTCTTGGTGTTGTCGTAGCGGCTTTGTTTGTTGCAGGCATTTTTGTGGGTGCAGACAGCATGAGCCGTGCAGCAGATGTGCCCACGTATCTGGCCGACATCATGCTTGCGACGGCACTTCTTCTTATGGTGTTGGCCATCATGCTCACGCGGTTTCGTGTGGTGAGGAACTAGCGGTATGGACATCATCGATATCCTTTTCACTGCAAGCTTTTGGGCTGCGGCCATTCGCATCGCCAGCCCGTTGATCTTTGCCACATTGGGCGAATTGATTTGCGAACGCGCAGGCGTGTTGAACCTCGGGATTGAGGGGATAATGGTCGCGGGTGCATTCGCAGGTTGGATGGCGGTTTATTCCGGTACAGGGCTTTGGATGGGCGTCTGCGTCGCGATGCTGGTCGGCATGCTGTTTGGACTTCTGCACAGTACGCTAACGGTGCCATTCGGCCTGTCTCAGCATGTTGTGGGTCTTGGCATTACATTACTTGCGACCTCTTCGACCTATTATGCGTATCGGCTGGCCTTGCCCGAGGTCACAAGCCCGCCAAAAATCGGAGCATTCCAGCCCTATGAAATTCCGATCCTATCGGACATTCCTTTGCTTGGCCCGGCGCTGTTTTCGCAAACTCCGTTGACGTATCTTGCGTTCATTCTTGTCGGGGTCGTTAGCGTGGTTCTGTATCGCACCCCCCTTGGGCTTTCGGTCCGCGCTGCCGGTGAAAACCCCGCAGCGGTGGCCGCGCAAGGTCTATCTGTGACGGCAATCCGCATGGGGGCTGTTACGGTGGGCAGCGGCCTGATGGCGGTTGGCGGTGCATTTTTGACCATGTCGGCATTCGACAGTTTCTTTTTTGAAATGGTCAATGGTCGTGGCTGGATCTGTATTGCATTGGTCGTCTTTGGATCGTGGCGTCCTGGTAAGGCTTTGTTGGGGGCTGTTCTTTTTGCAGCTTTTGATGCGCTACAAATTCGCGTGCAGCAAACAAGTTTGGGCACGCAAATCCCCTACCAGATATTTCTGATGATGCCCTACATCCTATCTATTTTGGCGCTCATTTTGATGTCACGCCGCGCCCAAGTGCCCGCGGCACTTATGGTTCCGTTCAACAAAGGAGAACGCTGATGTTTGATCTAATTGTCAAAGGCGGCACGCTACCAGATGGGCGCGTATCAGACATAGGAATAGCCGGCGATAAGATCACTGCGATCGGGTCACTTGATACTGCTGAGGCGGGTCAAGTGATTGATGCGGCCGGCGACTTGGTCAGCCCGCCGTTTGTCGACCCGCATTTTCACATGGACGCAACATTGTCCTACGGCCAGCCACGGATCAACGCATCAGGCACTCTGCTCGAAGGGATCGGCCTTTGGGGTGAGCTTAAGCAGATCATGACCCAAGACGATATCATCGCACGCGCGCTTACGTATTGCGATTGGGCGGCGAGCATGGGGCTCTTGGCAATTCGCAGCCATGTCGACACCTGTGACGACAGGCTTTTGGGGGTAGAGGCGCTGCTTGAGGTGAAAGAGCAGGTCAAAGATTACATAGACCTACAGCTCGTCGCCTTCCCGCAGGACGGCTTCTACCGGGATCCAACCGCACGCGAAAACACGATCCGTGCCTTGGATATGGGGGTCGATGTTGTTGGGGGTATTCCGCATTTTGAACGCACTATGGCAGACGGCGCTGAGTCGGTGAAAGAGCTGTGCGAAATCGCGGCGGCGCGCGGTTTGCAGGTTGATATGCACTGCGACGAATCTGATGACCCGCATTCACGTCATATCGAAACGCTTGCCTATGAAACACAGCGGTTGGGTCTGCATGGGCGGGTTACCGGATCTCATCTGACTTCGATGCACTCCATGGACAACTATTATGTCTCGAAACTGCTCCCGCTCATGGCAGAATCCGAAATCAACGTGATTCCAAACCCGCTGATTAACATCGTTCTTCAAGGGCGGCATGACACGTTCCCAAAACGGCGCGGCCTGACGCGGGTAAAGGAAATGTTGACCATGGGGATCAATGTTGGTTGGGGCCAAGATTGCGTGCTTGACCCTTGGTATTCACTTGGCACTGCGGACATGCTTGATGTGGCTTTTATGGGGTTACACGTGGCCCAAATGACGAACCCTGGCGACATGCAAACGTGCTTTGATATGGTTACGGTCAACAACGCCAAAACGATGGGGTTAACAAATTACGGGCTACACGTCGGCGCAAAGGCGTCCTTGGTTGTTCTCGACGCCAGCAATCCGATCGAAGCTCTGCGTTTGCGCCCCGCTCGATTGTGGGTCGTCGCAAACGGGCGTGTCATCAGTCAATCCCCCCGCGCCGATGCAACGCTATCCTTGCCCAGACGCCCGACATCATCGCGCAGAAGGCATAATCCAGACGCCATGTAACGTCAGGGATGCCCAGCTTGTGCGTTAAAAATCGCTGTGAAACAGAGGGGGTTGAATGCATGGACCGAAGTAGCGGTTATTGAAAATGAGCCGAGGACGTCGCGTCGTGCCGCAATCTGTGGGTTCGTCGGATTAGTTTCGCCGCGTCTTGCATGAATGGCCGATTTCACCGCCGCGCAGTAGCACCGAGGTGCGCGCACCTGCAGAATTACCCCCGCTGCAAGTGCACGCAGCTGGGATTTTGCACGTCTGCTTTGGGCTCGGAGCCACCATTGGAATGTTTTTGATGCGTGACCGGTCTGGGTCGGCGAACGACTAAAGCCGCTCGCCCAGTGTTCAGATGTCGATCTTCTCGGAGATGCTCAACGCATCTTCAAGTTC
>JBLHPE010000137.1:0-6709 GCA_047624005.1 Ascidiaceihabitans sp.
GCAGGATCTGTGTATCATTCTTCATAGGCGTATTGCTCCTTGTGAGGTTCTGGCCGGCTTTGACACCTGCCACAATACGCCGCCTTTCAAATCACGCCATCACCCAAATTCGGTCATAACTCGGCGTGTTGTCGGGGTTATTCGTCAAATGGAAACCGCTGGCGAACTGCTCTTTATTTCAGAGGGGGAAGAAGAGGCATCCTAGATCGTTCCGCTAGGATTATCAGCAGGCTTTACTCCCCTTTTCGCCCCCAACAGGATGATCAAAAAAACTGTATTGCATTGAACTTTTCAGCCAGTTGAATCCCATGTAAAAGGGTCATCCTTGCGGTTGGACGGACAGCCCATTATGTGTATAATCTGAACTGATACATGCCCATAGGCCAACATGACCACAACATCTGAAAACCAAGACCCTTGGACGACACGGACGGTGCATTATCTGTCCAACGCAGTGCTTTATGGCATGATCAAAATGGCTTTGGCTTTACCTTATTCGACACGTGTCCCTCTTATGGGCGCAGTGGTGTCACGCTTTATTGGGCCCGTCGTGGGATATCGAAAGCGTGCCATGAAACATTTAGCTCATATTTACCCTGAGATGCCCCAGAAAGAACGAAAGGCTATTGCGACGGCCTGCTTGAACAACACCGGTCGCACGATGATCGAAAACTATTCCGGTCGCGAAATGCTGGCACGCATGAAAGACAACCCGCTAACTGGCGCTGGCGTTGCAGTCATTGCAGCGGCGAAAGCCGAGGGGCGTCCTGTCATTTTGGTAAGCGGCCACTTTGGTAACTTCGAGGCCGCCCGCGCTGCGTTGGTTGGGCGTGGTTACGACATTGGATGTTTGTATCGCAATATGTCCAATCCGTTTTTTAACCAACACTATGTCCGCAATATGCAAGATTTAGGTGGCCCGGCTTTTCCACAAGGGCGGCGTGGCACTGCGGGATTTGTCCGACACCTCAAGACAGGTGGCCAACTGGCGATGCTGTTTGATTTGCATGTTTTCGGGGCGCCGGTACTAGATTTTGTTGGTCAACCTGCACGCACCGCTGTTTCGGCTGCAGAATTGGCCCTACGCTTGAATGCCGAACTCATTCCGTTTTATGGCATACGTCAGCCTGACGGCCTTGGATTTGAAACGGTTCTTGAAGAACCGATTGCACACAGCGATCCATTGACCATGACCCAAGCGTTGAATGACAATCTTTCTGAACATATCAAAAAAACACCCGAGCAATGGTTTTGGGTTCACCGTCGTTGGCGCCCAAACAGCCAGTAACCAGAGTTTGGCGTGATCAACGCAGGCGGGCTGCGGCCAAAATCGGACCTAATTTCTCTTTCTGGACGATGATGACCACTGGCGCATCAGCCGCCAGATCAGCCGTCAACGAAAGTGGGCTACGACCATCCCATTCGCCTAAGATTTTCCAGTCATTGGCAACATTCGCGTAAGACAATGTATGGCCCGCATTTTCGCCACGGGTGATACGTGTTTCACTGAGCGCCGTATATTGCACCATTTGTACAACAAATGGCCCTTTGGCCCCATTGGCAACAGCATCCACAATGATCGTGTTGCCATCGCGTTTTAGAGATACATCAACAGGCGAAGGGTTTGCCGCATGGGCAGATATCGCCTCTGACAATTTCATGGGTTTTGCACCCACAACGTCTGTCACCCCGTTCACCACCATCTGCGGCGTGTAAACCGAACGGCGTCCACCAACCACAGCATATTCGCGCTGACGTTTTGAAAACTTGGCCTGCGCAAACACATCTTTCCAGCCAATATAATCCCAGTAATCGACGTGAAGTGCCAATGCGATCACATCGTCCCGTTCGGCCAAGGCATGCAACATCTTGTCCGCTGGCGGGCAGGACGAACAGCCCTGTGACGTAAACAATTCGACGACAACAGGCGAATCCGCCCAAGACGGCGCGGAAAATGTAACAAACGCGGACAGCGCGCTGAAAAGCAGACGTTTCATGTATATTTTGATCCCATTCGTGGTGCTATATTACAGCTAAAGCCGGCGGTGGCAAAACGCCAATCAAGGTTTCTTGAGCATTTGGACACATCTATTCACGTTATTGCGTCCGAATTTCAGTACACAATGGTATACATTTTATCAATTCGCCCCCAAATGAGGTTGATTAATGCCCTTATCTGGGGCATGACGCACACAGCTAATTCCCGCAACTCCTAATCCATAAGGAAGAGCCATCCATGCCCATTACAGTTGGTCAAGACACCGCCAAGACGCGCAAGACGCTGACAGTTGGCGATCAATCCATCGCGTATTATTCGATTCCCGCCGCCACCAAGGCCGGCCTTGGTGATTTTTCCAAGCTGCCTGCCGCGTTGAAAGTCGTGTTGGAAAACATGCTGCGCTTTGAAGATGGCAAGACGGTCAGCGTTGATGACATTAAGGCGTTTGCTGAATGGGGTGCCAAGGGTGGCAAAAATCCACGCGAAATCGCGTATCGCCCTGCCCGCGTTTTGCTTCAGGATTTCACCGGCGTTCCAGCCGTGGTTGACTTGGCCGCAATGCGTGACGCGCTTGTCGCCCTTGGTGGCGACGCTGAACAGATCAATCCGTTGAACCCAGTGGATTTGGTCATCGACCACTCCGTTATGATCGACGAATTTGGCACGCCACGGGCGTTCCAAATGAACGTGGACCGCGAATATGAACGCAACATGGAGCGTTACACATTCCTTAAATGGGGCCAAAACGCCTTTAACAACTTCCGCGTGGTCCCTCCGGGAACAGGCATCTGCCACCAAGTGAACCTTGAGTATTTGTCCCAAACCGTTTGGACTGACAAAGACCAAGACGGTGTTGAAGTTGCTTATCCTGACACACTGGTCGGCACAGACAGCCACACCACAATGGTGAATGGCGCTGCGGTCCTTGGTTGGGGCGTTGGCGGGATCGAGGCTGAAGCCGCAATGCTTGGCCAACCGATTTCAATGCTTATCCCAGAAGTTATCGGCTTTGAGCTGACGGGTTCGATGATGGAAGGCACAACCGGTACAGACCTTGTGTTGAAAGTTGTCGAATTGCTGCGCGCCAAAGGCGTTGTTGGCAAATTCGTTGAATTCTACGGCGAAGGTTTGAACCGTCTGCCTTTGGCTGACCGTGCAACGATCGGCAACATGGCTCCTGAATACGGCGCGACATGTGGCTTCTTCCCAATCGATGGCGAAACACTTCGTTACTTGCGCACAACCGGTCGTGACGAAGATCGCATCGCACTTGTTGAGGCATATGCCAAAGAAAACGGCCTGTGGCGCGGTGATGACTATGCACCAATCTACACAGACACGCTGCACCTTGATATGGGTACAATTGTGCCTGCGATTTCCGGCCCTAAGCGCCCGCAAGATTTCGTGGCATTGACGGACGGCAAAACGGCTTTCAACCGCGAAATGAAAGAGACCTTTGAACGCCCTATGGGCAAAGAAGTGGCTGTTGCAGGCGAAGATTACACCATGGAATCCGGCAAGGTTGTGATCGCATCGATCACATCATGCACCAACACGTCCAACCCATACGTCATGATTGGCGCTGGTTTGGTTGCGCGTAAAGCTGCTGCGCTGGGTATGAACCGCAAACCATGGGTGAAAACGTCTTTGGCCCCTGGTTCGCAAGTTGTGTCTGCCTATTTGGAAGCTGCTGGTCTGCAAGAAGACCTCGACAAAATCGGTTTCAACCTCGTTGGCTACGGTTGCACCACATGTATCGGCAACTCTGGTCCGATCCAAAAAGAGCTGTCCGACGCGATTGCTGAAGGTGACCTTGTCGCCACATCTGTTTTGTCTGGTAACCGTAACTTTGAGGGTCGTATTTCACCTGACGTGCGCGCCAACTACCTCGCATCCCCACCCCTCGTTGTGGCCTATGCACTGGCAGGTACGCTCGACATCAATCTGGCGACAGATGTGATTGCACAGGACAAAGACGGTAACGATGTTTACCTCAAAGACCTGTGGCCAACGACGCAAGAAGTTGCCGAATTGGTAGAGCAAACAGTCACCCGTGAAGCGTTCCTAACCAAATACGCGGACGTCTTCAAAGGCGACGAAAAATGGCAGGCGGTCGAAACTACAGATGCGCTGACATACGACTGGCCACCACAATCGACCTACGTTCAAAACCCTCCTTACTTCCAAGGGATGAGCGCCAAGCCGGGTACGATTTCAAACATCAACGACGCTAAGGTTTTGGCGGTTTTGGGTGACATGATCACCACCGACCACATTTCCCCTGCTGGTTCATTCAAGGCTGACACCCCTGCGGGTCAATATCTGACAGAGCGTCAGGTGGCCCCGCGCGAATTCAACTCGTATGGCTCACGTCGTGGCAACCACGAAGTCATGATGCGCGGCACATTCGCCAATATCCGCATCAAAAACGAGATGTTGGACGGGGTTGAAGGTGGCTACACCAAAGGGCCAGATGGCAATCAAACGTCGATCTATGACGCGGCCATGGCGCATCAGGCCAACGGCACACCACTTGTGATCTTTGGTGGTGAACAGTACGGCGCGGGCTCATCCCGTGACTGGGCTGCGAAGGGTACGGCGCTTTTGGGTGTCAAAGCTGTCATCTCTGAAAGCTTTGAACGTATTCACCGCTCCAACCTTGTTGGTATGGGCGTGATCCCATTTGAATTCACAAATGGCGTTAGCCGCAAGTCCTTGGGCCTGACAGGTGAAGAAACCGTGTCTATCTCTGGCCTAGACACGATCCAGCCGCTGCAAGAAGTGCCTTGCACCATCACCATGGCGGACGGAACTGTGCACGAGATTAGCCTGAAATGTCGTATCGATACCGCGATTGAGATTGAGTATATCGAACACGGCGGCGTTCTACACTACGTTCTGCGTAGCCTCGCAGCAGCGTAAAAAACTCTTTAAAATGACAAAGGCCTCGCGTTAAATCGCGGGGCCTTTTGTGTTTCTTTTGGCCTTAAATATCCACGCCGAAGGCAATTTCTTAGACGTTTCATCAAAAGAAAAGAATGCCCTTGGCATGGATACTTATGGCCAAAAGAAACGGCATCAGAAAAGAATGCGCCGAATGGCGCTCAATCAGATTGCGCTTTGGTCAATTCAGGCAGAAATCGTTGTTCAAAGTCACTACCGATCAACGGACCTGCAAAGCGAAATAAAACCACGCCGTCTTTGTCTAGAATAAATGTTTCAGGTGGCGCGGTGACCCCCCAATCAATTGCAGTGCGGCCACGTTCGTCAAACGCCACAGCTGTGAATGGATTGCCGTCCGCGTTCAAATAGCTGCTTGCATCGCGTGCAAGGTCTTTAAAATTCACACCAACAATTGGGATACCGCTGGCTTGCATCTCTAGCAATTTGGGATGCTCCGCACGGCATGGCGGGCACCAGCTGGCCCAGAAGTTCACCAGCGTCACTTCACCCGTATTGAGGCGTTCCGCGGTAACATTCGGGAAATCAGTCAATGCATCTTGCGTGATTGCCGGGGCGGGTTTTCCAACTCGTGTGCTTTCCAGCACGTCTTTGTCCGCACGAAACATGCCGACGCCAGCCATCAAGATAAATCCTGCAAAGATCAGTGGCGGTGCAATCATAAGAGGGGAGATTTTAGCCATTTGGTTTGTCCCTCGCCTCGACCTCTTGCATCAATTTTCGCGCGCGCCGCCCCTTTGCAACGCTCATCAAGACCAGCCCAACCAACAAAACAATCGACGCTCCATATGCCGACAAAACGGTTGTCGCGTATTTCCCTAAATCTGGCAACATCAGCTGCGTCCCTTCCGTGCTAGCAACGCTTTGGTACGTCGAATGCGAATTTCAGTTCCGGTCCGGTACAAAACCAAAGCGATGAAAAGCAGCCCAAAGCCCACCATCGCGACAACCAAAGGCACAAAGAACACGTCGGCAACGCTGCGCTGCCCAGTGGCGACTGGCACAGATGTGCCTTGGTGCAGCCCTTGGTTCCAGAAGTTGACGGCATAGCGGGATAGGACTGCAAAGACTGAACCAACCAAACATAGGACAGAGGTCAGGTCAGCTGCTGTATCAGAATCCTCGATCGCCTCCCAAAGCGCGATGTACCCTAGATAGAACAAGAACAAGATGAGGAACGATGTTAGGCGTGGATCCCATGCCCACCATGTTCCCCACATTGGTTGTCCCCAGATCGCACCTGTGATCAACGCGATCAGCGTCATGACAACACCAACAGGTGCGGCGGCTTTGGCGGCCAGTGCGCTGACGTGGTGACGTCTGACCAACCAAATGAGCGAAGCCACAAGCATCATAAACCACGCGTTGATTGCCATCAAAGCAGCAGGCACGTGAATGTAGATAATCTTGACTGTCGACCCTTGGCGCACGTCGTCTGGCGTAAAGAAGAACCCCCACACTAGACCCACGATAACGGACGAAATCGCCAACACCCACAGCGTTGGGAGAACCCGTTCGCTGAGGCGTAAAAACTTGACCGGATTTGCATATTCCCAGAGTGACATGTGTTCTACCTAGTATTTTTGAGCCCATGGCTCAATGTGGTTTCAGCGATATTTCAAGACGATCACCGCAAGTTCACCCTGAGGACAGCGGCGCTCGCAAAAGGCATCAAAGCAACTGTGGCAGCACTTATACCCGCCATCAATAAAAGAGGTGTGCTTGCATCGACACCTGCTGCGCCACGCC
>JBLHPE010000138.1:0-6632 GCA_047624005.1 Ascidiaceihabitans sp.
GCCCAACAGATGTATAATCTGGTGGCAGATGTGGCGTTGTATCCGCAGTTTTTGCCGTGGTGCGCTGCTGCTCGTATTCGGTCTGAAACGCGCGTTGAAAACAGTGTGGTGTTAGACGCCGACTTGGTCATTTCATTCAAAGTGTTCCGCGAACGGTTCGGCAGCCGTGTTACGCTTTTTTCAGATGATATGAAGATCGATACTGAATACTTGGATGGCCCATTCAAACATATGAAGTCTAATTGGGCGTTTGAAGATACAGAATCCGGTTGCAGCGTCATCTTCTTTGTTGATTTCGAATTCAAAAATGCGATCCTGCAAGGGATTATTGGCCTTGTCTTCAACGAGGCTATGCAACGTGTTGTTCGTGCGTTCGAGGCGCGGGCAAAAGACCTTTACGGCTAAGCCTATACGCTTTGGTCGCGCACCAGACCGGAGCAAGTTATGACGATCACTGACGATCTTATCGCCTTCACCAACAGCCAACCCGATCCAAATGCACGCGCTGTGATGCAATTGTCTGTGCTTGATTGGGCCGCATGTGGATTGGCGGGCGCTGCCGAGGGGAGCTTTGACAATTTTGTGGCCACGAATGCCACCAATGGCCGTTGCCAAGTTTTGGGCGGTGGAACTGCATCGCCGACAAACGCCGCCCTGATCAATGGCACATTGTCTCATGCGCTAGATTTTGACGACACGCATTTTGCGCACATCGGGCATCCGTCGGTGGCCGTCGTGTCCGCGGCCCTTGCGACAGCGCAGCACGTTAACGCCACAACACCCGACATGATTGATGCTGCCCTAATCGGGGCCGAGGCTTCGGTGCATGTTGGTCTTTGGTTGGGCCGCGATCACTATCAAGTTGGCTATCATCAAACCGCAACGGCAGGGGCGTTTGGGGCAACACTCGCTGCCGCACGTTTGTTAAAACTGACACCCCTCCAAATCCGCGCTGCCCTTGGTTTGGCCAGCACAATGGCCTCTGGCCTCAAGTCCCAATTTGGGACAATGGGCAAACCGCTTAATGCTGGCCTTGCCGCACGGTGCGGGGTCGAGGCGGCGATGTGGGCTGCGTCAGGCATGACTTCGGCTGATGACGGACTGCAAGGACCACTTGGCTTTGGGGCGACCCATCATGGGCAGAACAATCCGACATCAATCGGGCAGGGCGCATGGCAGATGGAGACGGTGAGCCACAAATTCCAGGCCTGTTGTCATGGCCTGCATGCAATGCTGGAGGCATTGGCTGAAATAAAGCTAGACCCGAAGACAATTGAAACCGTCCATGTGCGCACCCATCCTAGATGGCTGAGCGTGTGCAATATCAAAGCGTCGCGCACGGGGTTGGAATGTAAATTCAGCTATGCGCAAACCGCTGCGATGGCGGTGTCGGGAATCAATACAGGTGACATAAATCAATACACAGATGCCGCAGCGCTCGATGCAACCCTTGTTGCGTTGGCGTTGCGGGTTGAGGTGATTGGGGATGATCAGCTTAGCGAAATGCAAAGCCATGTCTCTGTACGTGCGGCTGGAATTGACCACGTCGCAATCCATGATCTGGCTGCACCAATGCCTTTTGAAACGCGGCAAGAAAAACTGATGAAGAAGGCGAGTGGGCTTGTTGGCGAAGATAAGGCGCTTGCCCTTTGGAACGCTTGCCAAAGTGAAAGCCTAAATGATTTTACGACACTGCTGAATGCAAAACGAGCCCCCTAAGGGACCCGCTGTTTAGCTTATATTATGCGCAATCAGCTGCTCATATCGTAGGCGCGTTCACCGTGTACGGCGAGGTCGAGACCGTTCACTTCGATCTCTTCGTCAACGCGCATCGGGATGAATATGCGGATGACCAGCACCAACACGACACTCACAACCAGCGTGTAAACACCAACAATCGCCAGTGATCCAAGTTGCGCGGCCCACGTGCCTGCGCCAAAGACCGCGATCATAATGGTACCAAAGATACCGCCAACACCGTGAACGGCAAAGACGTCCAATGTATCATCGATCTTTAGCTTATTGCGCACGATGAGGACCGCTTCTTGGCACCCGATACCTGCGATCGCACCAATGATCAGCGCCTCGACAGGTCCAACAAAGCCTGAGGCTGGCGTTATAGATGCCAGACCTGCAATTGTACCGGTCACGATACCAACCAATGATGCTTTACCGAACTTGATCTTTTCCCAAAGCGCCCAAGTGAGGGATGCGGTTGCCGCCGAGATATGTGTGACAGTGATCGCCATCGCGGCGCCACCATCCGCAGCCAATTGTGAGCCACCGTTAAAGCCGAACCACCCAACCCAAAGGAATGCAGCACCAATCATAACCATGCCCGGATTGTGCGGTGGAGTATTTTGGTTTTTGCGTGCACCAAGGAAGATGGCCAAGACCAGCGCGGCGATACCAGCAGTTTCGTGCACCACAATTCCGCCTGCGAAATCACGCACACCTGTGTCGCCAAATATACCGCCATCCGCTAGGAATCCGCCGCCCCAAACCCAGTGAACCACTGGCGCGTAGCACAGCAGCATCCACAGGGACGAGAACGCCAATACAAAACCAAAGCTGATGCGTTCAACATATGCGCCGACGATCAAGGCTGGGGTGATTATCGCGAATGTCATTTGGAAGGCAAAGAACAGAATCTCAGGCAATGTGCCGGACAGGCTGTCGGCTGTGACGCCGAGCAACATCATCTTGTCCAAGCCACCCCAATATCCGCTGTCGCCGCCACCAAACGCGATGGAGTAACCAAAGAAGAACCACAACACGCTCATCAAACAGGCAATCGCATAACAATGCATAAAGACGCTTAGGACGTTACGCGCCCGCACCAAACCGCCGTAAAATAGGGCAAGGCCCGGTAGTGTCATCATAAGCACCAGTGCGGTGGCAACGATGATCCAAGCTGTATCAGCTCCGTTCATGTGTTCTCTCCATTCGGAATCATTGAATTTGCGAGGGTGATAAGCGAAATTGAGCTGGAAAAAGTAGCAAAGCGTTTGGGTGCCGCTTAAAAACAGTGCGTTTAGGGTAATGTCTAAAAAAGTATCGCCAAATTACATGAATTGATTAAAAATTAGGCGAGTCGTGTTTTTCGCAAAGACCGATGCATGCACCGATACATTACCGACGTGATACCTACGTAATACCGACGTTGGATTTTGGTCTTTCTTGGGGCCCTAATTCAGCCGATCCAGCAGTAGTTTTAGCGCATGATCTCGGGCAGCTATGCGAACGTTTTCGCGTCCCAAAGCCCCAAATTCGACAGTTTCAGTTGTTGTTTTTCGCGCATCAGACACACCAAAACAAACCCGACCTTCAGGCTTGTGATCGGACCCGCCAGGGCCCGCAATACCCGTGATCGAAACGGTTAATTGGGCCTCGGAATTGGCTAAGGCACCCTTTGCCATTTCCGCAGCAACGTCCTCGGACACAGCACCAAACGCATCCAGCGTTTGCGCCCGAACACCCAACATCTGCATTTTTGCAGCGTTTGTGTAGGTCACAAACCCACGTTCTGCCACCGACGACGAGCCAGCAATATCTGTCAATGCCGCCATGACCATACCGCCTGTACAGCTTTCTGCACTGGCGATCATAATCCCAGACTGTTTAGCTTTATCAAGTATTTGTGTGACAAGGCTCATCCCATTATGACCCCATGAGCAAGGCCTGCCAGCACGACAACGCCAATCGCCGCAAAGATGCCTGCGATCACATCGTCTAACATCACACCCAGTGCATCACCGCGTCGGTCGGCCCATCCGATAATCCAAGGTTTCCAGATGTCGAAAAGCCGGAATAGCGCAAAGGCCGCGATCCATCCGGGCCACATAACATGGATAGGAATGTCGTTGTTCCACGCGGCAAAGGACAATGGCAAGAGGGCGATCCACTGGCCGACGACTTCATCAATCACAATTTCTGATGGATCATGGTCGTCCGAGCCTGCGGTCATCTTGGACGTGGCCCACCAACCCTTTAAGAAAGCCGCGATAACCCCCAATAATAAAAGAGGAAATCCACCTAATACATGCAGTAACCAGCCCCAAGGTAAGGCCACCAATGACCCCCAAGTCCCCGGTGCTGGGCGAATATATCCAACGCCAAATACGGTCCCGATCATCGTTGCGAGTTTCATATTTTCACCCCAGTCTTAAGTCTTAAATAATGTGCAAGTTGCGATGCAAGCGATACCTTCGCCGCGTCCGGTAAAGCCTAAGCGCTCGGATGTGGTCGCTTTGACGGACACGCGGTCCATTTCCATCCCCATGATCCGTGCCATTTGCGTGCGCATTGCTATGGCGTGTGGGCCGACTTTGGGGAATTCACAAATCAACGTGCAGTCGACGTTAGATATTGAAAACCCTTGGCTTTTTGCAAGTTCCACAGCGTGCGCCAGGAAAATGTGGCTTTCTGCACCTTTCCATTGTGGGTCAGATGGCGGGAAGTGTTGGCCAATATCACCTTGCGCCAGTGCACCATAAATGGCGTCCGTCACCGCGTGCATCCCCACATCAGCATCCGAATGCCCGACCAGCCCATGACTGTGTGGCACCTTGACCCCGCAAAGTGTGACATGGTCGCCCGCGCCAAAGGCGTGCACGTCAAATCCATTGCCAAGTCTAATGTCCATTGCGTCGTTCCAATATGCGCTGTGCCCGCTCGAAATCTGCAGGCAAGGTGATCTTTAGATTGTCTTCATCTCCCGCCACAATGGCAACCTCAATTCCGGCCGCACGCGCCACTTCAACATCATCCGCGGCACTGCCAACATAGGCTGCATGTGCCGCAATTATAGCGTCTAAATGGAACCCTTGCGGGGTTTGTGCGCGGTAAAGGTCGCGGCGATCTTTGGTGCCTGTGACGTGGCCGTCTGACCCTGTCCAAAGTGCATCGGTAACCGGCAGTGCGGGTGCGGCGCCAACCGTTATATCAAGGGCTGCGATGATGTCCGATATAGTAGAAGGTGAGATGCAAGGGCGCGCAACATCATGTATTAGAACGTTTCTTATGGCTGAAGGCACAGCCTGCAAACCTGCTTTGACTGACGCCGCACGCTCTGACCCGCCTGTCGCTACGATCAATCCGTCCACCGCTGGCGCACGATCTAAATCATCGACATGGAGAACCAAAACCACGCAATCGATCTCTGAATGTTCATCGAACGCTTGCAAGGTGTGCAGCAATACCGACTGCCCAGCAATTTCACGCCACTGCTTAGGGGTCGCCCCGCCAGCACGCGTGCCGCGTCCTGCTGCAACAATTATAGCGGCGGTGTTCATATCTGTGCGTTATCCATCATTTGGTTTGTTTACGCAGTTGCGTGAATGGAGGCAATTATATATAGTATTGCCTAAATTTTAAGCAGATGTCCGTTTATTGTGCGTATTTTGGCAGTCTGCGGATTGAGTGAGCCAGCTAAAGCCGCTAAATCAAGGGTTACATGATGGGATTCCCAAATTTTGACCGATCCATTGACCCTAAACCCACCAGTGATGCTGGCTCCTTTGGCTGGAATCACTGACTTGCCGTTTCGCAATCTGGTTTCGTCCTTTGGGGCAGGCATGGTCGTGTCCGAAATGGTTGCAAGCCACGACATGATAAATGCAACGCGTGGCAGTCGCGAAAGGTCGGAACTGGGCTTGGGCGATGTGGGCACAGCGGTGCAATTGGCGGGCAGCGAACCGGGACCTATGGCCGAGGCCGCGCGGATGGTTCAAGGACAGGGTGCTTCGGTGATCGATATCAACATGGGCTGCCCTGCCAAAAAGATTGTGAACGGCTACTCCGGCTCTGCACTGATGAAAACGCCGGATCACGCGCTTACTTTGATCGAGGCTGTGGTGAACGCTGTTGATATCCCCGTAACGCTGAAAACGCGGCTTGGCTGGGATGATGACATGTTGAACGCCCCTGATATTGCACGCCGTGCCGAAGCTGCGGGTATCCGGCGGATTGTTATCCATGGGCGGACGCGTTGCCAGTTTTACAAGGGAAATGCAGATTGGAAGGCCATCGCAGGTGTCAAAAACGTGGTGTCGATTCCAGTGATCGCAAACGGTGATATTGTCGACGTTGCAACAGCGCGTACGGCCATGGAGCAGTCGGGTGCCGATGGCATTATGATCGGGCGCGGTGCGCAGGGGCGCCCGTGGCTGTTGGCGCAGGTGGCACATGAATTGTTTGGAACAGCGGCACCAATCATTCCGCAAGGGCAGGATTTCTCAGACATGGTGTCGGCCCATTACGAGGCGATGATCGCGTTTTACGGCGAAACGATTGGGCTGCGTATGGCCCGCAAACATTTGGGTTGGTTTATGGACACTGTGAGCACAGAGAAAGACCTGCGGCGGCGGGTTCTAACCAGTAAATCTGTGAGTGAAGTAGTCTCCTTGATCCCAGACGCAATCATGGAAACTGTCGCATGAACAGTGATGCAAATATTTGGGCCTCGCTGCCTGTGCCAGCCGTTTTGATCGCAGCCGATGATACGATTATCGATATCAACTCCGCGGCAGAAGGGTTTTTGAACGTCTCCGCTAAAAGCGTCCATGGAACGCCGTTGTGGGACCAGATTGCGATTGATGCGCCGCTGGAACACTCCTTTGCCCGCGCCCGTA
>JBLHPE010000139.1:0-6606 GCA_047624005.1 Ascidiaceihabitans sp.
GATAAATAACCGACTTCACCCACCCTAACACCAGATTCCTCAAACACTTCACGGCGCACGGCCGCTTCCAATGTCTCGCCCGGCTCAACAAATCCTGCCAACAACGAATACATACCTTGTGGCCAGCCCGGCGAACGGCCCATCAGCACACGATCACCGTGGGTGATCAACATGATCACAACCGGGTCAGTGCGTGGAAAATGGCTGGCATTGCAAGCAGGGCAATTGCGTTGCCATCCCGCATGGGACATTTCTGATGCAGCCCCGCACTTGGCGCAAAATTTATGTGCCTCGTGCCAGCTAAATATGGCACGCCCGGTTGCCGCCAATTCAGCATCACGTGGGTTCAGCCATGTCATGATCCGGCGTAATTCGGCAAACACCTGATCTTCGGTTAGCGACGGGTGGTGTTGTTCGCTGGGGTCAAAAAAGCTGCCTAGCGCGACAGATTCCAAATCCTCCGGCTCCCACTTAGAAACATCATAAGCAAACAACGCGGCGCCACCTTCGCGGCCCAGCAAAATCATTTCCTGCGACGCATCGACCAAAATCGGATGATCCAACGGAAGCCGCATCAATACAGATGGACGAGTTTTGTGGATCAAAGGCTTGCCGCGCCAAAACACTATTGCGCGTGTGTCGGCAGCACGCATCATCAGTTTGATCACTTGAGGATTGGAGCGCACCTCGCCCGCGCGGTCCAAAGCCGATCCACCAAATGTCACTTGCTCTGCGTTCTTCATAATCACTGCCCTTGTTGGTTGTACCAAGGATTGCCATGCGAGGGCATCAGGTTCAATCCCAACCCGTGAATAGGCCACGATCTTATAAATTACGTTCAGGTCTATGGAATTGAAGCGTTGCCTTTTTTGGCAGTGATAGAACCCACTACAGGCGGTGGATATCGCGAACCACCAGATTACGCCTGCACTTACAACGCCCCCCTTGCACCAACACACGTGTAGGGCTATATCGCTAATCGAGAGGTTGGCGCGGGCGAGCGCCTCGCCAACCCGGTCAGATCCGGAAGGAAGCAGCCGTAACGAGTCCCGTTTGGGTCGTTGTCAATCTCTCACCTAAAAGCCGAAGGCGCACAGCGACTTTAACCGAACGCAACAGCATTTTGCGTAACAAGCGGCGAAAATCAATCTAAATCCAAATCCTCCGACAGCTTCACACACCTAACCTTGGCCATCAAAATCGCTACATTGGCAACGAGTGCTGCGGTTTGGTTACTTTGGCGATCAAGCAGTGGACGTTACCACATCGGCCCTGCTACTTTCATCCCTGACGAATCTCGTAAAATTCCTTCCGAAAGCGCATTGATGTCTGACACTCCAGCCCCCGTCTATCAGGTTCTGGCCCGAAAATACCGGCCAGAAACGTTTGTCGACCTTGTCGGCCAAGAGGCAATGGTGCGGACCCTCAAGAACGCGTTTGAGGCAGATCGCATTGCTCAAGCGTTCATGATGACGGGTATCCGTGGCACAGGCAAAACCACGACTGCACGGATTATCGCCAAAGGTCTGAATTGCATTGGGCCGGATGGCACAGGCACACCTACGACTGAACCGTGTGGACAGTGCGAACATTGCGCCGCAATTATGGAAGGTCGCCATGTTGATGTGATGGAAATGGACGCCGCATCAAACACAGGTGTCGCCAACATCCGCGAGATTATCGACTCGGTTCATTATCGCGCCGCGTCTGCACGCTATAAAGTTTACATCATCGATGAAGTTCACATGCTGTCGACAGGGGCGTTTAACGCCCTGCTCAAGACGCTTGAGGAACCGCCTGCCCACGTCAAATTCATTTTCGCCACAACTGAAATCCGCAAAGTCCCGGTCACGGTTTTGTCCCGTTGCCAACGCTTCGACTTACGCCGCATCGAACCCGAAGTGATGATCGCTTTGATGAAGAAAATCGCGAGGTCTGAAAATGCAGAGATCGCGGATGACGCCCTTGCCCTGATCACGCGCGCCGCCGAAGGGTCCGTACGTGATGCGACATCACTATTGGATCAAGCAATTTCGCATGGTGCTGGTGAAACATCCGCAGACCAAGTGCGCGCGATGCTTGGGCTGGCAGATCGCGGCCGTGTCTTAGACCTGATCGATATGGTGCTGCGCGGTGACGCCGCCGGTGCCCTAACCGAACTCAGCAGCCAATACGCAGATGGCGCTGACCCAATGGCCGTGATCCGCGATCTGGCCGAGATTACGCATTGGGTTTCGATTGTAAAGATCACACCTGAAGCCGCCGAAGACCCCACCGTTTCGCACGACGAACGTGCCCGTGGTTTGGTGATGGCAGAAAACCTACCCATGCGCGTGCTGACCCGCCTTTGGCAAATGCTTCTCAAAAGCTTGGATGAAGTGGCCGCAGCCCCTAACGCTATGATGGCCGCTGAAATGGCGATTATTCGACTGACGCATGTTGCGGACCTTCCAAGTCCTGAAGAATTGTTGCGCAAGCTGAATGGCATCACGCCCCCTCCACAAGCACCTCATGGTGGTGGTGGCGGTGTTGCATCTGCGACAAGCGGCGGTGCGACCGCATATGCCTCAACCCAGACAGTTTCTAGTGGCGGTGGCGCAGGTCAAACAATGGCTTTGGCCACAGATGCCGATCAAGCGCTGGCCCGCTATCCAACGTTTGACCACGTGATCGAATTGATCCGCATGAACCGCGACGTAAAGCTGCTGGTCGATGTCGAAACGACGCTACAACTGGCAGCCTACCAACCAGGCCGGATTGAATTTGTACCCACCGACAGAGCGCCGCGTGACTTGGCGCAGCGTCTGGGTGCAAAGCTGCAGCAATGGACTGGCAACCGCTGGGCTGTCATCATCGTCAATGAGGGCGGTGCCAAAACCATTGCTGAAGTACGCGACGCCGCTGATTTTGCATTGCAATCCGAGGCCGAAAGCCACCCGATGGTTCAAGCCGTGCTGGCCCAGTTCCCAAAGGCCAAAATAAAATCCATCCGTACCCCAGAACAGATCGCAGCCGAAGCCGTAAAAGATGCGTTGCCAGAAGTTGAAGATGAATGGGATCCGTTCGAGGACGATTGAACCAAACGCCCGAATGCCTAGATATAGACAATGTAAAAACCGGCCAATGGCCGAAACGTAACGATAGGAGATACCGATGCTTAAAGGACTGGGCGGGCTTGGCGATATGGCCGGCATGATGAAAAAAGCCAAAGAAATGCAATCCAAAATGGAGCAGATGCAGCAAGATCTGAATTCTGTAACTGTTGTGGGTGAATCCGGTGCCGGATTGGTCAAAGCGACGGCAACGGCCAAAGGTGATCTGACTGCCTTGGATATTGATCCGTCAATCTTCAACAGCGACGACAAAGAGGTTGTCGAAGATTTGATTTTGGCCGCTGTAAAAGACGCACAGGCCAAAGCTGCTGCAAAGTCCGAAGAAGAAATGGGCAAAATGACCGAAGGGTTGGGCCTGCCTGCGGGTATGAACCTGCCGTTCTAAGCGACGTAATATGTCCTCAACCCAAGACATCGACGCGCTGATCGACTTGATGGCAAAGCTGCCGGGCCTTGGGCCCCGCTCTGCCCGTCGTGCAGTTTTGCATTTGATCCGCAAGCGGGCGTTGTTGCTGACGCCCCTTGCGGATGTAATGCAGACAGTTGCGGAAACTGCGCGCGAATGTCTGAACTGCGGCAACGTCGGCACAACAGATGTTTGCGACCTGTGTACGTCCAACGAACGCGCCAATGGCGAAATTTGCGTCGTCGAAAGTGTTGCGGATTTATGGGCGATGGAACGCTCAAATGTCTTCAAAGGACGCTACCACGTTCTAGGCGGAACACTGTCCGCACTTGACGCAGTTGGACCCCAAGAACTCCGTATCCCCCGCCTGCTTGACCGCGTTGAGACTGAGGAAGTAACCGAAGTTATCCTTGCCCTTAACGCAACAATCGACGGGCAAACAACGGCCCACTATATCGCGGACCAGTTGGAAGGGCGGGTCACTTTGACGACATTGGCCCAAGGCGTACCAATTGGCGGGGAACTAGATTACCTTGATGATGGCACAATCACTGCAGCGCTTAGGGCGCGAAAAGCGATCTAAGTCTTTTAGGTTTTGACGGCGAACCAATTCCAAATCCTGCAGTACGACTAGGGTCGGCACTGCTTAAAACGTCGCACAGCACAGATTGCTGTATCTCTGCACATCTGCTCCAGATACCCATGCAATTATGCTCAACGTATTAATTGTTCTGGCGTCTGCCCTCGCTGGGCTAATTCTCCTATATCCCAAGTTGGCAAACTGTCAGGTTTGGCGTGCAGCGATCACACCACTGGCTTCGATCATTGGCAGTGGGTTTTTAGTACTTGGGCCAATTCTAAACGCATCATTCGGTCAATATGCACCTGTGGTCATGGCGGTACTTTGTGTCTTGGCCTACGCCTTTGGCAGCACAATTAGGTTCAATATTGCAAGGTTGGCGCAAACCAACAATGTGCGCACTGTTACTGAAGGAAGGTTGGAAACAATTGCGTCGTGGGTTTTAGCAGTCGCATACTTTATTTCAGTTGCGTACTACCTGAACTTACTTGGCGCATTTACAGTCAGCCTCACGCCGTTTGATGACCCTCTATATCCAAAACTGATTACCAGCGCCGTTTTTGTGATTGTCTTGATTGTAGGATGGACTCGGGGCTTTCACGCTCTTGAACGAATGGAACAAATCACTGTTGGGGTGAAGCTTTCGATCATCGTTGGGTTCCTTTTTGGGCTGGGATGGTTCTTCATAGAAAAGGCCACCTTAGGGGAGCTTGTCTCCAATCCTCTGGCCGTTGGCGGATGGCAGGCCTTTGCATTGACGGCAGGCTTGTTGGTCACAGTTCAGGGATTCGAGACGTCACGTTATCTTGGTGAAGAGTACACCGCGCAGATCAGGATACGGTCTATGCGTCTGGCGCAATGGACTGCGACCGCCATTTATATGATCTATATCCTCCTGCTCAGCTATGTCTTTGTTCCAAGCGGCTTTGACCTCGACGAAACTGCAATTGTTGACCTGATGGCGGTCATCGCACCCATCCTGCCATGGCTTTTAATTGTTGCGGCGATTAGCGCACAGTTCAGTGCTGCCGTCGCTGATACGGGTGCCTCTGGAGGGTTGCTGAACGAGTTGACAGCCAAGCACATATCGCCGCGCGGTGGCTATACAGTTTTGTGTGCAGTCGGTTTGTGCCTGACATGGACCATGAGCGTGTTTGAAATCATCAGTTACGCATCTCGCGCCTTTGCGCTCTATTACGCGCTACAAGCCTGTATTGCGGCAGTGGGGTCTTTCTATCAGGATAGGAACGCTCGCCGAGGGACAACATACGCACTATTGGGCTTGGGTGGTTTTTTGATCTGCATCTTCGGATCAGCAGTGGAATAGTTTAAGGCAGCCATTGGCGTAGGCCACAAAAGATGGCAGCTATGTTCGCAAAGTCGAACCTTGCGAAAACCATGATCCTTTTCTGATCCCTTACAATTCCGCCAAAAGGCACAAAAAAAGGCGCGTGTCAGTTGCCCGACACACGCCCTAAATTTCAAACAGAAACAGACCAGATTAAGGCTGTTCTTTGCCATCACCTGATGGAAGATCAAAAAAGCTGTCGGCATCGCCGAAGTTCTTGTTTGCATCTTCGTCTTCTTCCTCATCCGCAGGCGCATCGCCCAAGGTGAACGTCTCAAGACCTTCAATCGCTGTTGGGATCTTAGGTTCTGCATCCATGCCCAAGGACTGAACAGTGCTCACCAATTTGCGGCGCTCGTCGTCGTTCATGACCTCGCCACTTGCCAACTTTTTCGCAACAGCTTTTTGAACCGCAGAATCCAGTTCACCCTGCTTACACAGTCCCAATGCAACCGGATCGATTGGCTGAATGTTGGAGATATTCCAGTGCGTACGCTCACGAATCGCTTGGATCGTCGGTTTCGTCGTGCCGACCAATTTACTGATCTGTCCGTCGGACAATTCCGGGTGGAACTTCACCAACCAATAGATCGACGCAGGACGGTCCTGACGTTTGGACAATGGCGTATAACGCGGACCGCGACGTTTTTCTTCGCCTGCAGCAGCCGCGTTAAACTTCAATGCCATCTTGTGGATTGGGCTGTCTTGCGCGGCGTTGATCTCGTCTTGGGTCAACTGATTATTGGTAATCGGATCAAACCCTTTGACGCCCGCAGCCACATCGCCATCTGCAATGCCTTGGACTTCAAGTTCGTGCATCCCAACAAAATCAGCAATCTGTTTAAAGCTGATCGTTGTGTTGTCCACCAACCAAACGGCTGTGGCTTTTGCCATAATCGGTAATGCCATTGTCTACGCTCCTTACGCATATCTCTTTTCCCCACATCTTCTTCGGTGCCTGACTTAGGCTACCTTGGACTTCAAGGCGGGTTACCATTGTGGGGGAACTTCAGGCGTATATAGTCGGGACACATGAATAAGGAAAGACCATTATGCGTTGGCTACTGATCTGGGTTCTGACGGCCCTTCCCGCTTTGGCCCAAGAAGACAAAACCGGGCAGTTTGATTACTATGTCATGGCCCTATCGTGGTCGCCCAA
>JBLHPE010000140.1:0-6599 GCA_047624005.1 Ascidiaceihabitans sp.
CCTGTGGATGATAGGATCGTATAGGCAGCTATGTATTGCTCAGTTTGGGCCGAGATCAAAGCGGCTTCGGCGTTCAACAATTCGTTTTCCGCGTCGAGAACGTCTAATGTGGTGCGGGCCCCAAGGCTGGCTTCTTCACGCACACCGCGAAAGGCAACACGAGATGCGCGGATTTGTTCTTGGCTAGCCTGAAGTGACGCATTCACGCTGCTGTAAGTGGCGTAGGCATTGCCGACAGATTGCTGCACATTGTGACGTACGATATGTAAGTTGCCTCGCAGTGCATCACGTTGAGCCATTGCGCGTCGAATATTTGAGGATAGTCGACCACCGCGATAAATGGGGCCACCCACACTCACACCAACGCTCCCATTGCGGGTGAAGTTATTGCTGGAAAGACTTTCCTGAACGGTCAGGCTGCCTTGCAAATTGACTTTGGGTTTGAATTCAGCTTCCGCGCTTTTGATTGAAAATTCGACAGCCGACACTTGATGCTGGGCCGCGATCATATCTGGGTGGCTGCGCACGGCCAAAGCTTTGGCACTTGCCACCTTCCGTTCGATGCGAGGCAGGCGGGGCAATTGTGGCAGTTGCTTAGGTTGATGACCAATGACGTTTGCATATTCTTCGCGAGATCGCAGCAGATCACCTTGAGAGCCGGCAAGACCACTGCGCGCTTGCGCCAAACGTGCTTGGGCCAACGCAACATCGGTACGAGTGACTTCGCCGACGTCAAAGCGGTCGTTTGCAGCCCGAAGTTCTTGGGTCAAAAGCCGTAGGTTGTTCTGACGCAACTTAACAAATTCTGAGGCACTGCGTACATTTAGATACGCGGTCACGGCCCGAAGCATGACTTGTTGTTCAATCGAAACAAGCTGTGCACGGGTTGCAAAAACTGTTTCACGGGCGGCTTCAATTGAGGCGGCAGATCCGCCAAAGTCGTACAGCAATAAGTCAGCCGTCAGTGACAGCGTTAGGTTGGTGTTACTTAGCGACGATGTGAAGCCAGTACTTGTCGAAGTGTTGCCAAAAGAGCGTTGTGCCTGAGCAGACCAATTTACGATCGGCTGCAATGCGGCACCTGCTGCGGCCACATCTTCGTCTGCGGCACGTAACAGGGCCCGATTTTGTTCCAGAAGACCACTGTGATTGTACGCACTGACAAGCGCATCAGCCAGCGATTCAGCCCGCGCCGTGGTTGCCGCCAAGCTTAGCGAAACGCTAAGGGCCACAAAGTGTAGGGACTTTTTGAACTGCAGCTTCATTCTAATCTCCATCAACGTCTCGGACACGGAAAATACCGCTCATCGAATGCCTGTGGTACGCGACTCAACGCGCCATTTTTTCAAAGGGTATCCTGTATGTTGTGACGGCTACAATGTTTCACAACCAAATAGGGGGCAATTTAGCAAATAAATAGCAAACCATAATCTACCTTTCTCACTTAAGGCACGATCTTCTTCGCAAATATTGGTTAACGCGGCAGAATCGAGCGCAAGAATTCCTGCGTCCGGGCAACCTTTGGCGCGCTGAACAATTCATCGGGTGGTCCTTGTTCCACGATCACGCCGCCATCCATAAAGCACACCCGATCGGCCAACTCGCGGGCAAATCCCATTTCGTGCGTCGCAAGGATCATCGTCATCCCCTCAGTACGCAGTTGGCGTAAAACGTCCAATACCTCGCCGACCAATTCGGGATCAAGTGCGGAGGTGATCTCATCAAACAGCATCATCTCGGGGCGCATTGTGAGGGCGCGAATAACCGCCACCCGCTGTTGTTGCCCACCTGACAGCTGGTCCGGATATTTGTCTTGATGTGTGGCCAAGCCAAACCGTGCGAACAGTTCCTCCGCACGCGGGCGCAAGGTTTGCGACGTTTCACTTAGGACACGGCGCGGTGCCAGCAGCACGTTCTCCATCGCTGTCATGTGTGGGAACAGGTTGAACGACTGGAATACGATGCCAATACGTCGCCGGATTGGCCCCAGATCAAGGCCAGGTTCAGAGATGTCCAAGCCGTCCAACCAGACCGTGCCATCATCAATTGGTTCTAGTTGGTTGATGCAGCGCAATAGCGTGGACTTTCCGGACCCTGATGCGCCAATCAGGCAGATCATTTCGCCGTCTGCCACCTCTAAGTCTATGCCTTTCAGCACGGCCTGATTGCCAAATGACTTGGTCACGCCGCGCAGGCTTAATTTAGCTTCTGGCATTGCGGTCTCTATTCATCAGGTAATCTGCATAACGGGTCGCAGGGACTGTCACGCAGAGAAATATCAACGCGGCGGCAACGTATGGCGTAAAGTT
The DNA here is from genome assembly GCA_047624005.1 of Ascidiaceihabitans sp. Lineage (GTDB taxonomy): Bacteria > Pseudomonadota > Alphaproteobacteria > Rhodobacterales > Rhodobacteraceae > Ascidiaceihabitans. Next base: position 2,310 of record JBLHPE010000140.1, read on the forward strand.
TGCAAGTAAGCTTTTGAAGATACCGGCTTGGCGCAAAATCTCGACAGGGCCGATGAAGCTAAGCAAGGCCACGTCTTTTTGTAGCGCGACCAACATGTTCATGTTGGCGGGGATCACACGACGAATGGCTTGAGGCAAAATAACGTAACGCATGGTGTCGCGTTCCGACATACCCAAGCATATCGAGGCCGCGCGTTGGCTAGCGTGAATGCTTTCGATGCCACCTCGCAGCACTTCAGCGATGTAGGCGGAATAGGTGAGGACCAACGCAACTGTGCCCCAAATATAGGGGCTGTTCCACGGACGTGGCAGGCCAAGACCGGGGATGCCGAAACCGACCAGATAGATAACCAGAACCACGGGCACGCCACGGAAAATATCAACGTATGCCGCGCCGAAGATGCGCAATGGAAAAAGGGCAGGAGAGCGGACAGAGCGGGCTAAGGCAATAGCCAACCCCAATATGCAGATCAGCGGGACCGACCATGCAAATATAGCAATGTCCCACACGAAGGCCTTCAACAGTTTTGGGAACGTCTTGGCGAAGATCTCAGCATTGAAAAAACTGGATTTGACCCCTTCCCAACCAGGGGCCAAAGGGACAAGCAGCACAATGGCCAATACGACCAAGGCGGTGCTGACCCCGGCCACCAGCAAAGATTTGCGGCGCAGCCGGGTTTCGTATTCTTGACGACGGTTCATTGTTACTTGATCAACGGAACGCCGGTGGTTTCTTGCAGCCACGTGGCCTCGATCCCAGCAAGCGTGCCGTCGGCCTTCATAGCGTCCAGCGCGGCGTCCACACATTCTTTCAGCGGGCTGCCCTCAGCCATGATCGCACCAAAATGATCTGGGTCTAATGTTTCGTCCGCAGGGAATTGACCCAAGACCTGACCACCGTCCAATACCACGCCCGCCAAGTACAGCGCAGTAGGAAGGTCAAACAATGCCGCATCAACTTGACCGGCTTTCATGGCTTCAACGATGTTTGCGTTGTCGTCATAGATCAATGTGTTTGTCGTCGGAGCAATTGTATCCGTGATCATTGGTAGACCAGTTGTTGATGCAGCCGCACCCCAAACCAAATCTTTAAGCTGTGCCATCGTTGGCTCCAGACCATCGGCACCGCGCACCAACACAGCCATTGGGGCGGTGTAGTAGGGGGCGGAGAAATCAACAACCTTGTCGCGATCCTCTGTGATCGAAAACTGCTGCATGTTCAGATCAAAATCTTTGGCACCAGGTTGGATTGCTTGATCAAATGATGTGCGGGTCCATGCGACTTTTTCTGCTGCAAATCCCATTTCGGCAGCCAAAGCATATGCCACAGCAGCTTCAAAGCCCTGACCTGATTCTGGCGCGTCGTCCATGACCCACGGATAGTAGGCCGGATTGCCTGTCGCGATGGTCAATGTGCCGTCGGTCAGTGTCTTCCCGTCCGAACAAGATTGTGCGAACGCAGGGGCGGCCAAAAGCATTGCACCCAGAGTGGCAGAGATCAGTTGAGGTTTCATATCGTTCTCCCGATTAAATTTCACGCCAGCAAAAGGCGACAATCTATTCATATTTTTACGTACTCAGACTTATTCATTGTGGCCTTTCGATAGGCAAGGGCAGAGTTCTGTGCGGGTGCAGATGAATTGGCTGAAATTGGGTGGTGGCGGCTGCCATTAAAGAAGTGTGTTTTTGGTTGCAAAGAAATCTACCTAATAGTAGGTAGATGAAATGTGATGTACCTAACCTGAGAGAGATTCCGATGAAAATTTATGATGTTGAAGGCTTCCCGAACCCCGCACGTGTCCGTATTGCCCTAGCTGAAAAGGGCGCTACCGACAAAGTTGAATTTGTTTCTGTTGACGTCATGGCAGGTGAACACCGTTCAGATGCGTTCAAAGCGAAGAACCCTGATGCGGTTGTCCCTTGTCTTGAGCTCGCGGATGGCAGCCATATCTCGCAGTGCAGTGCAATGCGATTACCGAATACCTCGACGGCCATTTCGAAGGGCCATCCCTTACGGGTGAGACGCCAAAAGAACGTGCACAAATTTCCATGATGAATTCGCGTGCAGAAAATGGACTTCTGAATGCGGTTGGTACCTATTTCCATCATGCGACACACGGCCTTGGACCTGATTTAGAAACGTATCAATGTGCTGAATGGGGAAACAAACAAAAAGAAGTCGCGGGCCAGACAATGGTTTACCTCGACGATGTTCTGGCAGACAATTCTTTTCTTGCTGGTGAACAATTTTCGATGGCAGACATCACAGCGTTCGCGGGGCTGGCCTTTGCTGACTTTGCTAAGGTTGAAATTCCCGAGAGCCTGTCAAATCTCAACGCATGGCGCGCTAAAATCGCGTCACGTCCCAGCATAGCTAGCTAAATACGCATCCACTCAAGTCGAAAGGACAAATCATGGAATTGAACGCAGATTTTAACCAACGTGTTGTCGTGCACTCTGATCAGCTTGAGTGGAACGCCTCACCTATGCCCGGTGTAGACCGGCGCATGCTGGATCGTATTGGTGGTGAAGTGGCGCGGGCGACAACCATCGTGCGCTATGCACCAAACAGCAGTTTTTCTGAACACACCCATACGGGCGGCGAAGAATTTATCGTACTGGAAGGTGTATTTCAGGATGAACATGGCGACTTTCCAGAAGGCACTTATGTCCGCAATCCGCCAACAACAGCCCACACCCCAAGATCTGATTTAGGCTGCACAATTTTGGTGAAGCTTTGGCAGTTCGACATGGATGACCGAAACCAGTTCCGCAAAAACATGGCTGACGAGCTTGCCAATCCTGTGAATGGCGTCGCGACTGCAGAGCTGCATCGCGATGATCATGAAACAGTGACTTACAATCACATTGACGCAGGGACCGAGTTTACGAATGCCGACGCAGGCGGAATTGAGATGTTTGTTCTTGCGGGTTCGATTTCTGAAGGTGGCGAAACGTTAGTCAAAGGTACTTGGTTGCGGCTTCCTGATGGAACGTCGCTTTCTGCTGTCGCAGGCGCGGATGGTGCGAAGGTCTGGATTAAAACTGGTCATTTGCGATACGCGAAGCCGCCCGCGGTCTGATGGCTAAGCAAGGCAAACAGGTGCTGGAAGCGGTAGAGCGTCTGACACCTTTGTCGAAGGGGCTATGGAAGCCGCCAAAAACGTAATAGAGGCATTAAAAGGAAACGCAAAAGGGTGTTGGAATGGCGACGGATACAAAAACCGCACTTTTAAATTCGGCAGAGCAAGCTGCGCGAACACGTGGCTTTGACGGTTTCAGCTATGCCGACCTTGCCGAAGATGTTGGCATCCGTAAGGCCAGCATCCACCACCATTTCTCTACCAAAGCCAAGCTATCTGTTGAGCTAATGTTGCGTTATCACAATGAACTTCAATCTGTCTGTGCTGGGATTGGCGATACCGAGGCGACGGCGGGAGCACGCCTTGGCGCACTGATTGACAGGTATCGGGTCGCGCTGGACGGTGGCAAAAGCCTTTGCTTGTGTGTGGCATTTTCGACCAGTCGTGAAAGCTTGCCACAGGAGGTTATCGTCCAGATCATTCAATTCCGCGCAATGATGACGGCATGGTTGAAACTTGTTTTTATTGCGGGTCAGTCAGACGGCAGCATCTTGGAAGTTACCGATCCACAGGCTGAGGCCGCCGCTGCACTTGCGCTCCTTGAGGGAGCACAACTTGCTGCCCGTGCGGAAGAAAATACCGATAGGTTTGAAGATGCGGTTCATCTGATGCAACTGCGCTTAAGGTAGATCAGACCACCGTTCTAAGTTTCGGTTCGGCAAATCGCATTTTTTTGCTTCTAAGGGGTCTTTAGTCCGCAAACTTTCTTTGATGCGGTTACGCCCTAAAACGCGAATTTGGTCCACAGGAACCCGAACGATGTAGCAATACACCCCGTTAGCTGATTTTGTCGGGCTAGCCATTCGCAACACCATGTAAACCACCGAGGAATTTTGAATGTCCTGTTTTAACGCATATTTTTGAAAATAAACAAGGGAATCTGGTGCTGTGAGGGAGGATCGAACTCGGTAAAATTGTTTATGTGTCATTGTTTTTATTGAGTAAAATTATCCCAAATGCAAGCCGTGTGTATTACCTTCGTACTCTAGTCTGACTGCTCTGCAATGAAATCTTTGAAAAGTGTAATCGGCGGAGCAATACTCGACCACAGTAGCGGCGGCATTGTGTTGTCGCGGGCGGCTTAAAAGTCGGCCACTTTGGCCCTTTCGTTTGATGGGAGGGTTTGGGGATTTTCACTGTGGAATTG
>JBLHPE010000141.1:0-6533 GCA_047624005.1 Ascidiaceihabitans sp.
AGCGCATAATACCAGCCGCGTGATCCCATGTTTGGGTGGGGGAGCCATACAACTCCCACCCCTTGTTCATGGCATCTGTCACTTTATGACAGAACGCAGATGTGTCCTCTTCAGACAGAAAACGATAGAGTTTCATAGCAGGTCCTTAACCAAATGGATTGACGCCCAGCGCAAGGTGGATGACGGCTGCGACCACAAAAGTCACAATCGAAATCACAACCAAAAGAATGTCCTTGGATGCAGGACCCGGTTCAGGACGCACATATTCAGGTTCTGCCCGATTAATCAAATTGACCGAAACAACGGCCCATGCCAGCATCCCACCAAACAACACGATAGATGCCAAATCACCATTCACCATCAAGTGGGCCAGCGCCCAAACCTTGACCGCCAACAACATCGGGTGGCGCATCCAGCCTTTAAGACGGCCTTTGGTCGCGGACATCCCGATTAGGAAAAACGCGGCCAACATGAGTAGGTTATTGATGCCAGTCAGGAATGCCGGTGGTGTCCAAATTGGAATAAAATCGGCCATGCGATAGCCAAAGATTATAACAACAACGCTGATCACAATCAGTACCGCAACAATCTTTTTGCTGCGGTCCCCCAAGGCGGCGTGACGCGCTGGTGCCAGTCGTTTGAAAAAATGGGCTTGGGACCAAAGCAAAAGGCCGAGGATGAGCAGGGTCATGGAGGTACTCCGAAAAATTGGTGTTATGGGGCGAGGGCGGCGATTGCCTCTACCTTTGCCAGAGTATCACGTGCCGTGGCAACATGCAGGTTCTCAACGATCTTGCCATCCACAACAGCAACCCCCTGCCCCGATGCCTCAACCTCATTAAATGCATCGATCTGACGGCGGGCCAATTCAACTTCAGCCTCAGATGGGGAAAACGCCGTGTTCGTCACGTCAACCTGTGCAGGATGGATCAACGTTTTGCCGTCAAAGCCCATATCACGGCCTTGATCGCATTCGACCTTCAGCCCTTCATCATCTTTGAACGCATTATAAACGCCATCGACGATCACCAAGCCATTGGCCTTAGCAGCCAGCAAACACAGGCCCAATCCCGCTTGTAACGGCAAGCGATCGGCGCGGTGACGGGTTTGCAGTTCTTTCGCAAGATCATTGGTGCCCATCACCATGCCTTGCAGCTTTGGGTGTCCCGCAATCGCCGCAGCATTCAGCATGCCAAGCGGCGTTTCCATCATCGCCCAAAGGGGAATGTCCCCTGTGATCTCAGCCAATGCATCCAAATCAGCAGGTGTGCTGACTTTTGGCAGCAATATCGCATCCGCGCCCATTTCAGCCGCAGCCTTCGCATCAGCGCGGCCCCACTCGGTGTCAAACGCGTTGATACGCACGATCTTCAGTCGGGTGCCGTACCCCCCTGTTGCCAGCGCCTCAGCCAATATCGCGCGCGAGGCAACCTTCTCATCTACCGACACGGCATCCTCAAGATCAAAGATGATCGCATCAATCGGCAACCCCCTCGCCTTATCAAGCGCACGTGGCTTGGACGCGGGAATATACAAAACAGAACGCAGAGGGCAGGACAGAGGCATTGCAGCACCTTTTCAGTGAATCATAAAGTTGCGCAGAACAGGCCATTTTTAAGCGAAATGTTCAAGCGGAATTTGCTGCGGTGCGGCAAAGTTCAAACCCCGACGACCTAACGACCGCTACGTTAACCATTACTTCAACGGTTTCGGGGCAAGTTTGGCAGGTCAGATACCACCATGAAGGCTGTTTGACATACGACGTGATTAGAAACTGGGGCCGCCCGGTCATCTTGCACATGTTTTAAACGTGCTGCCACATCAGATGACCGCGCCAACGAACGCAAAGCGTTTGTTGCGAGCGACGTCTTTTTTTGGGGAAAAGGCTGAACATTATGACACGCAAACATAAAATGCTGCATCTTGCGGCGCTCACTGCTGCAACAGGGATCTACCTCGCTGCAGCCACGGATGTATTGGCGCAATCGGTGCGCAATTGTGGACCACGCGGACAAGTGGTGGATCGCTTGGCGCAAGGCTACGGCGAAACACGGCAATCCATAGGACTAGGCGCGAACAACTCTGTCGTTGAAGTGTTCGCCTCCAACGATACGGGGACTTGGACGATTACTGTGACCTCTGCCAACGGGGTAACCTGCCTTGTCGCATCTGGGCAATCGTTTGAGGAACTTGCCGAAGCCCTGCCAGAAAAAGGCAACGATGCGTAAAACAAACTGATCCGTAAAATTAACGTGAGCGTCTCATGCGCTCACGATATCTAGGTCAGGCCATCAAACATCAATTTGAAACCTGTGATCATCAAAACAACGTAGGTGAACGCAAAGAACACACGTTCTGGCACCAAATGGTGCGCCTTTACCCCGATCCATGTTCCGATCAAGGCAAACGGGGCCAGTGCCAAATTCGCCAATCCCGTTTCTAAGGTAAACATGCCTAAGAACGCATAAGGGATGAATTTGACGATATTGATCACCCAAAACACTATCACAGTGCATGCTTGGTATTCAGTCTTACTGACACCGCGTGACAGCAAATAAACGGCGGCTGGTGGGCCACCTGCGTGACTTACAAAACTGGTGAACCCCGCTGTGAACCCAGCAACACGCCCTTGCCAATCAGGCACATTACCCGCCAAAATCACGACCCACCCGCGTGATAGGCCGATCCGCCACATTACAAATGCCACGGAAATTACGCCGATCAGCACCCGAAACACATCGTCATCCACAACGCTGAACAATGCCGCGCCCAGTGCCACACCAGGGACGCCACCAAAAATCAGCAAACGCGCCTCGTGCCAGCGCCATTTCCCCCAATAGGGCCGCAAACTGGCCACATCCATCAGCATCAAAAGGGGCAACATTACCCCCAACGCTAAACCGGGCGGCAAGATCAATGCTAGAATCGATGATGCCGCAAAGGCCGCGCCAGAGCCAAATCCACCCTTCGAGATACCCGCAAATATCACCGCAGGGGCTGCAATCAGAAAAAAGCTAAAATCAAGAACAAGCACGGCCAGACCTTCAAAAACCTACAACTTGCTTGTGCTTAGCGCCATTTCCGGCGGGCGGACACAATGAAACGTTAACCACGCTGCAATGCAGCACCCTTGCACCAAAGCCAAAATCGCTCTAGGGACTGCGGCGAAATACAACCCAAATCGGAGACCATCACATGGCCAGACCAAAGATTGCACTTATCGGCGCAGGTCAGATCGGCGGCACGCTTGCCCATCTCGCAGCTATCAAAGAGCTTGGCGACGTCGTTATGTTCGACATCTCTCCAGGCACGCCAGAAGGCAAAGCTTTGGACATCGCAGAATCTGGTCCATCCGAACGGTTCGATGTTAAGATGTCTGGCACACAGTCTTACGAAGACATCGCAGGCGCAGACGTTTGCATCGTAACAGCTGGTGTTCCACGCAAACCCGGCATGAGCCGTGATGACCTTTTGGGCATCAACCTTAAAGTTATGAAATCCGTTGGCGAAGGCATCCGTGACCACGCGCCAAACGCATTCGTTATCTGTATCACAAACCCGCTTGATGCGATGGTTTGGGCCCTGCGCGAATTCTCTGGCCTTCCACATGAAAAAGTATGCGGCATGGCCGGCATTCTTGACTCCGCGCGTTTCCGCCACTTCTTGGCAGAAGAATTCGAAGTTTCCATGCGCGACGTGACAGCATTTGTTCTAGGTGGCCACGGCGATACAATGGTTCCATTGGAACGCTATTCAACAGTTGCAGGCATTCCATTGCCAGACCTCGTGAAAATGGGTTGGACCACACAGGACAAACTGGACGCCATCGTTCAGCGCACCCGTGACGGCGGCGCAGAAATCGTAGGTTTGTTGAAGACTGGTTCCGCGTTCTACGCACCAGCGACATCCGCCATCGAAATGGCCGAAGCCTACCTAAAAGACCAAAAGCGCGTTCTGCCGTGTGCAGCCTACGTTGACGGCGCTTTGGGCCTTAAAGGTATGTATGTTGGCGTTCCAACAATCATCGGCAAAGGTGGCATCGAAAAAGTCATCAACATCCAGATGACCAAAGACGAGCAAGCCATGTTCGACAGCTCAGTTGCTGCGGTCAAAGGCTTGGTTGAAGCGTGTAAAGCGATCGACAGCTCATTGGCATAACGCCCTGTGACGTTTGAAAAGTAAAAAGGGTCGGGCATATTACGTGCCCGGCCTTTTTTGTTTGGGCGGCCTTATGCACGGGTCGCCTTTTTCTGTTCAACCTCGGAATGTTCTGCGATACGCTGAACCAATGACACAGACCGCAGGCATCAAACGTAAACTGACAACGATCCTCGCGGCGGATGCTGTCAACTTCTCTGGGCGTATGGCACGCAATGAAGTTGAAACGGTTCAGGCCTTGCGCAGATCCCGCACCATCTTTGAGCACAGCATAAGACTTCGCGGTGGTCGCATTGCCAATACTGCAGGCGACGGACTAATCGCGGAATTCCCATCGGTTGTCGAAGCGGTCGCCGCCGCTGTTTCCATCCAACGCGCATTGTGCGCAGGCAAGGATTTGTTACCATTTCGTATCGGCTTGCATTTGGGAGATGTCATCGTTGAAGGCGACGATCTGCTTGGCGACGGCGTAAACCTTGCCGCCCGCCTTCAAGAGGCCGCACCCGAAGGTGGCATTTTCGTCTCGCGCCAGGTTGTGGATCAGGCAAAAGGACGTCTAGAGGCCGAATTTCGCCCCCTAGGCCCATCGCTCCCTAAGAATTTCACCGAAGAAGTTGCGATATATGCAGTGCTGGCAGAAGGCATTGCAGCCCCAAGCGATTTGGCCGCCGTAGCGCCCCGCCGCGCCGTTCCCACAGCTTACGACGATGCACGGGAGAAATTTTCCCGCACAAAGCTACGTGCTGGCCTTGCAGGCATACCTTTGATCTTCTTCGACCTTGTAAACGGGGCCGGACCAAGCTGGCCCGCAGTGGGCGTTGTCGCAATTGGTTTTTCTGTGTTTATGAAATGGCGCAAATTGCCGCCTAAGTAAGGTCACGGTGATCTGATTGGTTTTTGGAACGAAAATCATCAAATGCCTTATAACTTTAAAATCCTCCGCTAGACTCAGCCAGACCTACGAACACAGCGGAAACAGAAGGTTTTCGTCAATATTCACTTTTTGTGATCACACGATTTAAAACTGTGATCACAAATTACTGAAAACTCGCTAAAATACCGCTAACACTTCATTTTAGCGTTTACGCACCCTTCATAGATCACGGTATACCCGTATCCAAACGTATCTAATCGGGACAGATCTATCATGAACATCCACGAATATCAGGCCAAAGCACTTTTGCGTTCTTACGGAGCACCCGTTTCTGAAGGGCGCATCGTTCTCAAAGCCGAAGACGCCAAATCCGCCGCTGGCGAAATGGATGGCCCATTGTGGGTGGTCAAAGCACAAATTCACGCAGGTGGGCGCGGTAAAGGTACATTCAAAGAAGCCGACGCTGGCGAAGCCGGTGGTGTGCGTCTGACGAAATCAGTTCAAGAAGCCGCTGATGAAGCCAAGAAGATGTTGGGCCGCACATTGGTCACGCACCAAACTGGCCCAGCTGGCAAAGTCGTAAATCGCATCTACATCGAAGATGGCGCTGGCATTGAAAAAGAATTGTATCTTGCACTCTTGGTTGATCGCCAAACATCTCAGGTGTCTTTCGTTTGCTCCACCGAAGGCGGCATGGACATCGAAGAGGTTGCGGCCTCTACACCAGAGAAAATCCTTTCCTTCTCGGTCGATCCGGCAACTGGGTATCAAGCATTTCACGGCCGCCGCATCGCGTTCTCGCTGGGCCTAGAAGGCAAACAAATCAAACAGTGCGTTGCCCTCATGGGTTTGCTGTACAAAGCGTTTGTCGAAAAAGACATGGAAATGCTGGAAATCAACCCGCTGATCGTCACAGACAGCGGTGACATGAAGGTGCTTGACGCCAAAGTGTCATTCGACGGCAACGCCTTGTATCGTCACCCCGACATCAGCGAGCTGCGTGACGAAACCGAAGAAGATGCGAAAGAACTTGAGGCCTCCAAGTACGACCTTAACTATATCACGCTTGACGGTGAAATTGGTTGCATGGTGAACGGCGCTGGTTTGGCGATGGCCACAATGGACATCATCAAGTTGTACGGCGCAGAGCCTGCAAACTTCTTGGACGTTGGTGGCGGTGCGACTAAGGAAAAAGTGACCGAAGCCTTCAAAATCATCACCTCTGATCCAAACGTCAAAGGCATCTTGGTCAACATCTTTGGCGGCATCATGCGCTGCGACGTTATCGCAGAAGGCGTTGTGGCTGCTGTGAAAGAAGTTGGCCTGAAAGTGCCATTGGTTGTGCGCCTTGAGGGGACTAACGTTGCTGAGGGAAAAGCCATCATCAACAATTCCGGCCTTGACGTAATTGCAGCGGATGACCTGAAAGACGGCGCCCAGAAAATCGTGAAAGCGGTTAAGGGCTGATGTTCAAGCGTACTGCTCAATGGTTAAAGCGTGT
>JBLHPE010000142.1:0-6370 GCA_047624005.1 Ascidiaceihabitans sp.
AGGCGATCACATTTAGGGTTTTGCAAAATAGCCCAAGCCAGTGAATGTTCGCGTCCACCGCCGCCGAGGATAAGAATATTCATGGGTGTGCTCCTGATGTGCTTGGCCTTAGGGTTGCCGCGTTCTAAGCTGTGCGAGACAAGAGGTAAAGAAGACTGATGATGGACCTAATCGATGATCCCGCCGAGGGTGTGAATTCGCCAGAATTCAGTGTGACCGAACTGTCGGGTGCAATCAAACGCGTGATTGAAGGTGAATTCAGTCATGTGCGGATCAAAGGTGAGGTTGGGCGGGTGTCTCGTCCGCGTTCGGGACACATCTATCTGGACCTTAAGGACGATAAGTCGGTCATCAATGGGGTGATTTGGAAAGGTGTCGCGGGGCGTCTGCAGACCCAACCCGAAGAAGGCATGGAGGTTGTTGCCACAGGGCGGATCACCACCTTTGGCGGCCAGTCCAAATATCAGATCGTAATCGAAGACATCAAGCCTGCCGGATTGGGTGCGTTGATGGTCTTGCTTGAAAAACGCAAAGCCTTGCTGAGTGCTGAAGGGTTGTTTGATGTGACACACAAACGCCCATTGCCTTACCTGCCCGATGTGATTGGCGTTATCACGTCGCCGTCTGGGGCTGTAATTCGCGACATCCTTCATCGTCTCAGGGACCGGTTTCCCCGCAAGGTTCTGATTTGGCCTGTGGCAGTACAAGGAACGAAATGTGCGCCTGAAGTGACCCGTGCGATTGAGGGGTTCAATGCTTTGTCGATTGGCGGTGCGATCCCGCGACCAGATTTGTTGATCGTCGCCCGTGGTGGTGGATCGGTTGAGGATCTGTGGGGTTTTAATGAAGAAATTGTGGCGCGCGCGGCTGCGGCCTCTGACATTCCGCTGATCTCGGCTGTTGGGCATGAGACTGATACGACGTTGATCGATTTTGTCTCGGACAAACGCGCCCCGACACCAACGGCTGCGGCTGAATTGGCGGTGCCTGTACGGCTTGAGTTGATCGCTTGGCTGGATCAGCAGGGCGCACGTATGACCAGCTCGCTGAGCGGTGGATTGCAGCGGCGGTCGCAACGATTGCGGGATTTGTCACGTGCTTTACCGCGTTTGGATACATTGCTAGATGGCCCACGTCAGCGATTGGACACCACCAGTGCACGGTTAGGGCCTGCGCTGATGAGTGGAGTGCAGCGCCGTAAAGTACGTCTTGCAGATGCGGCGGGCGGACTGCGTCCGGCCGCAATGCAGCGAATGATCGGGAACGAACGCCGTCGTTTGGACGGCTTGGTTGCGCGATTGCGTCCTGCTTTGGAGCGGGCTGTTGCTGTAAAAAACGATCGGTTTGCCGCTCGGGCAGGGCGGTTTGAATTGGGTGCTGTTAAGACTGAACTTGAGACGCGTCGCCAGTCGGTTGATGCGATCAGTCAACGTATTTCCGATGCAGGACAACAACGGGTGACGACTGCGCGCAATAAAATTGATGCGATGGACCGCTTACGCCTGACCTTGGGGTATGAGGCGACGCTGACCCGTGGCTACGCGGTTGTGCGCGGTGACGGGGATGTCGTCACAACGAAGAAGGCTGCAGGAAAAGCGCAGGCTTTGGAAATCCAGTTTGCAGACGGAAAACTTACCGTTGGAGGTAAAGCCGCTTCCACACGTAAAACGGTGATTAAACCAACGGATCAAGGGTCGCTGTTTTAGATTTTAATGTGCGCGTATTGCGCACCATAAAATTAGCCAACGTGAAACAGTGTATCGAACAATCTTGGGTCGATGCTTGCGTTAGCGAAGGTCTTGCCCTGCGTTAGAATCGAAACTGCATCATGGCTGTGCAAGCTTTCTTGATGGCTTGCCACAACTCTAAAGTCGCCAACCCGTTTGTCCGCAAGCAACTGTTCGCAAAATAGACGCGCTGCGTCTTCAACGAAGATCGGGTTTGCAGCATTGAGTTCGGCAAACGCTTGCTCATCTTCGCGCTTCACCATGACTTGCGTTTCTGTTGGGACTGCGCGGCGGCAGGCCTCGATCAGGTCCTCGAACCACATTGTTGCTGTGTCTGGCGCGATTACAACAGAAACCCGGGCGACGGAGCGTTGGGAATGCGGCGTCGCCAATTGTCCACGTGTCGCGCGTGCGTGTTCAGCCAATTCCAGCGAGCAGGGGCAGGTTGAGGAATAAACATAATCCAAGTGCATGACTTTTTGGCGCACCCCGTCGTGTTCAACCAATTCAAGTGCGATGTCGTAATATTGGTAGCCTGACAGACCCGAGCGCAGGCTTTGGACTTTCATGGGATAACTGAACCGCATTTGAATGCGCGCATCAAAGCTTTCGAGATCGGTTTTATAGTCATCCAACGCCGCTTCAATTACTTCAAAGCTGAAGGCCTCTTCGCTGTGTTTATAAAACGAGCGCATGATGCGGGACATGTTGATGCCCTTTTTGTCAGCTTCTAAGCTGACCGAGCCTGTCACAGAGGTTTCAAGCATCACTGGAACGCCATTGCGCGTTTCAAAGTGGATTGGCAGGCGGAAGTTCGAAATTCCGACATGCTGAATTTGCTGCTTTGCGCCTTTGATCAGGCTGGATGGCCCATTCTGCAGATCTGGTAGCGACGCCTTATAAGCAGCGTCGATCTTGAAATCAGTTGGGTATTCGCGGCTGAGCGTTGGCTGCTCACGCGCATCTGATCCGGGCATCAGGTTTGAAATAGACGGATCTAGTTCTAGTATTTCTGCTGGCGTCGCCGATTGCGCCCATAGGCGCAGCACATTTAGTGCTTCTTTGGCGTCGTTGCGTTTGGGTATTGGTTGTGACTTGGGCGAATGAATGTTCATTAAGTAGCCCCCCTTTGTTGCATCTATCCTTGTAAGATAAGGTGCCCAACAGAATTTGCCAACGGGTAGAGGAGATGGGTGCGATTTATCCGATTGTGTCGCGAAAATTTAGGTGGAGGTTTAGGGGCGCTGCCCCTGCGTTTCACGCTCCCCCGGAATATTTTCGGCCAAAAGAAAGATGAGAGATCTAACATCAATCTTCTGGCCATTCATATTTACGCAGCGGCTTGAAGTGCCTGTTTTATATCGGCAATCAAGTCATCGGTATCTTCTATTCCAATTGAAATTCGCACCAGTCCATCCGTAATGCCCAACATATCTTTTTGCGATTGTGGCAGGCGTTGGTGCGTTGTTGTCGCAGGGTGGGTCAAAATGGTCTTGGCATCGCCTAAATTGTTAGAGATGATAGCAATCTTAACCGCGTTCAGGAATTTGAATGCCGCCTTGCGCCCGCCTTTGACGTCGATCGCCAGCATCGTGCCGCCTTTGCCCATTTGGGCCGCAACCAAGTCAAATTGCGGGTGATCGCTGAGGCCTGGGTAGATGACGCTTTCAAGTCCTGCGTGGCCTTGCAAGCTTTCTGCCATCGCCTGTGCTGTGGCGGTTTGTGCCCGCACGCGCAGGTCCATTGTTTCCAAGCCCTTAAGGTGAAGCCATGCGGTGAACGGAGACATCGAACCACCTGTATGTTTCATATAAGGTTCAACCGTTTTGCGGATAAAGTCGTGGGTGCCCAAGATGATACCACCCAACGCGCGGCCCTGTCCGTCAATGTGTTTGGTTGTTGAATACACAACAACATCAGCACCTTGATCAATTGCTTTTGAATAAACGGGTGTTGCAAAGACGTTATCGACCACAACCAATGCGCCATTTGTGTGGGCGATGTCAGAGACAGCTTTGATGTCGATAACTTCTAGGGTGGGGTTCGACATGGATTCAAAGAACACGGCTTTGGTTTCTGGCGTAATTGCCGCCCGCCATTGGTCTAGATCGGTCCCATCCACAAAGGTTACGTCGACACCATACCGTGTCAGGATGTCTTCAAGCACATAAAGGCAGGACCCAAACAGCGCCCGTGCTGATACCACTTTGTCGCCAGCCTTCAGCATAGACATCAGCGCGCCTGAGACGGCTGCCATTCCGGAAGCGGTGGCAAAGCCATCCTCGGCGCCCTCAAGGGCTGCGATCCGGTCTTCGAACATCTTGACCGTCGGGTTGCCGTAACGGGCATAAATGAATTCGTCAGGTCCGGCTTCTTCAAACCGTGCTGCGGCGTCTTCGGCGGTGTCGTACACGAAGCCTTGGGTAAGGAATATCGCCTCTGATACCTCGCCGTATTGGCTGCGGCGTGTGCCGGCGTGCACGGCGGTGGTGCGCGGGTTCCAGTCGGTTGTCATAATGTATCTCCACGATATCTTGGTGTGGCCAAAAAAGGGCTGGCCACGAAAAAACCCCCGAACGCATGGTCAAGCGAAGGGGGGCTTCATCCTGACCTTTTAGCGAAAATATTTAACGTGGCCCGCAATCCGGTAACAAATCGCCACAGGCGTTGTGTATGCTTGCCAGCGAACAAGGTCAACCAAAGCGCGCCATCGAATTTTTTGCATCGGGCAGGTTTTCGAAGCGTGGAGAATTCTTGGCTGTGGTCTTGTGGGGACGCGCAGGGTACGGCATCATTAATAGAAATTGCCCCTTAGATGAGCCTGTTTTTATGAAGTTCCTATTTTCCCCGATAGCTGTACTTGTCCTAAGTGCTTGTGTCCCAGATGACGATACCGTCGAAATTGGCGTGTCGGAAGATCCCTTGCTGGTGCCGATCTGCGAGACAGCTAAGTATGAAACGCTTATCGGCAAAAGCATTCATATTCTCAAATTCATTCCAGACGCCACGCGTCGAATATTGATGCCAGACAGTGTTGCAACAATGGATTATCGGCCAGAGCGAACCAATATCTATGTTGGTAAAGACGGCATAATAGACAGGGTATCTTGCGGTTAACTTTCGGGTTTGGTGTCGTCCTCAATCCCGAACGTTTGAAACAATTTGGTTTGGGTCATGAAAAACCCAAACAACGCGAAGGTCAGCCCGAAGGTTTTGAAATAAACCCAAGTTTCAGTCGAAGTGCTGCGCCATACCAGCTCGTTCAAGATCGCAAGACCAACAAAGAACAGCGTGACGCGCTTTGTCAGGATCATCCAGCCCTCGTCTTGCAACTGCATCATCTCTTCCATCACGTATTTCAGGTAGGAGACACCGCGCAACAGGCCAAAGCCAAGGATGCCACCAAACAACAGATAAATCATGGTCGGCTTCATTTTGATAAAGCGATCATCGTTTAGCCAAACGGTCATGCCACCGAAGACGACGACCAACACCAGTGTGGCGATCTGCATTTTTGACAGCTTTCCCGTCAACATCCAAAGGATGCCATTGGTGATGATCAACAAAATAACAAACGCGGCAGTTACAATGATGAAGCCATCGTAATCCGTGCCGCCAATGTTAAACACCCGATCCTTAAGGCGTATGTAGGCCACAAAGAACAACAGGATTGGCCCCATTTCGAGCAGGGTTTTCACAAACGGATTGATCTCTTTTTTGCTGCTATCTGTGCTCATACCTGCTCCTGTTTGGGCGCTAGCCGCCCATTTCCACGATAACCGCACCTAACGCGATCAGCGCCATCAGTGCAATGCGGCGTGGGCCCACGGTTTCTTTTAAAATCAACCAACCGATAAGGGCCGCAAATATGGTTGAGGTTTCGCGCAAAACCGCTGCTTCGCCAACTTTACCAATTCGGGTGGCCATCATTATTGAGCCAAAGCTGAGAAATGCAATGATTCCGCCCGCAAATCCACGCAACATCAATGGGGGAAGGGTGGGGCGGTTTTCCATCTTAAGCCAGCGCCGGATTGCTATGGGTGGCATAAATATGCCGTCGATCATAAAAAACCATGCCAGAAATGTGAACGGATTGGCTGTGGCCCGAATTCCGTAGGCATCGTAGGTCGTATAGATTGCGACGAACAGGCCGGTGATCACAGCCAACCCTAAGGCGGCGTGCAGCGTATCGCGTTCGGATTCCAGATAGCGTAGATTATAAAGTGCGAGGCCGAAGATACCCGCCATAAGCGTCGCCACGCCCATCCATTGCATGAACGTAAAGCTTTCGTCGAACACCAGATAAGCACCGATCACTGCGAACAGCGGTCCCGTGCCGCGCACAACTGGGTAGACGACTGTGTAAGCACCTTTGGTGTAGGCCCAGGCCTGAAGCACTTTGTAAATAACGTGGATGAGCCAAACGGCGGCAAATATCGGCCACATGTGAGGTTCAGGCCACGGCACAACAAACAAAGCGAACGGCGCCGCCATGATGCCATAACTGAAATCGACTGCGCCACGTGTCAACCATGGATCATGCCTGCCTTTCTGCAAGGCACCAAATGCGGCGTGCAGGAAAGCCGCAAGGATCGCCAGATACAGCGCAACCTGATGACCTTGCGGCGTGCCTTCAATGCTGA
>JBLHPE010000143.1:0-6251 GCA_047624005.1 Ascidiaceihabitans sp.
AAGGATTTAACGTCATGCTGGATGTAGGTGCCGATATTCGCGCCGACGCTGATGATCTGATGCGCTATGCACTGATGGGCGCGTCTTATGCCCGCAACGGTATGGATTTGCCTCGCCCGCGCATCGGTTTGCTGAATGTGGGCACCGAAGAACACAAAGGCCGCCCCGAACTGCGCGACGCCTATGATCTGATTGCTGCCCAAGCCGATCAAGCCGATTTCGAATTTGTTGGTTTTGTAGAAGGCGGTGATATCCCCGGTGACAAAGCTGACGTGATTGTGACGGACGGATTCACGGGTAACGTCGCGATTAAAACTGGCGAAGGCACTGCCAGTTTAATCGGTGATTTGCTACGCCAAGCCTTTAAAAATACACCAATGTCGCGCCTTGCTTACCTATTCGCATTCACGTCCATGCAACGCCTGAAACGGCGTATTGATCCGCGCCGTGTCAATGGCGGTGTATTTTTAGGCTTGAATGGTATGGTTGTGAAATCGCATGGTTCTGCTGACGCAACTGGCGTTGCAGCAGCGCTCAAGTTAGCGGCGCAGTTGGCTGAAAACGGATTTACTGGTAAATTGGCGGCCCGTGTGGCGGCAGTCTTGCCCACAGAACCAAAGGATAAAGACGCATGACATTGCGCGCTGTTGTAAAAGGGGTTGGGCATTATTTACCGGAACGAGTCGTTCCCAATGCCGAATTTGAAGCCACCCTTGATACAACAGATGAATGGATCAAATCCCGCTCTGGCATCGAACGCCGCCATTTTGCAGCTGAGGGCGAAACCACATCAATGATGGCCACAAAAGCAGCCGAGGCCGCATTGGCCAACGCTGGTATGGGGGCTGATGATATCGACGCCATAATTTTGGCCACCTCAACCGCTGACCTAACGTTTCCGTCCGCTGCAACGATGGTTCAAGCCAATCTGGGCATGAAATCTGGCTTTGCCTACGATATCCAAGCTGTATGTGCTGGTTTTGTCTTTGCTTTAAGCAACGCCAACGCGCTTATCCTGTCAGGTCAGGCAAAACGCGTTTTGGTCATCGGTGCTGAAACATTCAGCCGCATTATGGACTGGACCGACCGTGGTACCTGCGTTTTGTTCGGTGATGGCGCTGGTGCATTGGTTCTAGAAGCAGAAACCGGCGCTGGAAACTCATCAGACCGCGGCATCCTATCGACAGATTTGAATTCAGACGGCACCCACCGCAACTTATTGTACGTGGACGGTGGCGTCAGCACAGGCACATCAGGTTACTTGCGCATGCAGGGCAATCAGGTGTTCCGCCATGCTGTTGGAAAACTGGCCGCGACCGCGACCACTGCAATGGAACGCGCCAATGTAACAACCGCAGAAGTTGATTGGATTGTGCCCCATCAGGCGAACATCCGTATCATCCAAGGAACTGCCAAAAAGATGGGTATTCCGATGGAGAATGTCATCGTCACAGTCCAAGATCATGGCAACACTTCTGCCGCATCTATCCCTCTTGCCCTGTCTGTTGGCGCTGCAAACGGCCAAATCAAACGAGGTGACTTGTTGGTGACCGAGGCAATTGGTGGCGGTTTAGCGTGGGGTGCGGTGGTTTTACGCTGGTAAATCGCCTTTTCAGCCAGAAAATAGTGCTGAAACTCCATCTAGCAAGTCATTGATATTGACTCGTAAATTCCGCTCGCCCTATTGTTCATGTAAATAGGGGATGAATATGACTGATAAAACACTGACACGGATGGATCTAAGCGAAGCGGTTTTTCGCGAGGTCGGTTTGTCGCGCAACGAGAGTGCCCAATTGGTCGAAAGCGTGTTGGATCACATGTCGGATGCTCTTGTTGAAGGTGAGCAAGTTAAAATATCATCCTTTGGCACGTTCTCGGTTCGCGAGAAATCTGCACGAGTGGGCCGTAACCCAAAAACTGGCGAAGAGGTTCCTATCAACCCACGCCGTGTTCTGACATTCCGTCCTTCGCATCTGATGAAGGATCGTGTCGCCTCAGGTAACAAGTCCTGATCTGATGGCAAAGTCAGCTGACGCCTTTCGCACTATTTCCGAAGTGGCTGACTGGCTTGGCGTGCAAACCCATGTTCTGCGGTTTTGGGAAAGTAAATTCACCCAAGTGAAGCCGGTAAAACGGGCTGGTGGACGTAGATATTATCGCCCAGTCGACATGCAACTGCTTGGTGGTATCCAGAAGTTGCTACATGAAGATGGCTTGACCATCAAAGGTGTACAAAAGATCCTTCGTGAAAAAGGCATGGCGCATGTTTCTGCGCTGTCGCCTTCTATTGATGGAACTGACGCAAAAACGGTAAAGACTCCTATTAAGCCAGCACCCTTTGAAGAGGTCTCAGTTGATGAGACTGAGGATACATCTGCAGACGTAGTTCCCTTCATTCAAGAATCTCGAAAGACCGAGACCACTGAATCTTTGGAACGCCCTTCATTCACGCAAGACGCTGTGGTCATGCCGCAAGTCCCAACTGAGCCTGCGCTGGAGCAATCGACCACTGAAACTAATGCTTCGGCGAAAGTTGATGAAATTATTTCTGACGATATTTCTGCACAGGAAGCGCCTAATGTACCAAAGCCTCAACTGCCTGAATTTGATGTAAAAGCCGTCGATACCGCTGAAACGGAAGCAACAGCCGAACCCGCGGAGATCGTTGATGATTTCGCATCGGAATCACCTCTCGGAACCGCAAAAATTGTAGAAGAGCCATCAGTCGAAGCTTTAGCGCCGCCTGTTGATGACGACGGACCCGTTGCACAAAACTTTGACGCCACATCACCAGAATCAGACGGTAAGGAAGAACCAGCGGTCGAAGCCGAACCCGAAACAAGCGAGGCAGCGCAGAGCCAAACTGACGATGAGCCCGAACAGGTAAAAGCCGCTGAAGAACCTGTTGAAAAGGTCGCTGATGAGCCTATTGCGATGCTCCCTTCTTTCTTGAGCCGATCAACACCAATAGCACCTACATCTGACAATCTTCCGCCTGAAACTGAGGCCGCACAACCTGTTCCATCACTCGAAGAACCAGTTGTGGCTGAAGATGCGGATTCGTCTGAGCCTCCAATTGAGCAGACCGTCGAGGCCCCAAAACCGACGCCTCAAATCATTGACGTGCCTGACACCCCCAACGAGAGCGAGATTGCGGCGACACCTCGTGCTCTTAGTGCGTTGGCTAGAACCCAGTCGCTGACAGCGGCACAGGCCAATGCTATCCTGCCCTTGCTTGCCAAACTGCGTGATGTGCGTGATCGCATGAGCACGGGACGCAAAGAGTAATCCAAGTGCCACTTCTCCCTTGCCATGGGCCACAAATCGGGTATGAAACTCATCAAGTCGGGCTATGGCGCAGTCTGGTAGCGCGTCCGTCTGGGGGACGGAAGGTCGCAGGTTCGAGTCCTGCTAGCCCGACCAAATATATAACCACGCGAACCGCCCGTGCCGTAAGGCTGCGGGCGTTTGTCGTTTAACCCAAGAGAATTCCTATGACCGGTGTGATCCCAAACCAGCAAATCAGCAAAATGATCCATAGTGGGCAGATTACGGCCACGCCAGCGGTCAATGATGCGCAAATTCAACCTGCCAGCCTTGATATGCGTTTGGGGACTGTTGCCTACCGTGTACGTGCATCGTTTTTGACGGGGCACGGCGCCAAGGTCACAGATCGGTTAAAAGAATTCGAAATGCACCGCGTTGATCTGACCGACGGTGCAGTGCTCGAAAAAGGCTGCGTTTACGTGGTGCCTTTAATGGAAAGCCTAAATCTGCTCCACGATGTTAACGCTGTTGCAAACGCCAAAAGCTCAACCGGACGATTGGACCTGCTGACACGTACGATCACTGATGGCGGTACAGAGTTTGACCGCATCCCATCAGGATATACAGGCCCACTATACGCAGAAATTTGCCCACGTTCGTTTTCTGTCCTTGTGCGTCCCGGCATGCGGTTGAACCAAATTCGGTTCCGCACAGGTCACGCCGTGTTGGATGACGCTGCCTTGGCCGCTCTGCATGCGACCGTTCCATTGGTGAATGGTGAACCGGTCATTGATGATGGATTAGGTTTTTCCGTTGACCTAAACCTGCCCGATACCACTTTGGTTGGCTACCGCGCAAAGCCGCATACGGGTGTTATCGACCTAGACCTGATAGATCACTACGATCCAGCTGAATACTGGGAGGAAGTGCACGCCACGAACGGCCATATCATCCTTGATCCCGGTGCATTTTATATTTTGGTGAGCCGCGAGGCCGTGTGTATTCCACCCGAATATGCCGCAGAAATGGCACCCTATCTTGCGATGGTTGGCGAATTCCGTGTCCACTATGCTGGTTTTTTCGATCCCGGCTTTGGTCACGATTCTGCTGGGGGGGCTGGTTCACGTGGCGTTCTGGAAGTGCGGTGCCACGAGGCCCCATTCGTGTTGGAACACGGCCAAGTGGTGGGTCGGTTGGTCTATGAAAAGGTGGCAGAGACGCCTACCCAGCTTTACGGTGTGAGCATCGCCTCAAACTACCAAGGGCAAGGTTTGAAGCTGTCTAAGCACTTTAAAACCAACGCTTAATTCAACTTAAAACACCGTGACTTAGGTCCGTGGACCGCGTCCCGTTGGATTGCCATAGTCATCAATCTCACCCTGCGGCGGTTGTTTTGGGCGACGCTTAGCCATCATGTTCGATCCAGCGTTCATGCTGGTATCGATCCCCTTGCGGATCACGCGATTCATGACCTGACGGATGATCATATTGATAATGTGGTTCATGTTCATGGGTCGTTCCCCTACTGCTTCAAGTCTTTATATAGCGATGAATGCGGCAATTATCAGGTCAATCTTCAAAAAGTTCTGATTGGACTTCGTTACTTTCTTCATCTTCCTCCACCTCACCCGGCCCCAATACCGACCCCGGAGGTGGTCGATTTTCGAGCAGTCCTGCCGAACGCAATTCCTTCAGGCCAGGTAAATCACGCGCATTTTCCAAACCAAAGTGGTCAAGGAAGTTTTGCGTCACAACAAAGGTTACGGGCCGCCCCGGTGTCATTTTCCGACGTCCAAAACGAATCCATTCCATCTCAAGCAATTGATCAACGGTGCCACGGCTCACTGAAACGCCGCGGATTTCTTCGATCTCGGCCCGTGTAACAGGTTGATGGTACGCGATAATTGCCAATGTCTCGATTGCTGCACGGCTAAGTTTACGGGTTTCAACGGTTTCTTTTTGCATTAAGAAACCCAAATCTGGTGCTGTGCGCATCGCCCACGCATCGCCTATCTTCTTCAAATTGACGCCGCGCCCCTCGTAACGTTTGCGCAAATGTACCAGCCCTTCAGCGGCGTCGCATCCGTGCGGCAACCGTGCTTCCAATTCACGCACTGTCACAGGCTCTGCGCTGGCAAAAAGGATTGCTTCAATCATGCGTTCTTGTTCACCCATTGGCGGGGCTTCAAAAAGGCTTTCTTCTTTGGGTTCAATTGGTTCTGACACGTTATTCAAGTCCTTTTACGCAACTGAATAGGTGCGAAGCTTTCGGTTTGGCGGATTTCAAGATGCCCTTCCTTTACCAACTCAAGCGAGGCAGCAAAGGTCGACGCAGTGGCAGAGCGTCGCTTGACAGGGTCATTTTCCCATCCCTCTGGAAGATAACTAATAATGTCGGTCCAGTCCCCAGCATACCCGATCAAACCGCGCATCCGCTCCAGCGCTTGTTCCATCGTAAAGACGTTTTCACGGTCCAAAACAAAGGGGCGGAAATCGTCACGCGTTCGGATACGGGCATAACCCTGCATCAAATCTAGCAAGGTGGCAGTATAGGTCACTTTCTTGACCCGCTCGACCACTTCGATCTGACCACGGGCAAAGAAATCCCGGCCTAATTGGTCACGTCCCATAAGGCGGGCCGCGCAATCGCGCATGGCTTGTAGACGTTCCAGTTGAAAGGCCAAATGTGCAGCAAGCTCCGCCCCAGATGGTCCCTCTTCTGTTGGGTCAGGTGGCAGTAACAAACGTGATTTAAGGAAGGCCAACCATGCAGCCATCACCAGATAATCAGCGGCCAATTCAAGGCGCAGCGTCTTGGCCTTTTCAACGAAAGCAAGATATTGGTGCGCCAGCTCAAGGATCGAAATCTGACGAAGGTCTACTTTTTGCGTGCGGCTTAGGGTAAGAAGCAAATCCAACGGTCCCTCGAACCCATCGACATCAATGATCAACGCTTCAGCGGCCACCCTTTCGGCGACCGAGAT
>JBLHPE010000144.1:0-6249 GCA_047624005.1 Ascidiaceihabitans sp.
ATACGCTTGGAAGTCACCAAAGTACTTGGTGATCGCTGCTGTCAATGTCGTCTTACCGTGGTCAACGTGGCCAATTGTGCCGATGTTGACGTGCGGTTTATTACGTTCGAACTTTTCCTTAGCCATGCTTAGGCACCCTTATGATTGAGGGGTCGGTATTGACCCGTTGATCCATCAACGCGCGACTTAAGATCATTTGGTCTATAAATCAAGCGTGAGTTAGGCCAATCTTGAAGGATTGGCCCTACTCCATGCAAAGCTGCATCATTTGGTCGCGATTATTTAGCGACAAACCAGTCTTGTTCGCGCTTTTGCTTCACCAGATACCGCTCGATCGCTTTTGAAGCATTCTGGCTCAGGTTCTCCAACTGCTGTTCAGCGGTCTGAGTATAACCGGAACCTACGATTGGACCTTTACCCAGCGACTCAAACACAGTGATCTGGTATGGTTCCGGATTCATTTTTGCATTCGCCGCATCGTTCCAAACCGTCACGTTAATGATCAAGATTGATTTAGGGGCAAACACCAACGGAATGCCGGGAGCCGCCAAAACATATCCTTCAACACTTACGCCAAAGTGATACAGTTTTTCGCCGTCATAACGATCAAACCGCTCTGCGACCGCTGCCTTCATGGCGGTGGTCAGCTCTTCTTTAGTTGCGGACCTGCTCAGTGGCCCTTTTGCAACTTTAGGCGCAACCACGATGTTATGGCCCAGCCTGAAATCACCCAGCGGTGTCGGGGCATCTTGCAAGTCAGACGCACCATTACAGGCCGCCAAGCTTAACATCATCAAACCACCAAAAATCCAACGCAGCATCTAAATCCTCCCCAAAGGTTTACACTGCGATACATGACAGTGCTTGGGCGTGCAATTGCGCATCAAAGATTGCTCTTTGCCCTGCGGCACTTATATCAAAGGTGTGTCAGTGGAGTGTGCTCATGCCCGATAGCGGCCTAACATCAAAAATCCCTGTGAACGTCCCACTGGTCAATGAACCGTGGGGTTTGTTCAAGAGCCTTAGTGTCGCGCGCAAAAACCTTCTGCGCATCCTTCCAGAGGTCGCGACCAAGCAACCGATTGTCTCGGGCAAAACTGGTAAACGTTGGCATATGCTGATGGAGCCCACAGCCATACGCGAAATCTTGCTTGATCGGGTGGGTGATTATCCAAAGTCAGATGTGACTAAGAATCTGCTAAAGCCTGCCATCGGGGAATCACTGTTCATCGCTGAGGGTGCCCATTGGAGGTGGCAACGTCGTGCCGCCGCACCTGTCTTTACCCACCGGAATATGTTGAATCTAGCCCCCATCATGACCGGCGCTGCAGAACGGTCCGCCCAGCGCATCACGGATGCCGGGCCACGCGGGATCAATATGTTGGACGAGATGGTAACAACCACCTTTGACATTATTGCTGACGTGACTTTTTCAGGCGGCGATACGTTTGACCGCGACGGCGTGCACAACGCGATTGACGACTACATCGCCGAGGCTGGCAAAATTTCATTGTTCGACATTCTTGGCGCGCCTGATTGGGTGCCACGTCCCGGTCGCATCAGGTCCGGCAAGGCGCTGAAGGAAATGAAATCGATGGCCGACAAGGCAATCGATGAACGGGCGGCGCGTGGTCACGAAGGTGTGCCCGATCTGCTTGACCTGTTGCTGGCAGGCGTAGACCCTGAAACCAAACGCAAGATGAACACGGCAGAACTGCGTGACAATCTTTTGACCTTCATCGTTGCAGGACATGAAACCACAGCGTTAACCCTGTCATGGTCCATGTATTTGATGGCGTTTGACCAAGACGCCCAAGCCCGCGCGCGGGAAGAAGCACAAAGCGTCCTGCAGGGGCGGGCTGCAACCGGTGATGATGTCGCCAACCTACCCTTCATTCGCCAGATTATAGACGAGGCGCTGCGCCTTTACCCACCTGCAGGCATCATCTCGCGAACCGCGATGAAAAAAGACACGCTATGTGATCGCGAAATCCTACCCGGCGATACGGTGATGGTGCCTATTTATGCACTGCACCGGAACGAACTGCTTTGGGACGAACCAAACAGCTTTAAACCCGAACGGTTTGCGGATCGAAAATCTATAGCCCGCTATGCCTATCTGCCCTTCGGAGACGGGCCGCGCATTTGCATCGGGGCGTCCTTCGCCCTGCAAGAGGCGGTGATTATCCTTGCGACTCTCCTGTCCAAGTTCAAATTCACACCAATCGAAGGACGCGATCCTGAACCAGTGATGATTTTGACGGTGCGACCAGAAGGTGGTGTTTGGTTAACGGCGGAACCCGTTTAGCAGGCAAAGGGGCATGGTTAAGACGTGGGATCGACCTCAAGATCAAAGACGATCAGCCCATCGGCACCACCGACGCACAAGCTACACAGACGCTGACCAAGCTGCATGTGTGTCGGATGCTTTGCGTAAGCTTCAAGCGCGTGTTGGCTAACAAAGCGAATTACAAACCCATCGCTATAGATCTGTGACTTCTTCTCAAAATCCCGGTTCGGGCCGTAATCAAACGCCATAAAGCCATCAACCGTTTGGCACAGAGCAGACAGATTTCTAAAAATCTGTGTTCGCTCTTCACCAGAAACATCGTCACGAAAATTGCAAAAAACACTGTGTAGTATCATGGTCCCACCTCACTCAATTGAAAGTCACATTTCGACAAACATCTCTAGTCGCAAATCGCCTGCAGCGCCGCCCACTCGACCTTATCTAAAATAGGCGTCGTCACGCCCTGCGTCTGCGCAAACTCTGCGGCACGCTGTGCGCGGTCGTCCGTATCGGGGTGACTGGAAAGATAAATCGGTAGATCGGGCATCGTGCTTTCAAGATCGCCTAAGCTGCCAAAGAAATCAGACATCCCTGCCGTGCTGACATTTGCCGCGTTCAACATCGAACGGGCGTATGTATCTGCCTCGGCCTCCGCCTCACGGGTATAGGACGCGTTCAGCGTATATTCAGCGATCACCACAGCAGCAGTGCCGCCAGCGAAGTCACCAAAGACCATCGAAAGTAAACCTGCTGATCCAGCTGCACGCAGCGCACCGCGTGTCGCATCACGGGCTTCAACATGGCCAATTTCATGGCCCAAAACAGCAGCCACCTCATCTGGGCTTTTGGCTTGTTTGATCAAACCTTCAACCAACACGACCTGCCCACCGGGAGCAGCAAAGGCATTGACCATCTCGTGTCGCATCACGGCGACGTTCAATTCATAATCCGTAGGCGTGGTGTTCGTTAAACGCGCAATCATCTTGGCAAGTGCTGCGTCCCCGTCTGGGTTGGAACATACAAGGTCGCCAGCCGTAGAGCCGCCAAAGAAACGTTCCATCTGGCGCACGACGACTTTGCCATACGCGACCTCACGTTTAATTGGGATAACGTAAGCTAAGGTGTTGGACATTGCGGGCAGGATAACAAATATCATCAAGGCCACAGCCCCAACCGCCATACCAATCCGCGTCAATATTTTGCGCATTGACCCATTCGGCATGTCCCGTTTCATCAAGTCAGGACAAAGGGTTTCAATTCGCGCAATTAGGTCAGGATCATCAACCGTAAGCCGCGCATGCTCGATCAGGGCGCTGTCGACAGCGACGTCCGCACGCAGGGTCAGTACAATTTGATCAGTCCGTGCCTGATCCAACAGTTTGCGCAGGTCGACAAGCGGCCAGTCGATGGCCCCGTTCGCCAATTCTGGATGGGATAGGCGCAAGTGATCGCTGCCCACCAGCGTCACCTCGACATCCAAACGTCGGCCCGATGCACCGACGTAATACCGACACGATACCGACGTTATACCGACGTTCATATTCCGCCGCCAATATCGAGGGCATCTGCGAACCCTTCGGCATCTGCACCCTCGTCCGCAGCGCGTTGTTGAATGGCATCCAAATGTTCTGCACCAAACAGTTCTGCATTGCCGACAACGTGCGCGATAATAGGTTGAGTGATCATAATGAAAGACAGTGCGCCCATCATCAAAAGGGACGCGATATATAGGCCGACGCCGACAATACCCAACAATCCGCCTGTAATCCCGCCTAAATCTGAAGAACTTCCTGGCATAGCAAATCCAAGAATACTCGCGCTGAGCAGACCAAAAACACCTAGAAACACCGCGCCGATCGCGGCAATGGCAACAGAGCCAATAATGAATGTACCGACTATTGTGCCAGTCAATGCACCACTAAAAAATCCAACCTGGCCAGCTAAAGTTTTGTTTTTTGTCAGATAGTTAAATGCGAAAATACGATAATAGACCCAACCGACCATCATCCAGATGTATCCAACAATAAGCAACGTCACACCAAGTCCATAAGCCGAAAGGATTGAAATGCAGCCCAGTCCAAGGGACACCACCAACAATCCATAAAGTAAGTGTTTCATTCCAGAATACAGTTCTAGCCAGCGCCCACCTTGCTCAAACTTCGCGTCACCGTACCAGCTGCGATCCGCCATGTATTTCTCAAGGTAGAACGACTGTCTCGGCAACAGAATACCAAGAGTTATGATCGTCAGCAAATAATGCCCGATGGCTCGCCACACATATCCCCACGCCGCACTTTCCATGCCAAACCGGATACCACGCCACCGTGTTCGCGCCATCTTGTATCGGCGCGCGCGGTATTGTGCAAATAATATCAAGGGCATAACGGCGATCAACGAAATGTAGATCGACCCTACTTGCGCAATCTCACCCGCAGGTGTGCTGGTCTCGCTCATCATACTTAGCCCAAAAAACAATAGGATCACTTGCACGATCCCAAGGTAGATCGCCAAAATCACAATCGCGACCAAGAACCCTAGAAACTTCTCAAGGCCCGTGCCCGTGTATTCAAAGCTATCATCCCCAGCAGCGGTGCCGGACCAAAGATATTTGCGGATGCGAGTTTTGGCCCAAAACCGATAAATTCCAAGGGTCACCAAAGTCAAAAAGCTAGTCTTCATTACCAACCAAAACAACGGTTTGCCTTCCCCGTAATAGCGACCCTGCAATTGTTCACTCATACCATATCCTTCTTACACCCGATCAATCGTCGCGCGTCATCTCATTGTCTAAGCTGATGTTACTATTAGTTGAATCGGTTGTCGCGCGGAAATCCACGTGGGGCCATCCGACCTGAACTGGCGCGTTTCCCCACCCACTCAGTCAGTTCGATCTCGGTGCGTGTGCGCCCAGCTGGATCAAGCCAGCTAAGCCCAGCTTCCATGACAAAGGTGGTGGCATCAGACAGCCCACCATCTTTGTATTTCTGCAAGCGAACGCCTTTGCCACGGCCCATCTCAGGCAATTCATCCAGCGGGAAAACCAACACTTTGCGGTTCTCACCAACAACAGCCACCGTATCGCCAAAGGTCGGTTTGCAGATCAAAGCCCGCGTATCACCACGCACGTTAAGCACCTGCTTACCGCTGCGGGTTTGGGCGATCACATCATCTTCAGGAACGATGAAACCATCTCCTGCAGATGACGCCACCAACAGCTTTCGACCCGGTTTGTGGATCATAATTTCAAGTATTTCTGCCTCGTTTGGCAGATCAACCATCAAGCGCAAGGGTTCCCCCATCCCTCGCCCACCGGGCAAGGTAGAGGCACTAATGGTATAGAAACGCCCATTCGCCCCAAAGACCAACAAACGGTCAGTGGTCTCAGCATGGAAGGTAAATCGAGGGCCATCACCGTCTTTGAATTTCAATTCGCGGCTCAGATCGATATGACCCGTCATCGCACGTATCCAGCCCATCTGGCTGCACACGACAGTAATTGGCTCACGATCTATCATCGCCTCAAGGGGCACATCTGCCACCTCGCCAGCGACTGCAAACGTGGTGCGACGTGCGCCGCCAACCCAGTCTTTACCGAACTGCTTTTTCGTTTCTTTCAGTTGTTCAGAAATCCGGTCCCATTGAAGATCACCACTATCAAGCAAGTCTTCTAGTCTGGCACGTTCTTCCATCAATGCAGATTGTTCGCGAAGCAATTCGATCTCTTCAAGGCGGCGCAGACTGCGCAGACGCATGTTTAGGATGGCTTCGGCTTGAACCTCCGACAACTCCCCATCACTTGGACCGGGTGAGACATAGTCTTTTTCGTCCATCGCTCGCACATGGTCTTTAGACCAATCTTCGCGCATCAATCCCGCTTTGGGATCTTGATCGTAACGGATGATGTCTATGACGCGATCCAGATTAAGAAACGCAACGATGAAACCTTCCAACACTTCCAA
>JBLHPE010000145.1:0-6186 GCA_047624005.1 Ascidiaceihabitans sp.
GTTGCCAACCCGAACACAAACTGGACCGAAGTGAATGCGTCTTTCGCAGATCAACCGATCCAAGCATTTGTACCCGGTACAAAACACGGCACACGCGAAGTATTCGAGGACAAGGTGATCCTAGCGGGTTGCGAAGCAACTGGCGCATTTGATGTGCTTAAAGCGGCAAATGGCGACGATAAAAAAGCTGCTGAAAAAGCCTGTATTGCGCTGCGCAAAGACGGTAAATCCGTGGACATCGACGGCGACTATACCGAAACTTTGGCGCGTATCGAGAGCAACAAAAACGGTATCGGCGTGTTCGGTTTGGCATTCTACGAAAATAACACCAACAAGCTACAAGTTGCGACAATGTCAGGTATCGTGCCGTCCACAGAAAGCATCTCAACCGGTGAATACCCAGTGTCACGTCCGCTGTATTTCTATGTTAAGAAAGCGCACATCGGCGTCATCCCAGGCCTGAAGGAATTCTCTGAATTCTTCGTTGCTGACGAGATTGCAGGCCCAGATGGTCCATTGGCAGAGTACGGTTTGGTGTCTGACCCAGAATTGGCCGACACGCAGACTTCTGTCGCCGACGAAGCGGTCATTGGGACGGGTTCCTAAGTTACGTAAATCAAATAAGAGGTCGCCCGAACACATGGGCGGCCTTTATCACTTTTAAAAACCAGACTAGCAAAAATCGCCGGAGCGGAACATGAGCACGACAGGTCTACTCGTCATAGCGGTTTTGATTTTGACAATATTTGGCTATTTTATGGCCAGCAATCGCGCCATCGCAGCCGCAGGTGGTGATCGCCGCAAACTTCATTCTCTACCAGCGTATTACGGGTCGAACGCCGCGATGTTCACGGCGATCCCTGCCTTGGGTGTGCTGATCCTTTGGCTGCTTGCCCAGCCGATGATGATTGACCGCAGTGTGCTCAGCACCATCCCAGACAGTATTATCACTGAAGGATCCTCGGCAGGTTTGGTCATGAGCGACGTACGCCGTGTGGCTGATGGCCTTGACTTGGTCGTGAGCGAAGACGTGATGAGTGCGAACGACGTCTTGTCCCTGCAGACTGGGCAGACAGATATACGTGCCTTGCTAGCCAGCGTGGGTGCCGCCGTTGGCGCTGATGTAAAATCCGAAGTTTTGGAAGCCGCTCAAAGTTACCGCAAACAAACCACCACGGGTCAGTTGTGGATGGCCGTCGTTGTGGCGACGCTGGCACTGATTGGATTTGCCATGTCAGTGATGGCCGCCAAACCAGAATTTCGCGCGCGAAACACGGTTGAACGCGGTATGTTGGCATTATTGATCTTTGCCGCATCGTTGGCTGTTTTGACAACCGTTGGGATCGTCTTTTCGATGTTGTTTGAATCGATTAACTTTTTCCGCCTGCACTCTTGGACCGACTTCTTCTTTGGCACGTCATGGGCTCCGAATTTCCGTGGCGACAGCGATCTGTCAATTCTGCCGCTGCTTTGGGGTACGCTGTATATTTCGATCATTGCGCTTGCCGTCGCGGTGCCCGTTGGTCTGTTCGCTGCGATTTACCTTAGCGAATATGCGGGATCAAAGGTGCGCTCTGTCGCGAAACCTCTTCTAGAAATTCTCGCCGGTATTCCGACAATCGTCTACGGTTTGTTCGCACTTTTAACCGTTGGTCCGACGCTGGTCCGCATCTTTGGGCGCGGTGAAGAGGGACTGTTGGGCGTGGAATGGATGAGCGGTGCAACTGCCGTTCTTACCGCGGGCCTTGTCATGGGGATCATGCTGATCCCGTTTGTATCCTCACTGTCGGATGACATTATCAACGCGGTGCCGCAATCTTTGCGGGATGGGTCGCTTGGCCTTGGTGCAACGCCGTCAGAGACTATCCGCCAAGTGGTCTTACCCGCGGCATTGCCAGGCATCGTGGGTGCGATCCTGTTGGCTGCGTCCCGTGCAATTGGCGAGACGATGATCGTGGTTCTCGGGGCAGGGGCGATAGCCAAGTTTTCCGCCAACCCACTAGAAGCCATGACCACAATCACCACCCGAATTGTCAGCCAGTTGACGGGTGACACCGACTTTTCCAGCCCAGAGACCCTAGTGGCCTTTGCCCTTGGTTTGACCCTGTTTGTCTTGACCCTCGGCCTTAACGTGATCGCACTTTATATCGTGCGCAAATATCGGGAGCAGTACGATTGACCGACGCAACCCAAATACCTGAGGCCAAGAGAGCGTCCTTGCTGCAACTTGATGCGCGGACCCGCCGTCGCAATGCAGCTGAGACGCGGTTCAAAACCTATGGCATAATCGCGATCGCTTTTGGATTGCTGATGCTCATAATCCTTGTGTTCAATATCATCTCGCGTGGCTCGGGCGCCTTTCAACAGACCTTTGTTACGCTCGAGGTTGAGTTGCTGGCCGATAAGTTGGACAAAAAAGGGAACCGAGATATCGAGGCCATAAAGAAGGTATCGACCTTCGGATATACGCCTTTGCTTAAGAACGCGTTTGAAGAAAAGCTGGCGGCGACGGGGATTAAAACTGAACTGAAATCGAAGGATTTGGTTGGAATTCTTTCTAAAAGTGCAGCCGCCCAACTTCGCAATTTTGTGATCAATGACCCCAGCCGGATTGGCGACAGGGTTGAGTTCGAATTTCTGGCGTCTTCTCGTGTGGATGGGTATTTGAAAGGCCGTGTTAGCCGCGAAAGCATCGCGAATGACAAGAATATCTCAGCTGAACAACTTAATATCGTCGATATGTTAATGGCCAACGGAAGTTTGAAAAAACGCTTTAACCTTTCCTTCATCACTGGATCTGATGCTTCTGACGCGCGGCCAGAGGCAGCTGGTATGGGCGTGTCCATGATCGGCTCGCTCTTTATGATGATGGTAGTCTTGGTGCTGGCCTTGCCCATCGGTGTGGCCGCGTCGATCTACCTAGAAGAATTCGCGCCAAAAAATTGGATCACTGATATCATCGAGGTCAATATTTCCAACCTCGCCGCAGTGCCGTCCATTGTGTTTGGTATCTTGGGGTTGGCTGTGTTTATCAACTATATGCATCTTCCAAACTCTGCCCCCTTGGTTGGTGGTTTGGTGCTGACGTTGATGACCTTGCCGACAATTATCATCTCGACACGAGCCTCCCTAAAAGCTGTACCACCGTCGATCAGAGATGCGGCATTAGGAGTAGGGGCCTCAAAGATGCAATCGGTGTTCCATCACGTTTTGCCACTGGCTGCGCCCGGCATTTTGACAGGCACCATCATTGGTTTGGCCCAAGCATTGGGTGAAACGGCGCCACTGCTTTTGATTGGTATGGTTGGCTTTATTGCCTCAAACCCACCCGACAGCATTGCGGCTGGATTGATGTCGCCAAACTCCGCCATGCCAGCGCAAATATATGAGTGGGCAAAACGTGCGGACCCTGCGTTTTACGAACGCGCATGGGGTGGTATTATCATCTTGTTGGTTTTCTTGGTTGGGATGAACACAATTGCGGTCATCCTGCGCCGCCGCTTTGAACGTCGCTGGTAAGGACATAGGTATGAACGATATGAGTGTAGTGGGAAAAGACGTGGAGAACGCCGTGGACAACAAAGTCATCAAAATTTCAGCACAGAACGTGCAGGTGTATTACGGCGACACCCATGCCATTAAGGACGTCAGCGTCGATATCGAGGACAAGACAGTAACTGCGTTTATTGGGCCATCAGGTTGCGGTAAATCTACGTTCCTGCGCTGTTTGAACCGGATGAACGACACGATTGATATCTGTCGGGTGACCGGTGATATTCGAATTGACGACGAAGATATCTATGACAGCCGTGTTGATCCGGTGCAGTTGCGGGCCAAGGTTGGGATGGTGTTCCAAAAGCCAAATCCGTTCCCAAAGTCTATTTATGACAACGTGGCTTATGGCCCACGTATTCACGGGCTCGCACAGAGCAAGGCTGACCTAGATGACATTGTTGAGCGGGCGTTACGCCGTGGCGCAATCTGGAACGAGGTGAAGGATCGACTGCAATCACCCGGCACGGGGCTCTCTGGTGGTCAACAACAACGACTGTGCATTGCACGTGCAATTGCAACGGAGCCTGAAGTGTTGTTGATGGACGAACCATGTTCGGCACTTGACCCGATCGCAACTGCACAAGTTGAGGAATTGATTGACGAACTGCGTCAAACCTATTCGGTCGTGATCGTCACACACTCCATGCAACAAGCCGCACGCGTCAGTCAAAAAACCGCATTCTTTCACCTTGGAAACATGGTCGAATATGGTGAAACAGGGCAAATTTTCACAACCCCTAAAGACCCACGCACTGAAAGCTACATCACCGGCAGGATCGGGTAGGGAGAACAGAACATGAGCAACCAACATATTGCATCAGCATTTGACCGCGACCTTGAAGCTATCCAAACTAAGATTATGAAAATGGGTGGCCTTGTTGAAGCCGCCATTTTGGAAGGAGCCGTGTCGTTAGAAACCCGTGATGAAGAACGGGCTGAAAAGGTGCGGGCTGCTGACAAGATCATTGATCGCCTCGAAGAAGAGATCAACGAGGACGCAGCACGTTTAATCGCATTACGCTCACCAACGGCAGGCGATCTGCGCATGGTGTTGGCGATTATGAAAATCAGCGGCAATCTTGAGCGCATTGGTGATTATGCAAAAAATATGGCCAAACGAACAGGCGTTTTGTCCCAAATGGCGCCCGTGAATGACAGTGCAGGGGCTTTGCGACGTATGGCAAAAGAGGTGGAAAAGATGCTGAAAGACGCGCTTGATGCCTATATTCACCGTGACGCTGAACTAGCTTACAGTGTGATCGACCGCGACAGTGACGTTGATCAAATGTACAATGGATTGTTTCGCGAATTCCTAACCTTTATGATGGAAGATCCGCGCAATATCACGGCCTGTATGCATCTTCATTTCATCGGTAAAAATATCGAACGTATGGGCGACCATGTGACGTCCATAGCAGAGCAGGTGGTTTACTTGGTCACAGGTGAACATCCCGACGAGGCGCGTACCAAATCAGACGTCACATCGACCCAAAAAATCTGAATTTTCTGAACTGGAGAATTGTCTATGTCCGCGGATCAACCCCACGTGCTGGTTGTTGAAGATGAACCTGCACAGCGTGAAATATTGGTCTACAATCTAGAAGCCGAAGGTTTCGCCGTCAGCCGATCTGACAATGGTGAGGACGCGTTGATCCTTATCCAAGAAGATATGCCTGACGTTATTGTTTTAGATTGGATGATGCCACGACTTAGTGGGATTGAAGTTTGCAGGCGCCTGAAATCACGGGCTGAGACACGTAATATTCCTATCATCATGTTGTCCGCAAAATCTGAAGATATTGATCGGGTCCGCGGGCTAGAAACAGGTGCCGATGACTACGTGATCAAACCATATTCTGTCATTGAACTGATGGCGCGAGTGCGCAGCCAATTGCGGCGGGTGCGGCCATCTACAGTCGGCCAACGGTTGAATTTCGAGAACATCATGCTGGATTCCGAAAGCCATAAGGTCACGCGAAACGATGTAGAGTTGAAGTTAGGTCCAACAGAATTCCGTTTGTTAAGTACCTTTTTGGAAAAACCGTCCCGGGTTTGGAGCCGAGAACAATTGCTTGATCGGGTTTGGGGACGTGACATCTATGTAGATACAAGAACGGTTGATGTTCATATTGGTCGGTTGAGAAAGGCACTGATGCAACATGACGGAGATGATGTCATTCGTACTGTTCGTGGGGCAGGTTACGGATTGCGTTAATGTGAGCGACACTTGAACCGCAATTTAAGAGTTTGGATCAAGTGGGTATTATGTATAGTCAGATATAAGATTCATTCCTATGGACGAGGAAAGAGTTTTTCATCCAATTGTTGATGAGGCGTTGTTACCATCCATTGTCATTTGACCTTCAAGCGATGAAAACTGATCTCAGAAGATACTTCGTATTCGGATATCATTGTATTCTAGATACCTTCAATTGTCCGGTTCCTTGCTTTCCAGCAAGATAGGGCGAACTTTGCAACCCAGTTTAGAATGTACCCCTATATTAATTCAATGTTGCAACAAAGTTAAAATGTCCGATGTTGCGCAAAGTAGAAATGTCACACCAAGCGTAAACGGTAGCAAGGCTTTGTAGTCCGGAGACGTTAAATATCGGAGGGCGGAGAAGCCTTGCG
>JBLHPE010000146.1:0-6137 GCA_047624005.1 Ascidiaceihabitans sp.
GGGCAGGATCAAGTGAAAAATCCAGCCCCACACATCGATTTCTAAATCACTCGTTGTCCTCGTTGGACACATCGGCGATTTCATCCAATGAAACGGTGTCGTCATCCTCTTCATCATCGAGGATGTCATCGCCCAGATCCACGTCTGCGTCGTCGTCATCTTCCAAAACTGCGTCGTCTTCAACTTCGGCCTCTTTGGCTTTTGCTGTAACGGCATCTTCGGCGTCTGCGGCGATCATACGTGTTTTGGAATTGTCGACTTCGACAATTTCACCCGTATACGGGCTAACGATTGGGTTCTTGTTAAGGTCAAAAAAGCGCTTGCCGGATGTTGGGCAAAGGCGCTTCGTGCCCCATTCTGCTTTGGGCATGAAAATCCCCTTTGAATCAGTGTGTGCGTGTCGACGATTCCGCGCAAGTGCCATATGGTTGCGTCACTGTCAAAGCCTAATGCCATTAAAGGACCTAAACCTTGGTCGATCACGTTCTTCATGGCACACCTGATGTGCCTATTTTATTGCGTCGTTCCGGCCGCGCACGTCGTATTTCGTTACGTATTTCGCAATTGGATGGTCGCGTGACATTAACCTTGCCGAGTGGAGTTCACGAGGCAGAGGCGATGACATTTGCACGCCAGAAAGAATCATGGATTCGGGGCCATTTGGAGCAACGGGTCGAGGATATTCCCGTCGCACTGGGCAGTGAGATACCGGTCCAAGGTGTTTCCCACCGCGTGGTGCAAGGGCAGGGACGTCGGGTGGTGATGGCGGACGGGTTGATCATGGTGCCAGGGCCAGTGGATCGTATAGGGGCCCGTTTGAAGGGGCATTTTAAACAGATGGCCCGCGTTCGGTTGGTTGGCGCGTCTGATGCCTACGCCGAACGATTGGGGAAATCTTACGCCCGTATCAGTATTCGCGACACGCGATCCCGCTGGGGGTCGTGTTCTAGCAGTGGCACGTTGATGTATTCGTGGCGTTTGATCATGGCTCCTGATGTTGTGCTAGATTATGTGGCGGCCCATGAGGTTGCCCATTTGGCTGAGATGAACCACTCCACCGCCTATTGGGATGGGGTCCAACGGATCTTTGGTGACTACAAACCCGCACGCCGTTGGCTGAAAAAAGAAGGCAATGCGCTGCATCGTTTTCGATTTGGTGATTGACGCTTTGCTGTGATGTGATCACAAATCAGATATGGTCATGCCAATCAAACCCTCTGAACCCGCAGTCGCCGCACCCAGCTTACCGCCGGGTGCCATCCATGATCGCGTCTATCGCAAGCTGCGCACACGGATCATGTACGGTGAAATTATGCCTGGTGTGTCCATGACCCTGCGCGGGATAGGCAAGGAATTTGGCGTCTCAATGACCCCTGCCCGTGAAGCTGTGCGCCGTTTGGTGGCAGAGGGCGCGTTGACGATGTCGTCTTCTGGTCGCATCTCGACCCCAGAGTTGACCAATGAACGGATTGAAGAATTGGCGGCGTTGCGTGCCTTGATCGAGGTAGAGCTGGCAAGTCGGGCCTTGCCCCGTGCCCATTTGGCATTGATCGAACGATTGCAGGCCATCAACGGGTCAGTGGCCGAGGCTGTCGCCCACCGTGATGCCGTCAGCTATATCCGCACCAATCTGGAATTTCACCGCACGTTGTATTTACGCGCGCAAGCGCCTGCGATGCTGGCCATGACGGAAACGGTCTGGTTGCAAATGGGCCCCACAATGCGGGCGCTGTACGGCCGCCTCCGCAGGACTGAGCCGCCACAGTATCATCGCTTGATTATTGCTGCTCTTAGGGCTGGGGATGAGCCAGGGTTGCGCCTTGCTGTACGTTCAGATGTAACGATGGGCCTACGGATGCTGGCGAGTTGATATTGCGAGAAATGATTGCAATGAAGTTTTGGTTTATCTTACCAGCAGTTGCGGCTTTAGTCGGCTGCCAGCTTGAAGAACCGAAAGTGTTTAAGGCGTCGAGTGGCCTGTCTGAGGTCGAATTTGCCAAAGTGACCCTAAACAAACTGCAAGCGATCTCCTTTGCCAATAACCGTGAATTTTGTGGCTATATCCTGCGTACACCCGATGGGGTGTTGGCCGCAACGCAAGCCAAGAAAGGCCGCATCAGCAGTTGCCGCCCAGATGACCCAACTGAGGATCATTTGGTTGTTGCTTCTTACCACACCCACGGCGCGTTCGAGTACGACACGCCTGCAGAATTTCCATCCGTGGGCGATGTTGAGGCGGATGAGGGCGAAGGGATCGATGGCTACCTATCTACGCCCAGTGGTCGGTTTTGGTACGTCGATGGGGCCGACCTGGTCGTAAGTCAGATTTGTGGTGTGGGCTGTATGGTTCAGGATCTGAATTTCGAGATGGGTTTAGATGGGCAGATTGAGGTCAGTTATACCTTAGATGAATTGCGGATCTCAGAAGCAGAATGACGGGACCGATTGACAAGACACGTTCTGACGGATCAAGAAAGCGTACGAGCACAGCAATTTTCAAAACATATTATTTTATCGCCTTCTCATAAGAACAGCACCGCCGAGCATAGTGTACCATCTTAGCTGCGTATTAGTGGTGTCCGTTTGGTTTCACTTGGGCGCAGTAGGAATCTAGAAAATGACGATAAATGACATCAAGACACGCATGTTGAAGGACAGCGATTTGCCCGTTGTTCTGGATATGGTGCATGCCTTGGCCGCGCATCACGGAGATATTTGCACGCTGACCTTGGAAGGCCTTACGCAAGAGGCACAGGATTGGCACCGGATTATCGTCGCCTGTGTTGGTGCGGAGGTTGTCGGTTACGCATCGTTGTTACCGGTGGGGCAGTTGCAATTCGGTGTGCGTGGGATGGACATGCAACACTTGTTTGTCGTCGCCCACAATCGCGGCTGTGGCGTTGGGCGCGCGCTAATTGATGCATCAATTGAATTATCCAAACAACTGTCGTGTAAGTTCCTGACCGTCGGCACACATCCAGACAACACAGCTGCCGCACGGATCTATTTGGCGGCAGGGTTTGATCTGCTGCCTGACAGTGGTCCACGGTTTCGTATGCGATTAGATGGTTAGGGAAGGGCCGTTAAGCCGCCAACCCTTTAGTTCCCAAATCAAGGAACCTTTTACGACGGTCTTTGATCAACGCCTTTGCACTTTTGCCGCCAAGTTCTTCTAGCATGCTTGTGATCTCGGCGCTGACAGCTTCGATCGTTGCGGGCCAGTCGCGATGGGCACCACCTAAAGGTTCGGGAATGATCCGATCCGTGACACCCAATTGTTTGAGGTCTTGTGCCGTGAGGCGCAGGGCTTCAGCCGCCTCGCGCATTTTCTCCGAATCTTTCCACAGGATAGATGCACACCCTTCGGGGCTGATCACCGAATAGATGGAATGTTCTAGCATTGCGACGCGGTTGGCCGTGGCAAAAGCAACAGCCCCACCAGATCCGCCTTCGCCAATGATCACGCTGATCAATGGCACGCCGATTTGAAGACATTTTTCGGTGGTACGTGCGATGGCTTCAGATTGGCCGCGTTCCTCGGCCCCTTTGCCGGGGTAAGCCCCTGCGGTGTCGACCAATGTGATGACCGGCAGGTTAAAGCGGCTCGCAATATCCATAAGACGGGTGGCTTTACGGTAACCTTCGGGCCGTGCCATGCCGAAATTACGTTCGATACGTGATTTGGTATCGTTGCCTTTTTCATGGCCGATCACCATGACGGGCTTGTCGTTGAAACGGGCCAAGCCGCCGATCACGGCATGATCGTCGGCAAAGTTGCGGTCGCCAGCAAGCGGTGTGAAATCAGTGAACAACGCTTTTACGTAATCCTGACAATGCGGCCGTTCAGGATGGCGCGCCACTTGGCATTTGCGCCAAGGTGTCAGGTTTTTGTAAAGATCTTCTAAAATGACGGCGGCTTTGGCGTCTAACGCTGCAGCCTCTTGGGTCATGTCCATGTCTTCGCTTTCGCGGGCCATCGCGCGCAATTCCTCAGCTTTGCCTTCAATTTCGGCCAAGGGTTTTTCGAATTCCATGTATTGTGCCATGCCTGCTCCGCAGTCTTATTTCTATGATGCTTTAGATAGATATATGGCGGGCATTTGGGGTGTTTGCAACGCTAACCCGTAAGATTACGGGTTCAGGGCCACAGGACGGGGTAAAGGGACGCGATCAAGAGCGCCGCCATCGTCCAATTGAACAGCCGCAACCGCGTTGGGTTCGTAAGAATGCGTGCCATTTGCTGCCCAAGTAGCGTCCATGAACTGACAGCAGGCAGATTGACTGCGCCGAAGATCGCAGCGACCAAAAGGAGGGTCATTAAGTTGGTGTCTGGGGCATAGACTGTGACGGCGGTGACGGCCATTGTCCAGGCCTTTGGGTTGACCCACTGAAACGCAGCGGCTTGCAGGAACGTCATAGGTGTACCGTTGCTGTCTTTGGGGTTTACAGGTGCGGCGTTGGCTATTTTCCAAGCAAGGTACAACAGGTAACCAACGCTACCAACCTTAAGGATCGTGTGGGTGATTGGATAAAGGTCGAAGATTTGCGCCAACCCGATTCCTACTAGGACAACCATCAGCACAAAGCCAAGGCCGACACCCAGCATGTGCGGGATTGTTCGCAAGAAGCCAAAATTCGCACCCGACGCCATGAGCATCAGGTTGTTGGGTCCCGGAGTTATTGAACTGACAAAGCAGTATCCGGCGAAGGCTGTGATAAGTTCTAAGGTCATGACGCAATGAATCGCGTAAATTTCACGCTATGAAATTGCGATTTGCATAACTTTGCTATAGTTTTCGCAACATATGACGAAGTTAGATCACATAAACGAGAAGATATTGCGTGAGCTGTCAAAAGATGGGCGCGTTAGTAATCTTGAACTTGCGGATCGTGTGGGCTTGTCGGCCTCTGCCTGTTTGCGTCGCGTGCAAGAGTTGGAGCGTTCAGGGCTGATCACAGGCTACCGCGCCGTGTTGGACCGCTCTGCGCTGGGCATCGGGTTTGTGGCCTATATCGGTGTGGGGTTGCGCGATCACTCCAAGGCCAGCCAAGAAGCGTTTGAACGTGCGATGGACCGCGCTGCAGATGTACGGGAATGTCATAATATTACAGGCACTATCGAATATCTATTGCGTGTCGAATGTGCGGATATGCGCAGCTACAAGGCGTTTCACACTGACCTTTTGGGCGCGTTGCCGCAAGTGAACGGCATCACGTCTTATGTTGTTATGGGATCGCCCAAAGACGAACGGGCCTGATTAGGTACTGGCGTCAGCTGCAATCTTTGCGAACAATAGGTCAAGTTCGGCGGCTATGGCTGCGAGGGCCGCGCCACCGTCATTTGCATATGGTGCAAAGACCGTTGTTGGTGTTTTGTAAGAAAGCGTCGCGGTGCCATCTTCGTTTTCGGTGACGTACAACCGTATCGGGGCCTCGATCATCGCCGCGGTGGACGTGGCAAGGGTTTTTACGGCGTAGTCGTTGTTGAAGACACCGATGATGCGGTTCCCAGGGATTATGATGCCCCGATTTTTGGCGGCGGCTGTTGGGCCTGCTTGCGTCACCACGATCATGCCATTGGCTTTGACCGCAGTGCGCGTGTCTTTGACGAGTGCACTGAATGTCTTGCTGGTCTGGACCACGGACCAGCCGTCGCGGGCTGTCAGGTCGTCACCAGCAAATGCAGGCAGGGCAAAAAGAATGGCACTCATAAATGGGATCAAGAAACGCATAAGGGGCCTCGCAAATGATTGGAGGCCCCTTTTAGGCAGATCATCGATGATTTAAGAAATCACTTCACCGTTAGCCTGCAAGCATCTCGGACTGATGTACGATGACTTCGGCCTGTTTGATGGACGCGATATCAACAAGACGACCCTTATAGACGGTTGCGCCTTCGCCGTTTGCTTTGGCAGTTTCCATTGCGGCCAAAATTTCACGTGCTTCGGCGACGGCTTCGGCTGATGGCGTGAACACTTCGTTCGCCAGTCCGATTTGTTTGGGGTGGATCGCCCATTTCCCGACCATTCCCAGTGTTGCAGAACGGCGTGCTTGAGCGCGGTAACCCTCGTCATCGGAGAAATCACCAAACGGGCCGTCCACTGGCAAGATGCCGTGGGTGCGGCAGGCCGCGACAA
>JBLHPE010000147.1:0-6123 GCA_047624005.1 Ascidiaceihabitans sp.
CTGCAAAAGCGGTCTCTAATAAAGCCAAACCGGTCTGATATGTTAAGCGATCCACGATCATCTGGGCAACATCACTCGGGTCTTTTGCAAGCATATTGCCAGACCCTGTACGCCGACGTCCAAATAACACCAGCGCTTTATTGGCTGCGTCAGTGTCCCAGACATCAACACGTCCCAAAACATGGCTGGCGTCTGATGGCGTCAACCCAGCGATCTGAACCAACCCCCGTTCAACAAGTTGTTTGAGCGTACCCTGTTCGATCCGGTTTTTAAGAACAGACCCAAGCGGGTGGACGATATCACCAATTCGCGTCAACAGCTCGGTCTCGCGAACGCCCAACCCTTCGGTGCTTTGCCCCTGAACACTTCGCACAAATCGGCCGTCATATTCACCCGGCGTTGTGCTGCGCAATTGACTGTCGAGGGCGTTATGAACGACATCAGGCGCATCCATTGCAATCAGCGAAATCGGCAGCAACCGACGGGGTCCAAGAGTAACGCCACCCTTCAAACCCTCGACGGTAAAATGTACCTCACTGTCACCACCCAATCCGTGGGTCCGCATCGCAACCGCTTCGACCATCGTACGGTATGGACCAACACGTGCGCCGCCCGGATCAATGGCAGGCCGCCCATCGCGCAGAAGAGCAATGTCGGTTGTCGTACCACCGATATCGGAGACCAGCGCGTGATCGGCACCTGTCATCCAACGCGCGCCTACAATTGACGCCGCAGGCCCACTAAGTATCGTTTCAATCGGGCGTTCTCGGGCCTGACTGCTAGAGATCAATGCACCATCGCCGCGTACGACCATCATTGGCGCCGTGACACCAATCTTCTTTAGAACGCCCTCAGCCCGCCCAATCAGACGATCAATCATACCAATCAATCGGGCATTCAAAACTGCAGTGAGCGCACGTTTCGGTCCGTTCAATTTGGCGGAAAGTTGATGTGA
Organism: Ascidiaceihabitans sp.; assembly: GCA_047624005.1. Taxonomy (GTDB): domain Bacteria; phylum Pseudomonadota; class Alphaproteobacteria; order Rhodobacterales; family Rhodobacteraceae; genus Ascidiaceihabitans. The sequence goes on from JBLHPE010000147.1 coordinate 956, forward strand.
GGCAGACACAGGCTTACCTGTGATTTGTATCACCAGTTCGAGTGCCCGTAACTCATGCGCAGGGTTGCGCGTGGCAAACTGGCTGGCGACGGCAAACCCACTGACTTCGCTTTTATGTTTTTCTAAAAAGCCAATTAACGTTGTGTCATCAAATGGATGGGCCTCACTTCCATCGTGATTATGACCACCCCTTAGAACGATAAATGGATCACCTTTAAGGGCCTCTTTCAGGCCATGCCCGTCCAAATCCTTTTCACGAAAGCCGATATACACCAGTGCGACACGACCGCCCTGCCCCTCAACAAGCGCATTGGTCGCGAGGGTTGTGGACAGGGACGCCATCGAAATGTCACCGGCATCCACACCGGACTGTTCCAACACAGCACGCACCGCACCACCGACGCCGATTGCCAAATCGTGCCGCGTGGTCAACGCCTTGGCGCTTGCGATCACGTGTTCCTCGTCACGGATCAAAACTGCGTCCGTGTATGTGCCGCCCGTATCCACCCCTAACAACAATGCCACCGCATCACTCCTGTCTGTTTTACTTCGTGATAAAGACGCTTTGCGTCACGTCTTGTCCAGTTGCGTCATCGCCCAACGTGCAGCGTCAGCGACTGTTTGATCTGGGTCGTTTGTCAGTTTGGCAGCAACTGATTTCAACCGCTGCTCTTGAGAATTTCCAATTGCATAAAGCACATTGCGCACAAACCGGTCCCGCCCAATACGTTTGATAGGGGACCCCGAGAATTTGATGCGGAAAGCTGCATCATCCAACTGCGCCAAGTCTTCCAATGGTGGCGCTTTCAGATCATCCTTGGCCGCATACCGAATGTCACTCGCGGCCACTGCAAACTTGTTCCAGGGGCACGCAGCCAAACAGTCGTCGCACCCGTAGATGTGATTGCCCATAAGGGCACGCAATTCCTCGTCCACTGGTCCCTTATGTTCGATTGTCAGGTACGAGATACAGCGCCGCGCATCTAACTGATAAGGCGCTGGAAACGCTTCCGTCGGACAAGCATCCAGACAGGAGCGGCATGATCCGCAATGATCAACTTCTGGCGTATCAGGCTCCAACTCAATCGTTGTAAAAATAGACCCTAAGAAGGCCCAATTACCCCATTCACGGCTGACCAAATTGGTGTGTTTACCCTGCCAACCCAAGCCTGCGGCTGCTCCTAACGCTTTCTCAGGTACAGGCGCTGTATCAACAAACACTTTCAACTCGCCGCCAGCATCCTCAATCAACCAACGGGCCAATCTCTTAAGCCGCTTCTTGACCAAATCATGATAATCTTTGTTCTGGGCATAGACCGAAATCGCACCACGATCAAGCATCGTTAAAACATCACGCGGATCATGATCTGGCGCATAGCTTTCGGCCAACATCAATACAGATTTCGCCCCTGGCCACAGCGCACTTGGATTGCCACGCCAATGCATCCGATCCGCCATCCACCCCATCTGGCCATGATACCCAGCCTCAACAAAAGCAGCCAAGCGTTCAGGGACCTCTGGAACGGCATCTGGCCGACAGATACGTGCCATCACAAACCCCTCCTCCAAAGCCCGCTCAATCAAACGCGCCTTTAAGGTCATCGGTTCATTTTGCAAAGTAAACTCTCGGGGGTTTGGGGGCAGACAGCCCCCGGCTTTCGATCAAGGATCACAGGTCTAAAAATCAAGGTCATTGTAATGACGTGGCGGTAGAAATCCTGACACCTGATCCGCCAAAATAGACCGAAACGCGGGGCGCGATTTAATCTTGGCATACCAATCTTTAACAGCAGCCGACCGGTTCCAATCTACATCTGAAATGTAGTCCAGTGATGACAAATGCGCTGCGGCCGCAAAATCTGCCAACGTCATATGATCACCCGCCAACCAACGGCGATGATCCAGCAACCATGTCATATAATCGAGATGATATTTAATCGCCTTGGCCCCAGCCTTCACATTCTTGCTGTCGGGATAGCCTTGGCCCATCATCCGCTTGTTCACCCGCTCATACAGCAGCTTCGAAGTGACCTCGTGATGAAACTTATCATCAAACCAACTGACCAACCGACGCACTTCAAGCCGCGCAATCGGATCGCTCGGCAATAACGATGGTTCGGGCCGCGTCTCTTCAATGTATTCGCAAATCGGTGCGCTTTCAGACATCATGATCCCGTCCAGACGCAAGACTGGAACCTTGGCCGCCGGATTGCGACGTAGGAAATCGGGATCAGCTTCCCAATATCGCTCTTCGACCAACTCAACCTCGATCTTCTTCTCAGCCAAGCTAAGACGAACCTTGCGGCAAAACGGGGAGAGGGGGACGTGAAAAAGACGGGCCATCAGAATTCCATGGTCAATTGAAGGTGGTACTCTTCAATGCCCCGTAACTTAGAGTTTTTCAACTCTCGAAACACGCAGAGCGGCCATCCGCGCGAATTGTGGCCGCACCATCAATGATTTGGGACGCCCGTTTTCGAATATAATTCGAGGGGCGAGAGGCGGATCGGGTTTTGGGTGAGGGTAAAATCGCAGCAAGCCGGGCCGCTTGTGTTGCACTTAAGGCTTCAGGACCAATCCCAAAATAGTGCCGTGATGCTGCTTCGACCCCAAATACACCCTCGTCAAACTCAGCAACGTTTAAATAAACTTCGACAATACGGCGTTTGGACCACACCGCCTCGACCAACGGTGTCATCAACGCTTCCATTGCTTTGCGGGTGTAATTGCGACCATGCCACAGAAAAACATTCTTGACCGTTTGTTGTGAAATCGTTGAAGCACCGCGTGCACCACCCGCAGCAATCGCGGTCTTGATCGCCCTCAGGTCAAATCCCCAGTGCTGGCAGAAATTCGCATCCTCCGCCGCAACAACAGCACGAGCCATAACAGGGGCAACTTCATCGATCGAAACCCATTCATAATCCACCCCACCCAAACGCCGCGATTCTTGGGACATGTAAATCGTGGTGGGCGGATTCACGACACCAATCAAAATGATCAGAACAATGGCAAACACAAACACTGCGCACAAAATCCGGAAACCCTGCCACATCAGCCACCGCAACGGGTTACGTCGTGCTGTGCTTTTAGGCTTTGATTTCGGTTTTTTGGTGTTCACTGCCTTGGTCATCAGGCAGCTATAGCGCTCAAGGCTAAATCAGGAAAGCCTTGAGCGCATCAGAGAGGCCGTTATTACAAATGTAATGAAGGCCTCCCTAACCTGGTCCCCTATTCGGCGGGAATTGCTGCTTCTTCGATCGAAAGTGGTGCTGCTAGGTGCACCAACATCTCTTTCGGACAAATTTGTAGGAAATTGGCCTGTTCCATATCCCAGTGTTGAAGGATATCAGCCGCTTTTTGGCTGCCGGTTTCTTCGACATGACGCTTTAGCAACTCTTCTAGCTGAGTGGTCCAATGCGGCACTGTTACTGGGCAAGTGACCAGTGTTTCGTGATTGATCAGCGCAGGTGCCAACCCGTCTGGGTCATACAAATACGCCATGCCACCCGTCATACCTGCGCCAAAGTTTGCGCCAATTGATCCAAGAATCACCGCCACACCGCCGGTTGTGTATTCACACCCGTTGGAACCACAGCCTTCAACAACAACCTTAGCCCCGGAATTGCGCACAGCGAACCGTTCGCCCGCCCGTCCTGCGGCGAACAAATACCCATCCGTCGCACCGTACAAAACGGTGTTGCCGATGATCGTATTCTCGGATGCAACAATGGGTGTGGCCATCGGTGGGCGCACAACAATTGTGCCCCCGGACAGACCCTTGCCCACATAATCGTTCGCATCACCGGACACTTCGAGTTTTAGACCTGGTGCGGCAAATGCCCCCAGCGATTGACCAGCAGATCCTTGCAATTTGACTGTCAGGTGATCGGATTGCAGTTTGTTGCGCATTCCGAACCGTTTGACGATATGGCTGGATGTCCGGGTCCCAACTGAGCGATGCGTGTTTTGTATCGCATAGCTAAGTTGCATCTTTTCACCATCCGCCAAGAACCGCGCGGCGTCGCGCACGATCTCAGCATCTAGCGTGTCCGGCACTGGGGTTCGTTCTTTTTTGCGATCATATTTAATCTGGGACGCACCATCGACAGTGATCAACAATGGGTTCAAATCCAGATCATCTAGGTGCGCAGAACCACGTGATACCTGTGCGAGCAAATCGGCACGTCCGATGATATCATCCATGCTGCGCGCGCCGATTGAGGCCAACAATTCACGTACTTCTTGGGCGTAGAACGTGATTAAGTTCACGACCTTATCCGCATTGCCAGTGAACTTATCACGCAGCGCTTCGTCTTGGGTACAGACCCCAACTGGGCAGGTATTTGACTGGCACTGACGTACCATAATGCAGCCCATCGCGATCAGGGCAGCGGTGCCAATGCCATATTCTTCGGCACCCAACATTGCAGCCATGACAACGTCACGACCTGTTCTTAGACCGCCGTCGGTCCGCAATGTTACACGTTCACGCAGGTTGTTCATCGACAGCACTTGGTGCGCCTCAGTAAGCCCCATTTCCCATGGTAGACCCGCATATTTGATCGAAGTCGCAGGGGAGGCGCCTGTTCCGCCATTGTGGCCAGAGATCAGGATAATGTCAGCCTTCGCCTTCGCAACGCCCGCCGCAATCGTGCCGACGCCGCTGGACGCAACCAGTTTCACAGTCACTTTGCAGCGTGGGTTGATCTGCTTCAGATCGTAAATTAGCTGGGCCAAATCCTCGATAGAATAGATATCGTGATGCGGCGGCGGTGAGATCAGCGTTACGCCTTTGGTAGAGTGCCGCAGACGCGCGATCAAGTCGGTGACTTTCATCCCCGGTAACTGCCCGCCTTCGCCTGGCTTGGCACCTTGGGCGACCTTGATTTCCAGCTCTTCGCATTGGTTCAAGTATTCAGCGGTCACACCAAAACGGCCAGACGCCACCTGTTTGATCTTCGCAGACGGGTTATCGCCGTTTGGCTCTGGGACGAAGTGAGCGGGATCTTCACCACCTTCGCCACTATCAGATTTGGCACCGATACGGTTCATCGCGACGTTCAGAGTTTTATGCGCTTCTGGCGACAATGCACCCAAAGACATACCCGGTGTCACGAACCGTTTACGGATCGATGTTATGCTCTCAACCTCTTCCAACGGGATCG
>JBLHPE010000148.1:0-6055 GCA_047624005.1 Ascidiaceihabitans sp.
TTCGACGGTTACATCAAAGTGACAGTGGTGACGGACAAGCGCGAACGCTCTGTTGCGGGTACTGTCTTTAGTGATGGCAAGCCGCGCTTTATCCAAATCAAAGGTATCAACATAGACGCCGAAATTGGTGCGAACATGCTGTATACGACGAACGAAGACGTTCCTGGTATCATTGGCCTTCTTGGGAACACGATGGGCAAAAGTGGCGTCAATATCGCGAACTTTACCCTTGGCCGTAGTGACATTGGCGGTGAAGCTATTGCTTTGCTTTACATCGATCATCCCGTTTCGACCAATGTGATTGAAGCGTTGGAAACCACTGGCATGTTCACCCAAGTCAAACGATTGGCTTTTGACGTGGCATAAGGCCAAAAATCCATTAACATTAAAACGCCGCTCCAACTTTTGGGGCGGCGTTTTGCGTGAGGCGATATAGCGATGACATCAGAGAAAACGACACCCGTTGGCCCGATCTACGCGATTGGGGATATTCATGGACAACTGGCCGAACTTCACCGCGTTCTAAAGTTGATCGAAGACGACGGGGGCAAAGATGCACAGATCGTTTTCTTGGGTGACTATACGGATCGTGGTCCCGACAGCCGTGGCATCATCGATCTGTTGATTGAAGGCAGAGACGCCGGTCGAAACTGGACCTTTATCAAAGGCAACCATGACCAGATGTTTGAGCTGTTTATGCAAAGCCCACCGCAACACGACCCTTATCTTGTAACCGAGCGGTATTGGCTTCACCCACGTCTTGGTGGGGATACCACGCTGGCATCTTATGGTGTTGTGTCAGCGCCCCGTACCCGTCTTATCGATACCCATGTCGAAGCATTGGCAGCCGTTCCGCAAACCCATGTCGACTTCCTTAAATCTCTAGTCTTGTCTTACGAACATGAAGATCTTTTCTTCTGCCATGCAGGAATACGCCCCGAGGTGCCGTTAGATGAGCAAGTGTTAGAAGATTTTATTTGGATACGCCAAGAATTCCATGACTATACTGACCCACACCCCAAGTTGATCATCCATGGCCATACTCCGGTCGATGAAGCTACGCATTACGGCAACCGCGTTAATCTTGATTCTGGCCAAGGATCGGGAAAACCTTTGACCGCCGCTGTCTTTGAAGGCCGAAAGGCTTGGACACTGCACAGCGAAGGCCGGAAAGATTTAACGCCACTTAAGCTTTGAAAGTACGCAGCGGCTGGTCATTTTGAGCTTCTGCCCAATCATCTCTAAAACATAGGATTAACCATGACTGATATCGTAATTCTGGGTGGCGCTCGAACAGCCATCGGTACATTTGGTGGCGCTTTGGCTGGCACGTCTCCAATTGATTTGGGAACCGTAGCCGCAAAGGCTGCCATGGAACGCGCAGGCGTTGAGGGTGGTCAGATCGGTCACGTCGCCTTTGGCCATGTCATCAACACCGAACCACGCGACATGTATCTTAGCCGTGTGGCTGCGATGCAAGCAGGCGTGCCTGATGTGGTGCCTGCGATGAACGTGAACCGACTTTGTGGGTCCGGCGTTCAGGCGATCGTTTCTGTTGTTCAGTCCCTAATGTTGGGTGATGCAGACTTCGGTCTGGCAGGCGGCGCTGAAAATATGTCGCGCAGTCCTTTTATCATTCCTGATCAGCGCTGGGGCGCAAAGATGGGCGATGTGGTGACCAAAGATATGATGTTGGGCGCGTTAAATTGTCCGTTTGGCACAGGCCACATGGGCGTGACGGCGGAAAACGTAGCTGCCGAGTATGATATTTCCCGTGCAGACCAAGATGCATTTGCAATGCAAAGTCAGGAGCGGGCTGCAGCGGCGATTGCAGCAGGCCATTTCGTAGACCAAATCGTACCAGTAAATGTACGTGTGAAACGGGACACAGTGGCCTTTGAAGTAGACGAACACCCAAAGGCGACGGGGTTAGATAAATTGGCTGGCTTAAGAACTGTCTTTCAAAAGGACGGAACCGTTACGGCTGGCAACGCCAGTGGCATCAACGATGGTGCTGGTGCCCTTGTTTTGGCAACTGCCGCTGCTGCCGAAAAGGCAGGCTTGAAACCGAGAGCCCGTATTCTGGGATACGCCCATGCAGGTGTACGTCCTGAAGTGATGGGCATTGGGCCCGTTCCTGCAGTACAAAATCTGCTGGCCACGACTGGCTTGAAGGCAAGTGACTTTGATGTGATTGAAAGCAACGAGGCCTTTGCGTCCCAAGCCTTGGCTGTGTCCAAGGAGCTTGGGTTTGATCCGGCGCGTGTAAATCCAAATGGTGGTGCAATTGCGTTGGGTCACCCAGTTGGCGCAACGGGTGCAATCATAACTGTTAAGGCACTTTATGAACTAGAACGGATTGGCGGATCAAAGGCGCTGATCACAATGTGTATTGGTGGCGGTCAAGGGATCGCATTGGCAATTGAACGTATTGCTTAGCTGATTGTGCTGGGGGCTTTGCGCCCCCAGACCCCAGAAATATTATCTCAAAAAAGATGCTTGATCAGAACAAGCACACCAGCCCCAGCACTCGCTGACAGAATCGCGGTTAGGACAATCCACCGCCAAAACGTATTACGTTTGGCGGGTTCTGGATTGCCCTGTTGGATCAATAGGCTTTCAACCAAATCCGGTAGGCGCGGCCCAAACCGTGCAAGCACGCGGGCTGTTTTTCCCAGATCAGATAGAACTGCCTTGGGTCCGATAGATTTTGAAATGTAGTCCGTTACGATTGGGCTGGCGACTTCCCAAATGTTGATCTGGGGACTTAGGCTGCGCGCCACACCCTCAACCACAACCATCGTCCGTTGCAGCAAAATCAGTTCGGTACGCGTTTCCATTCCGAACCGTTCCGTCACCTCAAACAGATAACTGAATAAACGTCCCATGGAAATTTGACTGGCGTCCATGCCAAAAATCGGCTCGCCGACAGCCCGAAGCGCACGTGCAAATTCGTCAACATCTTTATCAGCAGGGACATATCCAGCTTCAAAATGTACCTCGGCCACCCGTCGATAGTCTTTGCGAATGAAACCAAACAAAATCTCGGCGTAAACACGGCGAGTATATTCATCGATATGGCCCATGATCCCAAAATCATACGCAATAATGTCACCGTTTGGTGCCACCTTTAGGTTGCCCTGATGCATATCAGCGTGGAAGTATCCATCGCGCAGCGCATGACTTAAGAACAGCTGCAACACGCGTTCACCCAGCACAGTACGGTCATGCCCGGCGGCATCAATCGCGTCATTGTCGCCCATCGGCGCACCGTCTGCCCAGCCCAACGTCATGACCCGACGCGCTGAGTATTCCCAATTTATAACTGGAAGCTGAAAGCCTTTATCATTCGCCGTGTTTGCCGCAAACTCTGACGCTGCTGAACTTTCAAGCCGCAGATCCAACTCGCCCTGCACAACACCATCAAAATGTTCAATCACCTCGATCGGGCGAAGTCGCCGGGCGCTGGGCGCAAAAATGTCTATGATCCGAGCTGCAAAATAGAAGGCATCTACGTCTTTGCGAAATGCCCGTTCAATACCCGGCCGCAGAACTTTTACCGCAACTTCTTCACCGGTTTTTGCAATTCTTGCTTTGTGCACCTGCGCAATGGATGCTGCCGCAACGGGTTCGCTGAATTCTGAAAAGATATCGCTGACGGGAACACCCAATTCACGCTCAACCTCTGCTTTCGCTTCTTCGATTGAAAACGGCGGTAATTTATCTTGAAGCACCCGCATTTGCACAGCCAATTCATCGCCAACCACATCAGGACGGGTCGACAAAACCTGACCAAGTTTAATGTAAGCTGGCCCAAGGGCGGTCAACGCACGTGTCGCTGGCGGCATGTTGGGATCACCCTTATAGCCCAACCACATGAACGGCTTGCCCAGCGCCTTGGCGACAAATCGCAAAGACCGCGGTGCATCAAATGCATCCAAGACAAGGTTCATCGCGCCCGTACGTTCCAATGTTGCACCGGTTCGGATCAATCGCCAAATATTGTGGGGGCCGCGCATCTTAGATTTTCCAACCAGAATGAAGCGCCGCGACGCCCATTGTCATATTTCGGTACTTTGCATTTTCAAAGCCTGCAGCCTTCAACATCCCAAGGAAGGTCTCTTGGTCTGGAAAGTTACGAATCGATTCTACGAGATATTGATAACTGTCACGGTCATTCGCAATCATCTTACCCATCTGTGGGATTACGTTGAAGGAATACAGGTCATAGGCTTTTTGCATTGCCTCATTGGGCAGCTGGCTGAATTCTAGAACCATCAAACGACCACCCGGACGCAGGACACGGTATGCCTCATTCAAGGCCTCTTGGGGCCGCGTCACGTTACGGATGCCAAAGCTGATCGTATAAACATCGAACGTATTGTCCGCGAACGGTAGCGCCATAGCATCGCCAACAACCCAATCCAGGCTGTCTTGCATACTTTCAGCTTCGGCCCGTTTACGTCCCTCGATCAACATGGGCTCTGTTATATCAAGGACCGTGGCATGACCGTGGCCTGCCCGCTTAAGGAATTTAAACGACACATCCCCAGTACCACCGGCAACATCGAGCAGCTTTTGACCGCCACGTGGGGCAAGCCAATCCATCATCGCGTTTTTCCAAATACGGTGGATGCCCATACTCATGACATCATTCATGACGTCATATTTACTGGCAACAGAGTTGAACACGCCCTGAACGCGCCCAGCTTTTTCGCCTTCGGGTACAGTTTCAAAACCGAAATGTGTGGTATTTGCATTATCTTGGGTCATAGGCCTTGCCGTCCTTGCAATCTGCCCTTGTTATAGGGCGCTGGGGGCCACGCACAATACACCCCTTTTGTCACAGGCCTAACCCTGCGATTCATTATATAAAGTGAGCTTACCATGCCTGAACTTCCAGAGGTTGAGACAGTCCGTCGCGGGCTAACACCGGCAATGGAGGGACAAGTGATTGTCCAAGCCGATGTGAATCGCCCCGATCTGCGCTGGCCGTTCCCTGAAAACATGGCACAGCGACTAACTGGGCAGACGGTCGTGAAATTGCGCAGAAGGTCAAAATATGTCCTCGCAGACCTGAGCAGTGGCGAAACACTATTGATACATTTGGGCATGTCGGGCCGAATGTTAATCTCTGGCGATCCACTGGGGCAATTTTTGCATGAACACCCCGCACCCGAAAAACACGACCACGTTGTGTTTCACATGGCCAACGGTGCGCGGGTCACATTTAACGACCCACGCCGGTTTGGCGCGATGGATTTGTTGAACACCGCCACAGCAGATCAGCACAAGTTGTTGTCTGTTCTTGGACCTGAACCATTGGGGAACGACTTTAACGACTCAGTCCTTATCAATGCATTCAAAAATAAGAGATCTCCGGTTAAATCTGCCTTATTGGATCAACGTATTGTCTGCGGATTGGGCAATATCTACGTCTGCGAAGCGCTTTATCGCAGTGGAATTTCGCCGAAACGGCTTGCGAAAGACATCACTGCACCACGTATAAGGTCGCTGGTTCCCATCATTCGCGACGTACTTTCAGAGGCGATTGAGGCAGGTGGTTCCTCCCTCAAAGATTTCCGTCAAGCCGATGGAGAACTTGGATATTTTCAACATTCCTTTGACGTGTATGGACGTGAAGGGGAACCTTGCAAAGGAGATGGATGCACAAACAAAATTGAACGTGCTGTCCAATCAGGCCGGTCATCCTTCTATTGTCCGTCATGTCAAACTTAGCTTGAAACACGCCCCACGCGTGGTAATCATCCGGCTCAGACTGGGAAAACGAGAGAATTCACATGGCCTACGAAACGATCATCGTTGATGTTGAAAACCACGTCGCACTCATCACGCTAAACCGGCCTGATGCATTGAATGCGCTGAACGACCAATTGCTCAGTGAATTGGCTGACGCAATGACTGGGTGCCAAGAAAATGAAAAGGTGCGCTGCATTGTTCTGACCGGATCTGAAAAAGCTTTCGCCGCTGGTGCGGATATTGCGATGATGCGCGACAAAACTTTTGTTGAAGCCTTCATTGGTGATTTGTTCAC
>JBLHPE010000149.1:0-5989 GCA_047624005.1 Ascidiaceihabitans sp.
GTAGCATTTTGTCCCGCCCAAGATTTGTTGTGCGGAACTTTCAGCCGTTCGCCAAAACGCGCCCCTTGAACCATCTGAGCGAATCCTTCGACACCTCGGACCGAAAGCAAACCTTTACCGCAGTAACCCACATGTCAGCAAAATCCTCGGAAAATGACGATTAGACCCATCGACGCTTTGACTATCGATCGATGTCAGGTTGAAGCTCAAAGTTCCTAAAGTTGGGCGTCTTTCAAATGGCAAGATTATGCGGGAAACAGTTTTTGATCATATTTGAAGCGACCCACAAAGGTATTCCTTTTCTCGGCACAGCGCGCTAATTTCACAATTTTACTGTTTCACAGCAGCCAACTTTCCCAATTTTGGGGTAGTAGTTTGAGGCGTCTTGGAAATCGCAGAAATGAACGCAGAAAAGAGTTCGCCTTGGGAACTGATGCGTAGCTTAGCATAAATATTTTTCCTGTGGATTCTGACGGTGCCGGAAGTAATCCCAAGCAACTTGCCAAGAGCATCCGCTGAATGTCCACGCAAGGTGAGTTCGACAACCTCCCTTTCGCGAGGCGTCAGGACGCCTTCCCCTATTGTACGAAAAGCGCGTTCAATATGTTTTTCTACAGCAGGCATTTCCTCCAGCGTAGTTGTAGCCACATCGCGCCAGTGCCGGCGGCAAGCAGCATCAATCACTGGCCAAACTGAATTTAGGGTTTTCATCTCAGATTTGTTGAACTTTTGGGTTTTTCGCATCATGGACACAACAATTGTTAGCGATTCATGCACATCCACCAAGAGCCCAACTTCCTCAGCGAGACCCGTCTGAGCATAATAATTACGGAAGTATTCCCCTTGGTAGAATCGGTCAGGTGCGATTTCACTTAGACGCCAAACGCCAGAATCAACCGCTCCTGTGGCGGCCAAGAAAAATGGATCAAGCAAGTACGGTCCTTCTTGATACTCATCTACGTGCATACGTTTGCGATCTGACGGGAAGTCGTCGTAGAGGGCCAAGGGACGCGCGTCCGCCACGTAACCAAAGATTACTGTAAAGTCAAATTTAACTAAACTACCCAATGTGTTAGACAGAATTCTGGGAAAATTACCTGTCTCAATACCATCGATTATTTGTGCAGCTTGAGTATTCCACTTGGCTAACATCTCAACGTCCTCAATCCAGATATGTCAAAACTATCACAAAAAGAATATTTACAGTAGAGCCATAAATTTCTTTTATGGGTCAGTAGCGGAATATGTCTCAAATAATCAAAGAAGAACAATTGACCCCAGATAACGTATATACTCAGCAGGCAGCGGCATCTTCGGACGGCCCGGTTGCCGAATTGCGCGCAGTGTCAAAACGTTATGGCAACGTCAAAGCAGTAAGCCATATCGATCTCAGCATTGCGCCGGGAGAGTTCCTATCGTTTCTCGGGCCCTCGGGGTGTGGAAAAACCACTGCGTTGCGCATGCTTGCTGGATTTGAAACACCGTCCACAGGCACAGTTCTTATCAATGGAGAAGATGTCTCTGGGCTCGCGCCTTACAACCGACCGGTCAATATGGTGTTCCAAAGTTATGCCTTGTTTCCGCATCTGACTGCGGGCCAGAACATTGGTTATGGGTTAAAACAACAACGCCCCAAATTGGCTGCTGGTATCATTGCTGACAAAGTGCAGCGCGCGCTGGAAACTGTACGGCTGGCTGACTTCAAAGACCGTCGAATTTGGGAAATGTCCGGCGGACAGCAGCAACGCGTTGCGCTTGCACGAGCCATTGTCAATGAACCCAAGTTGCTCTTGCTGGACGAACCACTTGCGGCCCTCGACCGAAAGCTGCGCAAAGAAATGCAGATCGAGTTGCAGGATTTGCAACGTCAGCTTGGCATTACTTTTGTGCTCGTCACGCACGATCAGGAAGAGGCACTGTCCTTAAGTGACCGTATTTGTGTCATGCGCGAAGGCGAGATTGTTCAAATAGGCACGCCTCGCGAACTCTATGATCATCCGCAAAGCCGATACGTCGCAGACTTTGTTGGGACGTCCAACTTTTTTGAAGGGCACGTCGTGTCTTTTGTTGAAAATACGGCTGAAATTTTGTTGGCGGATGGCAATAACTACTGTGCAGTATTTACAGGTCAACTTGAGATTGGCGAAGCCGCCTGTGTCAGCATCCGCCCAGAACAAATTTGGATAGGCAGCTTCAACACCTCTGAAACCCTAGAGGTTACGATCCAAAATCGAATTTTTCTTGGTGAGCATACTGAATATCTTGTCAGGCATGCCCAGCTTGGCAACATCTCTGTGATGTCTCCGCGACAATCGGATGATGGGCTTGATGCTTTGAAGAAGGGTGACACCGCATGGATCGGCTGGGCCCCTGAAGCCGCCTTGATTTTAAAGAATGACTAAGGACAAAACTGTAACTTCCAAGGAGAAAAGACAATGTCAGACCATACACCAATCACGAAGAAAAAATTCATTGAAGAGCTGAGGCGCTATGAAAAAGGTTCTGTCACGAGGCGGCATTTCCTTGGCGTAACAGGTCTGGGAACTGCGTCTGCGGTAATGGGTGCCGCGATGCCTAGCCTTTTGCCAAGCCGCGCATTTGCTGACGGTCATATCGGCGATCGCGTTGTGTTGGCAACTTGGCCAAACTATCACGACCAAGCAAACTTTGATATGTTCACCGATCAAACCGGTGCGTTTATGCAGGTTAATGTTTTTGGCTCTAACGAGGAAATGCTGGCGAAACTTCAGGCTGGGGGCAGCGGCTGGGACGTATTTGTACCTACAAACTACACGATCACAACATATGTTGACTTGGGTCTGATTGAACCGCTCGATATGTCCAAACTACCTAACTACGACGCAAGCGCCTTTGATCCAAGGTTCGCCGATGCCGGTACGGTTGATGGGGTGCTTTATGCGGTACCTAAGAACTGGGGCACCACCGGTTTTGCGCTGAACACCAGCCACACCAACGGTAAACCGATGGATAGCTGGAAAGACTTCTTTGACCGCACAATGGATGACTTTTCGGGCCGTACGATGGTTCATGACTATCAGTTGACCACAATTGGCGCAGCGCTGAACTACCATGGTTATTCATTCAACTCGATTGATGAAGCCGAGCTTGCCGACGCAGAAAAGCTTCTCATCGACGTCAAACCACACCTGTTTGCCATCTCATCGGACTACCAGCCGTCAATGCGCTCAGGTGACGCTTGGTTGACTATCTGTTGGACTGGCGACGGTAAGCAATTGAACACCGATATCCCGGAAATTGAATACATTCTGGGCAAAGAGGGTGGTGAATTGTGGAGCGATTATTACGCCATTCCCAAAGGCGCACCGCATACTGAAGCGGCTTATGCGCTTATCAACTTCATGCTCGAACCAGAGGTGAATGCGCGCGAAGTTCTGGCCCATGGGTATCCTGTTGCAGACAGTCGCACCAACGCACTGCTGCCAGAAGCGATTTTGAACGACCCAATCTTGTACCCTGCTGCAGACTTATTGAGTGCGCTTGAATTTGGCGCTGCAGCCTCGCTGACTGATCCAAACCGCGCCGAGCTGATGGCACGGTTCAAGTCAGCCTAAACCCCAGAAAGAGAGCGGCAGCATATGACACAACGCGCCAGAAATTGGCTTATGGTAGCCCCTGCGGGCGCATGGTTGATTGTCATGCTTGTGTTGCCGCTCTCGGTCGTTTTTGTCTTCAGTTTTGGAGAACGTGGACCCTCTGGCGGCTATGTGCCTGGCTTTACGTTTGAGCAATACGCAAACTTGCCAGCACGGTTTACGGCCTTCAAAAACACGCTGATCCTCGCACCCTTGGGGACGTTGACAGCGCTGTTGATCGCTTATCCGCTGGCCTATCAACTTGCCGTCCGCACTAGCGATAAATGGAAAACGCTACTGTTGGTTTTGGTAATCGTGCCATTCTGGACCTCAATTCTTCTCCGAAGCTACGCTTGGATATTCATTCTAGGCGGGCGCGGCGTTCCGGCATTACTAGACATGGTTGGCATCGAAGAAGTTCGGCTCATCAATACGCAGTTCGCAGTGCTTGTCGGCATCGTATATGGCTACCTGCCTTTGATGGTTTTCCCAATCTATGTCAGCCTTGACCGTCTGGATAAACGCCTGCTCGAAGCTTCCTCTGATCTTGGTGCCCATCCGATAACGACCTTTCTGACAGTCACTTTACCTATGTCGATTTCTGGCATCGCGACGGGATGTATGTTGGTCTTTATCTTGTTGATGGGCGAATTCTTGATCCCCGCAATGCTGGGTGGCGGTAAAGTATTCTTTGTCGGTAATGCGCTGGTTGATCTGTTCTTACAGTCGCGCAATTGGGCTTACGGATCTGCGGTCGCGGTCATGCTTATTGTGATCATGCTGATAACCGTCACAGTCTATATGCGCTTCATTTCGTGGCTGAGTGTTCAGCGCGAAGACACCCCTTTGATGTGAGATCCGATGCGCATTTACACCATATTCGTCTATTTATTTCTATACATACCCATCGCAATAATTGCGCTTTTTAGCTTTAGCGCGGGACGAAGTGCCAGCCAGTTTGAGGGATTTTCAATCCAGTGGTATGGCCGTGCATTGGCCAACCCATTTGTGATGGACGCTCTGGGCAACAGCTTGTTCGTAGCCTTCGTTTCGGCCACGTTGGCCAGCGTACTAGGGACATTGGCGGCAGTCGGGCTGCAAGGCATGCGTGGTCCTGCACGGGCATTTTTTGATGCTCTGATCTACATCGCCGTGATGATCCCCGGTATCGTGATCGGCATTGCGACTCTGATCGCGTTGGTGACAGTATTCGGGGTGGTTAACCCGTGGCTTGCGGCGGTTTGGCCCGAAGGAAGGGTAGCTCCAACGTTTTCGCTTGGTATGGGCTCATTGATCGCAGCGCATACAATGTTCACCCTCGCACTTGTCGTTATTATTGTACGCGCCCGCCTTGCTGGCTTAGAAAGCGTTCTGACCGAAGCGTCGGCGGACCTATATGCAACGCCATTTGGGACATTTCGCCAAATCACGCTGCCGCTTATCGCACCTGCAATTCTTGCGGGGTTCTTGCTTAGCTTTACGTTCAGCTTTGACGATTTCATCATCGCATTCTTTGTGGCGGGGTCAGAGACAACGCTGCCGATCTACATTTTCTCCTCGATCCGCAGGGGCATCACACCCGAAGTCAACGCCATTGGCACAATGGTTATGAGCGCGTCACTGATCATGCTTGTTATCGCCCAACTGATTTTGCGGCGTGGTGCGAAACGATAATGTCTTCTATTTGGAAAGAAACACGTAATGCTCCTTAAAAATAAAGTCGCCTTTGTCACTGCAGCCGGGTCCGGAATCGGCGCTGCTGGTGCACATGCTATGGCGCGTGAAGGTGCTTTTGTGGTTGTAACAGACCTCAATGCAAAAGCCGCGACTTCAGTAGCAGACGCCATTCAAACCGCCGGATATACCGCTGAGGCATTTCAGTTAGACGTCACTGATGATCAAGCGCTTACAGCGGCGATTGCCAATACTGCCGCGCAAAAAGGCCGCCTAGATATTCTTCATTCTCATGCTGGCATACAAGTCGAAGGCAAGCTTGAGACTGTATCAGTCGACGATATGGATGCGTCGTGGGCGCTAAATGTGCGCGCGCATTTCATAGCCGCTCAGGCGGCCATCGCACCAATGCGCGAGCAAGGTGGGGGCAGCATCATCATCACGTCGTCGAACTCTGGGGTCCAATATGACCGCGAGATGATCGCCTATGCCACAACAAAACACGCGATTTTGGCCATGACACGCCAAATGGCCGCCGACTATGCCAAAGAGAACATCAGGTTCAACTCGCTTTGCCCCGGTTTCATCGACACCCCATTCAATGAAGGTTTTGAAATCCAGATGGGTGGCCGCGACAAGCTGGATAAATATGTCGGCACTGCCATTCCGATGGCCCGGTTTGGTACGGTCGATGAGATTGC
>JBLHPE010000150.1:0-5973 GCA_047624005.1 Ascidiaceihabitans sp.
AAGCCTATGGCGCAATTGTTGCTTAACGATAGCTGCACAGTGACCATCGCGCATTCCCGTACCAAAGATCTGCCAAGCGTTGTACGAGGCGCTGATATCGTAATTGCGGCTGTTGGCCGTCCTCAGATGGTGCCAGGTGACTGGATCAAAGAAGGCGCAACGGTCATAGATGTTGGTATTAACCGGATCGAGAAGCCAGAAGGCGGTACGCGTCTGGTTGGGGATGTGGACTATGAAAGCTGTGCTGCGGTGGCGGGTGCTATTACGCCTGTACCCGGTGGCGTTGGCCCCATGACCATCGCCTGCTTGTTGGCGAATACTGTTACGGCTTGTAGCCGTGCGAATGGATTGATCGAACCGGAAGGCCTAACTGCTTGATATTTGTCTGGGGCGTTACAATTCGTCCCAGACATTACAAAAGAGATACTATTGTCACCTACTAATAATTGGGTACTTCTACCTGCGATTTACGATAATTACTGAATTGTCCGGCTTTCGCTCACCTACACGTTGTTGTTATCGAAATTCTCTTATCATAGTTGCGCGTGTATCGATGGGGCGTTAATGTGCGTCAATTCTTTGCGTCAATAAAACGAGCTGATATTCGTGTCTACTTCGATCCAAAAACCCAAAGAATTTGGTCTAAGATTAGATGCCAGACGTCGTACGTTTTTGGTGCGGCTTGGCCTACTTATTATTACTTCGCTTTTGTTCACTCTGGCAGGGCCATTTGGCACATTCCAAGCCGGTGGTTTTTTTGACCGGCTTCTATATTGGTTCGGTGTAAACGGTGTAAGCATACTGATCGCTGTGAACGTTAAAAAATTTGGTTTTAAAAAAATTTGCACATTGGGCTGCTTTTCAAATAGAAAGCGCCGCAATTTTTGTGACAACTTTTTTGTTTACGCCGATCCTTTGGCTTTGGACCATAACAATGTTTCCGGGATTAATCGTTTCGCCACCTACAATGATTTGGATGGGCAGTATCGTCTTCGTTATTTGTGCTTCAATTAGCTCACTTTTATACGGCGTGCCGTTTGTGATGAAGTACGCCAATCCACCAATTGAACCTTCTGTAACGGTTGCTCGGATTGTACGGCGGTTGCCTGAAACATTTGACGGCAAGATCATTCATTTGGCCGTAGACGGACATATAGTCCGGGTGATGACGGACGAAGGCATTTTCGATTTAAGGATGCGATTTGCAGATGCAGTTGAGGAAGTGTCTGAATTGGGCGGTATTTGTACGCATCGGTCCCATTGGGTTGTATTAGCCGAAATCGCGAATGTAGGAACGGTGAACGGACGTCCATTTCTGATGATGTCAAACGGTGAAGACGTGCCTGTTAGTCGGAAGTATCAACCTGGGCTGGTAGCGATAGGCATCCTTTAACGAGGCATCGGAACCCGATGTGGAACATGCCCTGTCATAATTGCCGTTGCGTCGTCGCGCATGATCTGTGTTAGGGCATCATCATTGCTGTTTAGCCCACCAGTATAAGTTCCAAACGCTGGTAAAACCAGGCGATCAACATCCAACAAGAATGCAGGGCGCGTGATCTTTTTTTGACGAATAGATAGCCGCACCTTGGGATGATAATGGCCAGAAACTTCACCGGTTTTACCTTTTTGGGCAATGTGTCTGAACGTTAACGGTGGCAATTGCAGTTCTGCTAAGTGGCTGCCCCCCAAATCAATTGGCCCGGGATCATGATTGCCCTCAATCCAAACCCACCGCCGCCCGGCTTGCAATTTGGTGATCCACATTCGTTCGAGTTCGTTAAGGTTTTGGGCAGCGGATAGGTCATCAAAACTATCGCCTAAGCAAACTAGAATACGAGCGTCTGTTGCGTCCAAGTCGGCCTCAAGTCGTGAAAGCGTATCTTGGGTTTCGTAGGGTGGTAAAGCCGTACCACCGCGACGCAATATCCGTTCAGACTTGCCTAAATGCAGATCGGAAACGCATAACAAACGTTGGTCTGCCCACCACAGTGCGCCTGACCCGAGGGCTGTTAGCTGCGCACCACCAAGAGAGATTTCACATCCGTTCATGATTTGTTTCGTAGCCTTAATTCGCCCCCAATGCCAGTGCGCGCTTTGGAGGGGTAAATCAAGTTAGGCCGGCGGCAGCCATAAGGCGTGCAGTCTCTGCGGCAAGTATTTTCTCCTCTGCCATTCCTTTAATGGGGACACGTCCCACTTCCAGGAATAACGGTGCTGCAAAAGGTGTAATACGGTCTAATTCGATTAGATCGATTTTGCCGGCAGTACGGGTAAGCATCTCTTCAACACGGCCAAAGTCGATCAAGCCCTTCATCGCTTCCTCGCGGGTGATATCCATCATTACGTGGTCAGGATCATATTTATGCAAAGTGTCGTATAAAATATCAGAACTAAATGTGGCTTGACGCCCTGACTTTCGTGCGGAGGGGGAGTTACGTTCAATCAAACCAGCGATCGTGGCCGAGGCTCGAAACGTCCGTTTCATAACCGCATTCCCAGCAAGCCACGTATTCAGGCCATCGCGCAAGGCTTCGAGATCGAACAACGGCGCAGGATCACGAATTGGATCCAGTCCCCAGATCAATGTGGCATAATCTGTGGCAAGGAATCCTAAAGGGTTCAACCCGTTTTCCTCCATCCGTTTCGTGATAAGAAGCCCAAGCGTTTGCATAGCGTTGCGCCCTGCAAAACCGTAGATTGCCGTGTGTACGCGGTTCTCATGCGGAAAACTTTCGATCAACAAACGACCGGGTTCTGGCAGTTTGCTTACCTTGCGCTGAAGGGCCAACCAGTCAGCGGTATGTTGAGGTAGGTCGGGCCACGTTTCCTGTTGAAGCATCCGTAAAATGCGTTGGCTCAACTGTGTTGATGTTGCGAATTTGGTGCCATTAAAGCTGGCAATCTTTGGTTTTTTGGCGGCGTCACGGCTGACCTCAACTGTCATTTCGCGCAGACCTTCGTATCGTACGATTTGGCCGCCGATAAGAAAGGTATCACCTTTGGTCAGGGTCGCGGCAAAGGTTTCCTCGATTTCGCCAAGTGGTTTGCCGCCACGCGCCCTTTTCATGCGGACCTTCAGGGTATCAGTGTCTTGAATGGTGCCGATATTCATGCGGATACGTTGCGCGCTGCGTGGATCACGCAATTGCCACAACCCGTCGGGACGGTGTTGCAGGCGTTTCCATTGGTCATAGGCGCGAAGTGCGTAGCCACCGGTGGCGCAAAAATCGAGGCAATCATCAAAGCTTTGCCGCGACACAGTACTATAGGCTCCAACCGATGTTACTTCAGCAAACAAGGCATCAGCATCAAAGGGGCCGGCGGCGGCTGTGATCAGGATGTGTTGGCAAAGGACATCCCGTGGCCCAGAACCGCGCGGTTCGCCGTCAAGATCACCTGCTTTGACGGCTTCAAGAGCAGCGAAGCACTCAACAACCTCGAATCTGTTTGCAGGTACCAGGAGGGCCTTCGATGGCGTGTTGTAGCGGTGGTTGGCCCGTCCTATCCGCTGGACCAATCGTTTGACGTTTTTTGGGGCACCAATCTGTATTACGAGGTCGACGTTGCCCCAATCGATCCCCAGATCAAGGGAACCTGTGCAAACAATAGCCTTTAGGTCACCACGTACCATAGCCTGCTCAACCCGTTCGCGTTGCTGGCGGTCAAGGGAGCCGTGGTGAATGCCAATCGGGAGGCTGTCTTCATTGGCTAGCCAAAGGTTGTGGAAAAATATCTCGGCTTGAGCGCGGGTATTGTGAAAAATCAATGTCGTATTGTGGCGTTTGATCTGTTCCAGAACGGCTGGGATCGCATATTTGCCACCCGACCCAGACCACGGCGGCGCGGCGTCAGTTGTAAGCATTTGGATGTCAGGCGCGGGGCCAGAGTCGGCGATTAGAATATCACAGGGGTCAGGATGGCGAGCTAAAAAGTGTGCGATTGCCGCTGGATCTTCGACAGTGGCGGACAACCCGACGCGCTTTAGATCAGGGCAAAGGGTTTGCAATCGCGCCAAGGCCAGCATCAATTGATCACCACGTTTTGAGTCTGCAAGCGCATGGATTTCATCAACAACAACCCGCTTAAGGCCTTTGAACGTTCGTGCTGCGTCCTCGTAACTGGTCAGTAGGGCAAGCGATTCTGGTGTTGTTAGCAATATGTGCGGTGGGTCTGCGCGTTGACGCCGCTTGCGCGATTGTGGGGTATCACCGGTGCGATCCTCGATCCGGATATCGAGGTTCATTTCGGTCACTGGCGTTGTGAGGTTCCGCTTTATATCTGCCGCCAGTGCCTTGAGCGGTGATATATAAAGAGTGTGCATTCCATCATGGGTATTGTTGGTCAAATCTACGAGCGTCGGTAGAAACCCAGCAAGTGTTTTGCCACCTCCAGTCGGCGCGATTAGCAACAACGCTGGATCGTCGGCGTTCTCAAGCATCGTTTGTTGATGTGGGTGTACTTGCCAGCCTTTGGCTGTGAACCAGTCATGGAAGGATTGTGGCAACTTGTTCATAACTTTAATGTAGCGCATCGGAGGTTAGGGGCCAGCCCCTGTCGTGGCGTTGCTGCGCCTTCGCTAATTTACTTTAGCAAAAATATATTAGGTGCGTGGTTTTAGGTCTAAGATCATTTTTTGAATTGTTAGTGCCGCTGTCAGGTCGGCGTTAGCTGGTGCGCCGTCCATGGCTGAGGCCACGTCTTTGACTAAGATGCCGATGGTATTGTCTTCGGCATGACCATCGCGTGCAAATTCGATGTCGTTAAATCCTGATGCCAACCAGTTCTGTCCAGAAGATGTATGAATAAGGTCCAACAATGAACGTTCGTCAAGACCGGCATCATCGGCCCAATCCAAGATCATTCGGGTCATTGCAGTATGTGACGCTGCAAGCATATTATTTAGCACTTTGGCCTGCATACCGGACCCGAAGGAGCCCATCCGGTGAAAATGTTTGCCCATAGATGCAAATAGCATTTGGGCATCGTCAAGGTCGGCCGTTTCACCGCCAAGCATAAAGCTTAATTCTGCACGTTCGGCCGCGATTTGTGCACCGGACATGGGCGCGTCGATCAGTGTTATCTGATCTGGGATCCGTGGCCTTAGTGCACGGACATAGCGCGGCGATAAAGTGGAGCAGATAATGACGCGATCAAGTTTGGGTGCCGAGTTGATAAAGTTTTGGACGCTAAAAAGGACATCCTCTGTTTGTTCGATGTCACGTACCACAGTGATTAAAGTACTGAGGTCCGCAGAAAACCGTTTGGCGTCCGCTGTGATCCAATCCGAATCCATATCAACCACGTCGAAACCTTTGGCCCGAAGCCCCATGCTGCGCAACGCGCCAAGCATAGGTCGTCCCATCCGCCCACATCCGGCAATGCCGATCATTTGATGATGGTCTCATCTTTGACGAACATGTTTGCCCAAGCTCTATCAATCAACGCAGGTGTCATTTGGTAGGGAATCCCTTCAAACTCACATATGGCGATCATCTGATCTATTAAAAAGATGGGTTGGTAGTTGGCGTAAACGTTATCGATTGTTGGGTATTTGACCTTTAACAAATGGATCAATGCAGCTTCGTTCAATGGCATTTTCTTTTTCTTCGCAACCAAAGAGAAGATTTTTAGATAATTGGCCTGATCGGGGCCATCAATTTTGATTTTGAAGAAAATTCGTCGCAACGCGGCTTGGTCGAAAATTTCGTTTGGGTGGAAGTTGGTTGAGAAGATTACCAAGGTGTCAAACGGAACTTCGAATTTTTCCCCAGATTGTAAGGAAAGGATATCTTTGCTTTCTTCAAGTGGAACAATCCAACGGTTGACCAAGGACTGTGGTGATTCAGCCTGACGGCCAAGGTCATCCACGATGAAAATGCCGCCAGTAGATTTGAGTTGCAGTGGGGCCTGATAAGTTTTGGCCGTCGGATTGTAGACAAGGTCCAACATGTTAAGTGACAATTCACCACC
>JBLHPE010000151.1:0-5962 GCA_047624005.1 Ascidiaceihabitans sp.
ATGAATAAGGAAAGACCATTATGCGTTGGCTACTGATCTGGGTTCTGACGGCCCTTCCCGCTTTGGCCCAAGAAGACAAAACCGGGCAGTTTGATTACTATGTCATGGCCCTATCGTGGTCGCCCAATTGGTGCGAAATCGAGGGCGATGCCAAAGGATCAGATCAATGCGACGCACGCCACGATCACGGTTGGATTTTGCATGGGCTTTGGCCGCAATATCATCGCGGGCTTCCATCCTATTGCCAGACGTCAGAACGGGCACCGTCACGCGGGCAGACTAACGAAATGGCTGACATTATGGGGACCGGCGGGCTGGCGTGGCATCAATGGAAAAAGCATGGGGTCTGTTCGGGATTAAGTTCGGCTGAGTATTACGAGTTGTCACGAGAGGCATATGCTTCGGTGCAGCGGCCAGAGGTTTTCCGCAAGCTGACCAAAGACATCAAACTGCCCGCATCAGTGGTTGAGGACGCATGGCTCAAAGCCAACCCACAGCTAGAAGCGGATGGGATCACCATCACCTGCAAACAAGGGCACATCCAAGAGGCACGGGTGTGCCTAAGCCATGATTTAAAGCCAGTGCCCTGTGGCCAGGACGTCGTGCGGGATTGCAGGATGAAAGACGCAGTATTTACGCCGGTTCGGTGAGCTGATATTCTGAAATAATAACTACCTATATTTGAAAGATATTCCAGTGAGTAAAAAGGCAACGACTAAATCGAGTATATCGGCCCAACCAAGAGGCCCTGGCCATCAACAACGATCTGCGCAACCATCTGGTATTGGCGGTGTGCAGAGTTCTGTACAACCGACTGGATCAGGTGGCGGAAACAACAGTGCCGTTGGCAAAAACCCCGGCAAGAAGTAAATCAACTCGATTTTTCCGCTCTTCTCAGGTCGACTTCAGCAATTTGATCCGCTGGAATGTAAGTAATCCGATGACCGTCGTCGTCGGTAACAGATGTTATACAACGCCTGTTGTCGTTAGTGTCGGTTATTGCGTTCACGTACATAGCAATTGATCCGTCCAACCCGAAGACAACAGAACCGTTGGGAAGTTTGTCAAATGGCGACATTTGGTAGCTTTCCAAAGCTCTTCCATCTTTCAGCGTAACGAGAACCTGAGAATATTCCATGCCGGGCTCTTGCGTAATTGTCTGCCAAGCTGTTGGAAAACCGTCATCTTGATCCGCTTTCAATGATTGAAGCAATTTCCGTACTTTGGCTTGGAGCTTGGCTCGCCACAAAACCGCCACACCAACTGCCGTAAAAAGTGAGGAAAGTGAGGCGACCTGATTCCTGTAAGCCCAGCCCACTGGAAATGAATCGAGGAGCGTTTCCAAGACAAAGAGTGATAACGCGCTAAACACCAAAGAAATAGCCACTAAATCTGAATTCTTATGGCTATTCCGTCTACCTGAATAAGCGATACCATAGCCCACAAATCCAGACGAAATTATCACTTGAGCCTTCCAGCTAAGTTCAAGAACTGCTTCCATTCTAATTCCCTATTGAAGACGACCGGGACTCACCCACCAGCCACAGTCAGCACAATCTTCCCAATATGCCCGCTGCTTTCCATCCGTGCATGGGCACTCGAGGCGTCAGCCAAATCAAACGTGCTGTCCATTACAGGTTTTACCTTACCCGCAGCAATCAACGGCCAAACCGCCTCGCGTAAATCCTGCGCGATCCGTGATTTCGCCAGATCACTTTGCGGACGCAATGTGCTACCCGTGATCGTCAGACGTTTCATCATCATCATGGCAAAGTTCAGCTCGACCACTGGTCCCTGCAAAAAAGCGATCTGAACCAAGCGGCCATCATTCGCCAGCACCTTGATATTGCGCGGGATGTAATCACCACCGACCATGTCCAACACCAGATCAGCGCCGCCTTCGGCCTTCATCACCTTGACGAAATCTTCTTCTTTGTAGTTGATCGCCTTCTCAGCGCCCAACGCAACACAAGCCGCGCATTTCTCTGCAGAACCAGCCGTCACAAACACACGCGCACCAAAGGCATTGGCCAGTTGGATCGCAGTCGTTCCGATCCCGCTAGAGCCACCGTGGATCAAGAACCGCTCGCCCGCTTTCAACCCACCACGGGTGAACACGTTGGACCAAACGGTGAAAAACGTCTCTGGCAAACAGGCCGCTTCTTTTAGGGACAAGCCATCAGGGACAGGCAAGCAATGCGCCGCTGGGGTCATCACATATTCCGCGTAACCACCACCAGGCAACAAGGCACAGACCTGATCCCCGACCTTCAATCCCGCCACACCATCACCGATAGCAACAACCGTGCCAGAGGCTTCCAAACCCGGCAAATCGCTGGCTGTTGGGGGTGGGGCATACATGCCAGCGCGTTGCAGTGCGTCAGGGCGATTGACCCCAGCATAAGCAACTTTCAGAACAACCTGACCATGACCGGCAACGGGCATCGGGCGCTGCGTCAGCTGCAACACCTCTGGTCCACCGGGTTTCGTGATCTCAACAGCGCGCATCATTTCGGTCATGTCAGGTTCCTTTTGCTTTGAACCCACAATCACCGATCGGGCAGGCACACGCAATGCCACTGACGCCTCACTGACGGGGCGTCGTCCAACTGCCAGGCAAACCACCACCCGACATTTTTTGCGGGGCTTTGATTTGGCCAAGTAGCCAATTGGGACCAGCCAACAATTTGCTTAACGTCGGGCTGCCTTTCACTTGCGCTTTTAACTTTTCGATCTGCATGACGTTGTCGATGCGGCGATCCAAAAACGCCCACGTCGGTGTATAATCCGGATCAGTGTCGCCCAACCAATACAATACTGTTGCGCTGTAAACGCCAGCTAAGGTCGCGCGTTTGGTGTACCAATTCACGTCATCTGACGTATCCCCTAGCGCAGTCCAAATCGCATCAACCGTGCCCCAAATCAGCTTGGTGCCGTCAGCAGCAAGGGTCGGCAAAGCAAACAAGGTTGTACCACGACGCACCGCTTCTTTGTCACCAACCACTTCAAGGCGAAACCGCACAGCGGTTGCAATACGATCACGGAACCGCATTTCGGACAGGTCCGCCGTCGCCAAACGTTCCAACATCATCGCATCACCGCGATGATGATACGCAATGGCCAGATCGACAGCGCCGCGCGGACACACCGCTTTTGCCATCGTCGGATCAACACCCGCATCGCTGACTGCTGCCTGAAACGTTACCTCAGACCAGCCGTCAAACGGCACATGGTCCACGGCGGCATCTAACAGTTGTTCCTTAATCTCAAGATATGAGGCAGTCATGGCACTCTCCGCTTTGGTTAGTTTGATACTAAACAATATAGGGCATCTTTGCCACGTGCCAAATAGCTGCAACTCTTACTTAGGGAGGTAGTGGAAAATGGGTACGCGAGGGTTCATTTCATTTTTCCTGCGCTTTTCGAGTGCGAACGCATTTTCAACAAAAGTTTTCACTTCGCTTAATTGCTATGCAGTCAGCGCATTGCGGGACTGCTGAACGGGCAATTGTAAGACTCAAAAAGTAGGCCTAATTAAAGGTCAACAACCGACACGATGTCGGCTGATACATCAAAGGAAGCACATCATGACATATGCAGTCGCAAACAACACCCAAGCTCCTCTGGGAGCAGTCGCCATCCTTCGCGTCGTAGACAGTATTTCAAACGTCAAAGAGACAATCGTAACTTGGAACGCAGCACGCTTGACCCGCAATGCATTGTCATGCCTGAGCACAGAACAGCTGCTCGACATCGGCCTAACCCGCGCTGACATTAACTAATTACAGCAGACATTCGAAATTAGAAGCCGCCCGCTTTTTGAGGGGCGGCTTTTTTGTTGCGAAGTGCTCATAGGCAAATGCGGTCGCAATGCCCTGCCACAACGTTTTGCACTCAGACCACTGGCAGTGCCGTTGTCTTAAATACTGTGCGTAAAGCAAAGCTGGATTGCATCTGCCCCACCCCTGGCAAACGTGCCAAATACTGTCGGTGAATGCGGGCGAAATCCTCGGTATCTGACGCGACCACTTTCAACAGATAATCCGCTGATCCCGCCATCAGATGGCACTCTAACACATCTGGAATACGGCCCACTGCCTTCTCGAAGGCGTCCAACACCTCGTCCGCTTGGCCCTGCAACGTGATCTCAACAAACACAGTTGTTGGCACACCCATTTTGCGCGGGTTCAGCAGGGCAACGTAGTCACGGATATAGCCGTCTTCCTCCAAACGCTGCACGCGACGGTGACAGGCAGACGGCGATAAGTTCACCACATCCGACAGATCAGCGTTCGAAATGCGTCCCTTGCGTTGAAGGGCAGTCAGGATACGCTTATCTGTTGCATCTAGGGTCATCTGCGAAGAATCCTCTCATGTTAGCGTCTAAACATAACAGAATCTTCGAAGAAGAGGCAACACAGACGTATAACTTACGTCACCCTTTGCGCCACAGCTGCACCACACTGCCTTTAACGTAAATCCATCAGGGAGCACGACCATGCACATTGGATGCCCAACCGAAATCAAACCACAAGAATACCGCGTCGGGATCACACCCAATGCCGCACGCGAGGCAGTTGCCCACGGACACACAGTCACCATCCAAGCAAACGCAGGTACAGGCGCTGGCTTCGTAGACGCCGATTACATCAGCGCAGGTGCACAAATTGTCGAGACAGCGAAGGAAATCTTCGCAACCGCCGACATGATCGTAAAGGTCAAAGAACCACAGCCAGTCGAGCGCAAAATGCTGCGCGAAGGCCAAGTGTTGTTCACGTACCTTCACCTTGCCCCCGACCCAGAGCAAACCAAAGACCTACTTGCGTCCGGCTGTACAGCTATCGCTTATGAAACTGTGACAGACGCACAAGGTGGCCTGCCATTGCTGGCACCAATGTCCGAAGTTGCTGGACGTCTTGCCCCACAAGTTGGCGCATGGACCCTGCAAAAAGCAAACGGCGGTCGCGGTGTTTTGATGGGTGGCGTACCCGGTGTTGGACCAGCCAAAGTTGTCGTTATCGGCGGCGGTGTCGTTGGTACTCACGCGGCACGTATTGCGGCTGGTATGGGCGCAGATGTAACCGTGCTTGATCGGTCGTTGGCGCGGATGCGTTACCTTGATGATGTGTTTTCTCGTGATTTCAAAACCAGCTACGCCAGCGCCGGAAATACCATTGAATTGGCACGCGAAGCAGACATGATCATCGGCGCAGTCCTTATCCCCGGGGCCGCAGCGCCAAAGCTGATCAGCCGCGCACAACTGGGCGAACTGAAACCTGGTGCCGCACTTGTCGACGTCGCCATCGACCAAGGTGGATGTTTCGAAACATCCCGTGCAACCACCCACAACGATCCGATCTATGAGGTCGATGGGATCATGCACTATTGCGTCGCCAACATGCCGGGCGCCGTTGCCCGCACGTCAACAATCGCACTGGGCAACGCGACGATGCCGTTCATGCTGGCACTGGCCGACAAAGGCTGGCGTCAGGCTTGTGAAGACGACGCGCATTTGTTGGCAGGTTTGAATGTTCATGCCGGCCACTTAACCTATTTTGCCGTTGGCAAAGCACTCGGTATGGATGTTTTGTCACCCACACTCGCGCTTAAAGCTTAAATAACCCAACCCACTGCGCCCTATCAAGACGGGGCGCAGTGGCGCTAGATCGATACCAAAACGTTTCTCAATCCTACTAACCGACCCAAGAAATGATCACGTTTCGATTCATTTAATCGATCTTCTTTCCAAAATAGCGCAACCAGATTTCCGTACGGGTACGATCACGCGCTTCATACGCAACGATTGCCTGTCCAAGATCACCGACCTCTGAAGTATCTTCATCAACGCCAATTTCTGTCAGCCGCATTGTGTACCACGCGGTTATCCCACCCTCTGGTGCATTCGAAAATCTCGGGAATTGCGGCTCTGGCATCTGCCCTGACATCCAATGGTTCGGAAGTG
>JBLHPE010000152.1:0-5841 GCA_047624005.1 Ascidiaceihabitans sp.
GGAACGTGGAGGTGACTGGAGTCTGGTGGCTTCCCTGGTCTTCAAAACCATGGACGCGCTTTAATGGCGTGTGGTGGGTTCGATTCCCATCCACCTCCGCCAACCTTGTTAGGCTGGACTTTGTAGATATATTTTTTGCACAATTACCAATCCGTTTTGGAGGACTGAGATGAGCACCAGACAACCCGAATTTTCATTGAGCGATCTGGTGGGGTCGTCCCACAGTTTTCCGCGAACACGGGCAAGTCTAGTTTGCTTTGTCAAAGAAGACTGTGACACCTGCAATACAGCTGCCCCAGTACTTGAAGCCCTGCACAAAGCTTATGGCAGCAAAGTTGATGTTCTGCTGGTCGCACAGTCCGGCAGCGGCAATGCGATTTTTGCGGACCGGCACCAGCTGTCGATGCCTGTTCTGGATGACAGCGCCTGCAAAACTGCGTTCGATTGGGATATTGAAAGCGTTCCATCTGTCTTTTGGATTGATGATAACGGCAATACCCTAACCCAATTCGAAGGTTTTATTCGCGCCGATTGGGAAAGCTTAAACATAGATATGAATACCCACACTTCTTTACCACTTGCGCAGATCGAGTGGGCCAGTTTGCCTGCTTGGCGTCCGGGTTGCGGCTCCAAACATCTAGAGCCACAAATTTTTGATAAGTTAAGCGCCGATGCATCCGGTAGCCCGATCCGCGCGCGACGCATAGATGTGGCAAGCAGTGACGATGTGGCAGAGTTTATGTTTGATCAGGGGTTTTCTGATGGCTTGCCGCTTGTGCCGCCTACACCCGAACGGGTCATGCGCATGCTAAGTGGCACACACCGTGATGCTCAAGACGTGATTGCAACAGTGCCGCCCAATATGGGGGTCGCCACTGTTGAGAAAATCGCAATCAACGCGGTAATGGCAGGGTGTAAACCAGAATACCTGCCCGTCGTGATCGCTGCTGTCGAGGCGGTGTGTACAGATGAATTCAATATCCACGGCGTCACCGCGACCACGATGGGGGCAGCCCCTGTCATGGTAATCAATGGACCCATTCGCGAAAAAATCGGGATGAACATGAAGCTGGGCGCATTGGGTGCAGGTAACCGTGCAAACGCCACGATTGGGCGCGCGTTGCGGCTGGTTGTTCGCAACGTGGGGGGGGCCTCGGCAGGCGGTGTTGAACGCTCGACACTTGGCAATCCGATGAAATTTACGATGTGTTTTGCGGAATGGGAAGAACGCTCCCCATGGCCCGCACTACATGTTGAACGTGGATTCGAACCTGAGGATTCTGTTGTCACTGTCTTTGCGATGACAGGCGGGCCCGTTCACATTGTCGACCAGAAATCGCGTGAACCGGACCAAATAGCTGGTTCGCTTGGTCATGGATTGGAGGGTGTGTTCTTGCCCCAAATGCGGAGCTTACCAGTCGACGCCCTGCTCGTGGTTTGCCCTGAACATATCGATACAATGATGCGGCAGGGAGATTATTCGAAAGACCGTTTACGTCGCCGCATTCAGGAGGTTACAGCGCAGCCGCTTTCGGAAGCTCATGTTGACAATACACTGGGTACAGGCACCGCCGACACCCAGTCTAACGGTGCAGCCCGTACCGTTTCAAAATTTGCCAGCACTGAATACATCCACATTGTTGTGGCGGGTTCCGAAGCTGGAAAGTTCTCCTCGGCCTTTCATGGTTGGGTTACAGGTGCAGCTGGGTCTGTTTCAGTTTCCAAAAAGATCGACCTAGGTTAAGGTGTTTTGTGAAAGGAGTTTTTAATGACAACAATTCTTGACCCCACTGACGAACGCAAACCAGTTGAGCGACAGATCACCACACGAACCGGCAAATTGTCGGGTGTGATCGGCCTATTGGATATCAGCAAACCACGCGGCAATATCCTGTTGGACGAGTTGGAACATCTGCTGGCTCAAAAAGCGCCTGATCTAACAGTGCGCCGCTACACCAAACCAACGTTTGCGAAACCTTGCCCTGACGCCTTGCGCTATGAGATACGTGACAATTGCGATTTGGTTGTCGAGGCGTTGGCTGACTGAGGATCCTGTACGACGTGCAGTATGCACGACACAATCTGGTTTGAAATCCAGGGGATTCCAACAGTTTCAATCGCCTCTAGCGGATTTGGCGAAGCAGCGGAGGCGCAAAGGCATGCGCTGGGCATGGATGGTGCACGTTTTGTTTTAGTGCCGCACCCAATTCAAGATGCTACGGATGATGAAATGCGAGCAAAAGCAAACGACGCGTTAGAGCAAATTATTGCAGCGCTGACTGAAAATTAGCTTTTGTTAATACTTGAGCGGAGCATCATAGCTTCGCTCAAGTAAAAGGTTCGCGATGGGCCTTGGATTTTTCCAATCAAACGGGCAGATACAGGGGTATGATAAAATCCCTTACCGTTGTACCCGCAAGATGTTGACCCCCGTTCCTTTGACGCGTGACCTAGTGTTCTTAGGTGGTGGCCATGCTCATGCTTTGGTGTTGCGCAAATGGGGAATGAACCCACTGCCAGGCGCACGGTTGACGCTTATCAATCCCGAACCAACAGCCCCCTATACTGGCATGTTGCCCGGTCATATTGCTGGCCATTACAACCGTGAAACCCTTGAAATTGATTTGATGCGTCTGGCCCGTTTTGCTGGTGCGCGGTTGATCCTTAGTCATGCCACAGCGATTGATCGTGACGCGCGGTTGATCCACGTCGAAAGGGGTGAACCAATTGCTTATGATGTGGCTTCTATCGACATAGGTATTACGGCGGGCATGAATATTCCTGGCTTTGCTCAACATGCTGTTGGGGCGAAACCGCTTGATAGATACGCGCAAGCGTGGCGCGATTTTCTAAAGGCGGTTCAAAGTGGTGAAAAATCGCCAACAGTTGCGGTAATTGGCGGTGGTGTGGCAGGTTGCGAATTGGCGATGGCTATGGCGTTTGCCTTGCGCCAGCAAGGGGCCAAGCCACAGGTGACTGTGCTTGAGGCCGGTTCCCAGCTTTCTGGTGTCGGATCCGCTGCCCGCGCAAAGCTTCATGCTTCAATGGCTGCGCTGGGGATTGTATTCCTGCCCAATTCACAAGTGGATGCAATCTGCAAAGTTCAAGTGATCTTGGCTGATCACGCACCTGTTGAAGCGGCCTTTTGTGTTGGCGCAGCGGGGGCTTTTCCGCACTCTTGGGTCGCAGAAACGGACCTGCCGTTGCACAACGGATTTATTATAATTGATCAAGATTTACGGGTGAAAAGCGATCCATATTTGTTTGCCGTTGGGGATTGCGCCCATATGCCGTTTGCGCCGCGCCCCAAAGCAGGTGTTTTCGCCGTGCGGGCCGCCCCCGTACTCTATCATAATTTGCGTGCCTCGCTTGCCGGTGGGACGCGCAAACCATTTCGACCTCAAAAAACCTACCTCAAGCTTATCTCGTTAGGTGGGAAATCGGCGATGGCCGAGAAATACGGGAGGGCGTTTTCTTCACCGTTGCTATGGCATTGGAAGGATCGAATTGATCGTTCCTTTATGGACAAGTTGAAGGATTTGCCGACAATGCGTATCCCTGCATTACCTTCTGTGGTTGCAGAAGGTGTAAGGGAAATCACACAAGCTGCGCCGTTGTGTGGGGGGTGCGGTGCGAAGGTTGGTGGCTTGGCCCTGAAAAATGGGATGGCGACCATATCAGACAGTATGCCACCCTTTCTCGTGGCAGGGCCGGGAGACGATGCAGCAATTATTCGCCAAGCTGGTAGTAGTTTTCAGGTGCTAAGCACGGATCATTTGCGTGCGTTTATCGACGATCCTATTCAAATGACCCGTATTGCTGCGATCCATTCACTTGGCGATATCTGGGCAATGGGGGCGACGCCGCAGGTGGCATTGTCGAATATTGTGCTGCCACGAATGTCTTCCGCGCTTCAAGAACGCACCTTGCGTGAAATAACGCAAACAGCACAGGCCGTCTTTACACTGGCGGGCGCCACTGTGGTTGGCGGCCATACCAGTATGGGTGCGGAAATGACAATCGGCTTCACGGTAACTGGGGTGCGTGAAACTATGCCCATCACGATTTCGGATGCTCAGGACGGTGATGTTTTGTTGCTTACACGACCGATCGGTTCTGGTGTGATCTTGGCCGCGCATATGGCAGGGCAGGTGCCAGCTAATGTTTTGGCACCTACGCTGGCGACTATGGGGCAACCCCAAGATGTCGCGGCACGTTTATTGTGCAATGCAAATGCGATGACGGATATCACTGGCTTTGGGCTGGCTGGCCACATTCAGGCGATATGCACAGAATCGAGACTGCGAGCCGAGATATGGCATGACAAAATCCCGTTTTATGACGGAGCACGTGAGCTTTCGGATGTTGGAGTGCAGTCTTCGTTATTGCAAACAAACATTGATGATGCGCCAACAGAAGGAATAACTGATCCACTTTTGCATGATCCGCAAACTGCTGGAGGTTTGCTTGCTGCACTTCCAATATCCGAAGCGGAGAAGGCGCTCGCAGCCTTGCATAAGAACGATTGCGAGGGCTGGATCATCGGCCAGTTGTCCGAGGGAATGGGGCCCATCCGCGTGATTTGATTTGTAGATTGGGACATGCAGTCTTGACGTTAGCGTGAATAATGGCCGGACAACGTGGCGTCCGGTCTATGGGTCTAAGGATTGATGCGGATTTTGTAATCATTGAACAGACGGAATGCCGAAATATTCCGGCAGCCCTGTTCGTTTTGCACAATCAGGTTGTTTTGATCATGAACGGCCCGTCCGTAGATTGACGAGCCGTTGTCCAAATATTTTCAAGGTATTCCATTTGCTTTTAAAGATCGTATCCTGAATTTGTGCGATTTAATTTGCGTATCAATCCGGGCCAAATCAGATTATCACCGATGCCTGGTTGGAACGCAGCCGCGGCCTGTCCCTGAACTGTATCAGCCATACTTTGCGGTTCTTCATGCAGGTTTTCAGTGCCCGCAGATTGTGCGAATATCTGCGTTTTGCAGGCGTTCTCAAGGAAATACATCCGTAAGAAGGAAATCGCGCAGTTTGGGCCAACAGTCAGCGTGCCGTGGTTGCGCAGCATCAGAAGGTTCTTGCTACCAAGGTCGTTCACAATGCGTTGGCGTTCGTCCAGTTCTAAAGCGATGCCTTCGTAATCGTGATAGGCAAGATCATTGTTCACAATCATTGAAAATTGCGTATAGCGCCGCAGCCCCTCGTTCTGCACGGACACAGCCACACCATATGGCGTGTGAACGTGAATTACGCAGCCGGCATCTTCACGCGCGGCATGGATCGCGGAATGGATGGTGAAACCAGCTGGATTGATGAAGTAAGGCGTGTCTTGACAGATCGTGCCCTCAAGGTCGATTTTGACCAAACAAGAGGCTGTCATCTCGTCAAACATGATGCCGTATGGATTGATTAAAAACCGTTCTTCGCCGTCTTCATCTGGCAATCTGGCAGAAATATGGGTAAAGACAAGGTCGGTCCAGCCATGCAACGCGCAAAGCCGGTAGGTTGCTGCCAGCTCAACCCGCATGGCCCATTCCACATCTGAAACGGTGCCTTTTAGGCTGGGCAGATTGGTGGGGTCCGGGATGTTAAATCCTGTGCCAAGGCCGCTTGCCGATTGATCTTTCATGATGTGTCCTCTTGTAGTCTTTACCTCTTTGTTCTTTAAAATAAGCATAGATTTTTATGTTAAGCACCTATACACCGCTCACTCCAAAACCCGAAGATTTTGTTCTGAGATGATGCGGAAGTTATCAGTGACCTGATTTCGGAAGTTGTGCCATTGCTCTGGGATAATTTTCCGAAAGAACTTCAGAATGGCTTC
>JBLHPE010000153.1:0-5625 GCA_047624005.1 Ascidiaceihabitans sp.
AGGAACAGGATACCAGAAGACTGCCCTTTGGTTCAGGAGAAATAGCGATGACCGATACCCGTACAGAAACCGATAGTTTTGGCCCGCTGGAAGTTCCAGCAGATAAATATTGGGGTGCCCAAACCCAGCGCTCGATCATCAACTTCCCGATTGGCTGGGAAAAGCAACCGATTGCCATTGTACGCGCACTTGGCGTGATCAAGAAGGCCTGTGCGCAGGCCAACATGACCCAAGGGACATTGGACAAAACACGCGGCGATGCGATTGTTCAGGCCGCAGGCGAAGTGATCGACGGCAAGTTTGACGACAACTTCCCATTGGTCGTCTGGCAGACCGGATCTGGTACGCAATCTAACATGAACTCGAATGAGGTCATTGCGAACCGTGCTATCGAAATTTTAGGCGGTGTCATCGGCTCCAAAGACCCAGTGCACCCCAATGACCATTGCAACATGGGTCAGTCTTCAAACGACACCTTCCCAACAGCGATGCACATTTCTGCCGCGATGAGCGCGCGCGATGTTTTGCTTCCGGGTCTTGAGAAACTGCACGCCGCCTTACAGGCAAAAGTCGTTCAATTCGATGGGATCATCAAGATTGGGCGCACCCACACCCAAGACGCGACTCCCTTGACGCTTAGCCAAGAATTTTCTGGCTACACGCATCAGGTTGCGATGGGTATTCGCCGTGTTAACGACGCGCTGGGACGTATTTATGAACTGGCACAAGGTGGCACTGCTGTTGGCACTGGCCTGAACACCCTAAAAGGTTGGGACGTGATGGTCGCGGCTAATATGGCTGAAATCACTGGCCTGCCCTTCGTGACTGCGCCAAACAAATTCGAAGCCTTAGCTGCGCACGATGCAATGGTCGAAATCTCGGGTGCTTTGAAAACTGTTGCGGCGTCATTGTTCAAGATTGCCAATGACATTCGCTTGTTAGGTTCCGGTCCACGTTGTGGTCTGGGCGAACTGGTCCTGCCTGAGAACGAGCCCGGCTCGTCCATCATGCCCGGCAAAGTGAACCCAACACAGTGCGAGGCGCTGACGCAGGTCTGTATCCACGTGATGGGCAACGATGCCGCCGTAGGTTTTGCAGGCTCTCAAGGTCACTTTGAGCTGAATGTTTATAAACCAATGATGTCCTATAACGTATTGCAATCTATGCAATTATTGGGTGATGCGTCGTCTGCCTTCACCGATAATCTGATGGTTGATTTACAGGCTGATCCAGACCGCATCGAAAAGCTGATGCGCGAAAGCCTGATGTTGGTCACGGCCCTTGCGCCAGAGATTGGGTATGACAATGCAACCAAAGTCGCCAAGACCGCGCACAAAAATGGCACCACCCTCAAGGAAGAGGCAATTGCCCTTGGCTTTGTGGATGCAGAAACGTTCGAACGTGTTGTACGTCCTGAAAACATGATCGGGCCAAAATGAGCGAGCCGGTCAACCTGAACAAGTTTCGCAAAGCAAAAGCGCGCGTCGATAGGACGACACACGCCGATGCAAATGCGGTTCTATTCGGGCGGACCAAAGGAGAAAAAGACCAACAGGCGCACGTCGCAGACAAAGCCGTGCGCCTGTTGGATGGTCACAAGCGCGAAGGCCCTAAGCAATGAACGGCAGACCTAGCAAACGCTCATTGACCTTAAAAGGCCACCGTACATCCGTGTCATTGGAAGATGAATTCTGGTTTGAGTTTCGACGCATTTCAGAGTATAAAAACACACCAATCAATGCCTTGGCGGCTGAAATTGATGTCGATCGCACTGAGGATATCGGGCTAGCGTCTGCGATCAGGCTTTATGTTCTTGGAGTAATCAAGGCCGAGCGAGACGCAAAAGAGTAAATGGACCAAAAGCCTAAAATCACTCGGATCTCAGGCTTTCAAAGTTCAGATCGATGCTTTGTAAATCTTGTCGATATTGGTGCCCAATGCACTGTCAAAATCCGCATCAGTCATATCGCGCTGCAAACCTTCGGTTAGGGCGCGTGAGAAGCTTGCGATCATCTTGGTGTTTTTGGACAGACGCGCAGTCGCATCATCGGTTGAGTATCCGCCAGACAAGGCCACAACCCGCATTACAGCAGGATGATCAGCCAATCCGTCATACTGGCCAGCCGTCTCAGGGATTGTCAGCTTTAGCATAACTTTTTGCCCAGCCGGAAGGGCTGCAACCGCTGCCATCAGCGCATCACGCAACATGTCTTCAGCAACGGCTTTGTCCACGGCATGAATATCCACCTCAGGTTCAATAATCGGCATCAAACCTGCAGCAATTACCATCTGGGCGACTTCAAAATGCTGCGCGACGTTTCTAGCGATACCGCCAGCATTGGCCGATTTGACAACTGAACGTTCTTTGGTTCCGAAGATACCAGCCGCTTTCGCTTTGGCCAATGTGGCCGCAAGCTCCGGCATCGCTTTCATCAGCTGAACGCCATCAACTTCATCTTCAAGACCTTTGTCGATCTTAAGGAATGGCACAACGCCCGTGTCTTCCCACAAATAATGGGCGACAGGTTTGCCATCGATCATTTCGTCCATCGTGCGTTCAAATAAAATCGCACCAATGACTTTTGTGTTGTTAAAATCCGGTGACAGAATGATCCGTGCGCGCATCTTTTGAACTTCCGCAAACATTTCATCCTCAGAGCCGTAAGCCGAGGCATCAACACCATACAGCCCTAAGGCTTTGGGCGTGGATCCACCTGAT
This sequence comes from Ascidiaceihabitans sp., assembly GCA_047624005.1. GTDB lineage: Bacteria > Pseudomonadota > Alphaproteobacteria > Rhodobacterales > Rhodobacteraceae > Ascidiaceihabitans. Next base: position 2,720 of record JBLHPE010000153.1, read on the forward strand.
TGATCAAGAGCTGCAATAAAACCTGCGCCGCTAGTTATTTGATTGGCTTGATCTGACATCTGGTGTCTCCACTTTACTGATTCCAAGTTTTACTTCCCATAATTCAACCGCAACCCGATTGGTACATGTTAGCGTCGGACAATCCGCAATCGAATGCCGTCTTTCGATCTAACCGTTAAATGCGCAACGGGCACCGGAGGCTTTTCCTCGACTATCTCCACCCGAAAATCACGCAAAATTCGGGAAAGTATCAAAACGCCTTCAACCATTGCGAAACCTGCGCCAGTACAGACCCTGCTGCCTGCTGAAAACGGAATGAACGCATCACGCTGACATTGCTTGCCATTCTCTGTTGCCCATCGACTTGGATCAAACCCATCAGGATTGTCCCAAAGCCGTTCATGCCTGTGCAAATGCCACGGGCTGATCACAATCTGACTGCTTGATTTAATATCTCGGTCGCGGAAATTTTCGGAGCATGTATTCTCGCGCACCATCATCGGCACGGGTGGGTAAAGGCGAAGTGTTTCGCGAAACACATCCCGTGAAACTCGCAGTTTTGAAATCAAGCCGAATTCACCATGCGTTAGTTGCTGTGCCTCATCCGCCAGCTTTTCCTGCCACTCCGGATAACGGGCCATTAAGTACAGCGCCCACGCAAGCGCTGAGGCACTAGTTTCATGTCCCGCAAGGAAGAAAATCGCGACCTGATCAACCATTTCATCAGTCTCAAACCGTTCACCCGTTTCGGGATCAGCCGTTGTCATTATCTTAGTCGCAAGATCATCAGGTGCCGTACCATCAGCAATTGCGTCCATCCGATCCGAGGTCAACTGCGTGATCAACCCGCGTATTTTGCGGGCACTGACCTTGGTATCACGACGAAACAGACGTGGCATCCATTTGGGCAACGGTAAGAACGCGGCAATGTTCAGGATTGGTTGGCTGCGTTGATAGGTGCGAAATTCGTCAAAAACATCACGGGCGATGTCGTGTTCGATGGGGATTGAAAACAGAGTCCGGAAAATGACGTCAGCAGCGGCATGACTGGTTTCTTCCTCGATCTCGACGACATCACCACTCCGCTTGTCCAGCCGTGCGGCGGCTGCCTCTGCTGCGTCCCACATCGCTGGATACGCCTCGCGTAGACGCCCGCCTTCAAACGCCGGGTCGATGATACGGCGCTGTCGCTTCCACGTCTCGCCATTGGTCAAAAAGACCGAGTTGCCAAGCAAGGGCCGTAATCCTTCCCCAATCCGGTTAGATTTCGGGAAGTCGTCTGGGCGATTCTTTAGTACAGTTTTGACCAACTCGGGTTGGTTCATCAGGTAACTGCGGAAGAATGGTGTGCGAAATTCAGCCATCCACGCGTGGTACAAGCGTGCGGGTTGGGCCGATAAAATATCTTGGCGGAACAGGCGAACATAGCGCCACAGCGATACCTTGTCCGGTCTGCTGTCAGGTTTGGGGGGCATGCCGGTCATGGCGCGACAGACGTGTATTTTGACACCGCATAATCGATACGAGATTTTGAGGGTTGTCGATCTACATACCGATCCCCCAATGTCTGTGGGCCCGCTGTGATCTGAAAATAGTCGTAATCGCGTGGTCGATCAAAGGCGCACATATATTGAAAATGCAGGCGAAAGAACTTCCACCGCAGTTCTTTCCATCGCGTAGGGCTTAGGCTTTTCGTAAACGCAGCTGAGAAAACCAAAGGCCAACGTTTATCCGACGTTGCAACGCCCGACACGGACACGGGATCACACAACCCAAAAGCGCAGCCATCGCCTGGGGCCGTCACGTCGACCCATGTAATACCCGACTGGGAGGACAAGAACTGTAAATCAGCCCGCAGGCGATAGGCATTGGGCAGAAATGAAACCATCGGAACCACCTGCCCCAATGATAGGAATGACAGCTTTGGTCCGCTTCCAGAAACACCATTCTCGCGGATCAAATCAGACAGGATAGACACCCCCAAATGCGCACCAGAGGAATGGCCAACGACCAACACTTCATCCACGTTACTGTTCATTGCAGCTGCGATTTCGGATTGGAAGATTGCCATTCTCTCTTCCAATTCGGCAGGATTTTCACCACGGGTCTTTGCCGAATACGCGTAATCATGCATCAAATAGTAAGCGAAAAACTTGGAATCCTTTGACTTGAACCATCGTAAGGTCAGCCAAAACCCAAGACCACCAGCCATCACGCTGGCGATCAACGTTTCTTCAAACCAGCGCGACCAAAGCCCTATGGGTCCGAAAACGGCTTCCTCCAACATCCGGACGCCATTGGCGGTCAACGATCCAACCACATAGAATACAAAACATGCCAGAATCAACTGAGCCACCAACATCCCAACGGGATAGAGCGCAGCGATCACCGGGCCTTTTCGCAAGCGTGTCAGCCGCCAAAGCGCACCAGTTGTCATGTAAATCCATGCGGTGCGGACAAGTTGCCAATAGGTTGCGAGGATTGAATTCGCCATGCTGTCACGGACAATATCGGACCAGACTAAAACCTCAACATCGGCGTGGACATCGGTGCCATCTATCAGCGCATCAACTTGCCAGCCATAATTTCCCTCGCTTTGCTTGGGGCTCAGCGTCAGGTCATAGCCAGAAATTTCAGCCTGTGTGCGACCTTCGCTGCGGTAAAGCTCACGATAACGGCGGGGGTGAATCGGATCATAACCGGGGATATAAAAAACCCGACGCGTTTTGACCAAATTTTGGGTTTCACTGCTCATTGCCGTACCGTTCATTATGACGACAACCTAGCGTGATTTTTTGACGAGAGTAAGGCGTATCAAAACGCCTTACAATTCATCCAAGTGTTGCAAGAAACGGGAAGGTTTCCAAAAGCCAGAACGAGAAAGTAGAGAACTGATTGAACACCAG
>JBLHPE010000154.1:0-5618 GCA_047624005.1 Ascidiaceihabitans sp.
ATGCCCAGCACCGCAACGAATTACCAAACCCTTATCGTCGCTATACGATGGGCCCCGTTTGGCGCAATGAAAAGCCGGGACCGGGGCGTTTCCGCCAGTTTTATCAATGTGATGCGGATACAGTTGGATCTGCATCAATGGCGGCCGATGCTGAAATTTGTGCGATGCTGTCCGATACATTGGAAAGCGTTGGAATTCTACGTGGCGACTATATCGTGCGTGTGAACAACCGCAAAGTCTTGAACGGTGTGATGGAAGTTGCAGGCGTTCTGGACCCGTCTGATCCTGATAAATTCGCAGCTGAGCGTGGGATCGTATTGCGGGCCATTGATAAGTTGGATCGCCTTGGTTTAGCGGGCGTGCGCGCCCTGCTAGGCGAAGGGCGCAAGGATGACAGTGGTGACTTTACTGACGGGGCCGGATTGACGGATGCGCAGGCTGATATCGTCATGGGCTTTATGCAAGCCAAACGCGAAACAGGTGCTGAAACTGTCGCCCGACTGAATGAATTGGTCCAAGGGTCTGAAACGGGCATAACGGGCGTGCAAGAACTGGAAACGATTGCGGAACTGCTTGGTGCTGGTGGCTATGGTCCAGACCGGATAGAAATCGACCCCTCTGTTGTCCGTGGTCTTGGCTACTACACTGGCCCCGTTTATGAGGCTGAACTGACCTTCGAAATCCTCGACAACAAGGGCCGCAAGCGCAACTTTGGCTCGGTCGCTGGTGGTGGTCGTTACGACGATCTGGTCAAGCGCTTTACAGGTCAAGAAGTCCCAGCAACGGGTGTGTCCATCGGCGTGGATCGCCTCCTGGCTGCCCTGCAAGCCAAGGGCCGGATGGAAACCAAAGAGGTTGGACCAGTCGTTGTCACCGTTATGGATCGTGATCGCATGGCCGATTATCAGGCGATGGTAGCGGAGTTGCGCCAAGCAGGTATTCGGGCCGAAGTGTACCTTGGGAACCCCAAGAATTTTGGCAACCAGTTGAAATATGCAGACAAACGAGCCTCTCCCATTGCGGTCATTGAAGGCGGTGACGAAAAAGAACGCGGCGTAATCCAGATCAAGGACCTTGTCCTTGGAGCCAAGATTGCGGAAACCGCCAGCCTTGAAGAATGGAAGGGCTTACCCAGCCAATACGAAGTGCCGCGTGATCAGCTGGTCGCGAAGGTCAAAGAGATTTTGAACGATGACTGAAGTACGTAATCGCGCGATGGCCATACGCGCCACATTTGAAGCGGCGGGTGCGGTGGTCGTAGAACCACCAGTTTTGCAGCCTGCCGAAACCTTGCTGGATCTGTACGGTGAAGATATCCGTGCGCGGGCCTACGTCACCAGTGATGCGTTGCGAGGCGAGCAGATGTTGCGCCCAGACTTCACTGTGCCAGTTGTACAAATGCATATGGCGCAAGGTGCAGAGCCAGCGCGATATACCTACGCTGGTGAAGTTTTTCGCCGTCAAGAAGAAGACCCAGATCGGGCCAGTGAATATCTGCAAGTCGGCTATGAAGTGTTCGATCGCAGCAATCCTGCCGCCGCAGATGCTGAAGTTTTTGCATTGATGTCGGATGCGGTGTCGCATCTGGATGTGCGGGCCGCGACGGGTGACATTGGTATTTTGATGGCAGCGGTACGTGGTCTGAAAACGACGGACCGCCGCAAAGCTGCGTTGATGCGTCATATTTGGCGTCCGCGCCGTTTTCGGGCATTGTTGGACCGCTTTGCAGGCCGCACCGAAGTTCCGCCAAGCCGCGCGGCCCTTTTGGCCAAAACGAGCCCATTGATGGATATTGGGCCGGTTGTGGGGAAACGTACACATGCTGAGATCGAGGTGCGTATCGCTGCGTTGCATAAAGATGCAGTGACAGACCCAATCAGTGCCGCAGAAATGGATGTGATTGATGTTTTGTTACAGGTCCGCGAAACCATACCGTTTGCGATCCAGCAGCTGCGTGATTTGACGGTCGATATGCCTGCAATCGGTTTGGCTGTCGAAGGGTTACAGGCGCGTTGTGATGCGCTGGATGCACGTGGGATTGATGTGGGTAAGTTGCCGTTCGAGGCGAGCTATGGTCGCACGTCGATGGAATATTACGACGGTTTTGTGTTTGGTTTTTATGCGAATGGCCGTGCTGACATGCCCGCCCTTGCCAGTGGTGGGCGCTACGATGCTTTGACCTGCAGACTGGGCAATGGCGCTGAAATTCCTGCTGTCGGGGCCGTTGTACGCCCTGACTTGATGGTTGAACTGGAGACGGCGCAATGACCTTGAAGCTTGGGGTGCCCTCCAAAGGCCGATTGATGGACAAAACCTTTGATTGGTTTGCAAAACACGACATTACGCTAAGCCGAACTGGGTCCGACAGGGAATATGCTGGTAAGGTTGAGGGCATTGATGACGTGTCTTTGGTGCTTTTGTCGGCAAGTGAAATCCCACGTGAATTGGCAGCAGGGAACATCCATCTTGGTGTGACTGGAACTGATTTGGTCCACGACAAATTGCCACTTTGGGAACAGCAGGTCGTTTCGGTAGCTGAACTTGGGTTTGGCCACGCAGATTTGATTGTTGCAGTGCCAGCGGCTTGGATCGATGTGGATACGATGGACGATCTGGATGCGGCTGCTGCGGCCTTCCGCGAAGTTCATGGAATACGTCTGCGGATCGCAACAAAATACCACCGATTGGTCCGCGAGTTTTTACGCGACGCGGGTGTTGCAGACTACGCATTGGTTGATAGCCAAGGTGCGACCGAAGGCACCGTGGCCAATGAAACGGCTGAGGCGATTGCAGATATCACCAGCACGGGCGACACCCTTCGGGCCAATCACCTTAAAATTCTAAGCGATGGTCTGATTTTGGCAAGCCAAGCAACGTTGTGGCGAAGCCGCTCAGCGGACTTGAGCACAGCAGAGCGAAAAGCATTGAAAACCCTTTTAAGTCGGATCAACGCTTAACTTCTTTTGACCGAAAATACTCGGGGTGCGCAGGGGCAACGCCTTTAAAGCACCCCAATTTCGGCAAGTGCACGGTTAAGTTCTAGGGGCAGTGGGTCTTCTTTGGCGCGTCCTTTGGGCAAGTCGATAGGTGCATCTTCCGCTTTAAGGTAACGCCAACCTTGAAAGGGGCGTTTCAAACTGGGTTGAACGCGGATCAGTTCAGGATCGGACACAATCGAACAACGACGAATGCCGTCCGACCCAAAATACTCATCCAATCGCAAGATTTTTTGACGGCACTGAATTTCCCCTTTGATGACCCAATAGATTGATCCACCATTAAGAATTTCATCGCCTCGCTTGGGCCACATCCGCGTAACATGGCGAGGTAAACCATCGGGAGCTTGTGCCCGTTTGGTCGATTGCCAGCCTTCTAAACCTTCGACGTTTTCGGTACCAACAGAGAGTTTGATCAGGTTGATTGTCTTATCCACAGTTTTTCCCACAGAAATATGCACAGAATCTATGCTGTCTACCTTATAATGTAGATCATTGGCGGCAGGGATCAATCAGTTGTGGTTCTTACCGAAAAGCATTTCTTGTTTTTACATCGCGGTACTTGTGGATTTTGCCAAAAATAGGCTATGTAAGTGACCTGCCGACTAACGCACTGACATCTCAAGGAATCATGCCATGACCCGCTTTGCTGCCCCTATTGCCGAACAAATTTGGGATATGAAATATCGTTTTAAAGAGGCGGATGGCACACCGAAAGACGTGACGGTCGAGGATTCTTGGCACCGGATTGCAAATGACCTTGCGTCAGTTGAAAAAGACCCAAGCGCTTGGGAAGGTAAGTTTTACGAAGCCCTTGAGGATTTCAAATTCTTGCCGGCAGGACGCATTACAGCGGGTGCAGGCACTGCGCGCAAAGTAACGATGTTCAACTGCTTTGTTATGGGCACGATCCCTGACAGCATGGGCGGTATCTTTGACATGCTCAAAGAGGCGGCGCTGACCATGCAGCAGGGTGGCGGCATCGGCTATGATTTCAGTACTATTCGGCCTAAAGGCGCGGACGTCAAAGGTGTTGCAGCAGATGCATCTGGCCCATTGTCGTTCATGGATGTCTGGGACTCGATGTGCCGTACGATTATGTCAGCAGGATCGCGCCGTGGTGCGATGATGGCGACGATGCGGTGTGACCATCCTGATATTGACGATTTCATCACGGCCAAATCGGATGCGGCCCGTTTGCGTATGTTCAACGTCTCGGTCCTGATCACTGATCCGTTTATGGAAGCCGTTAAGGCAGACGGCCCGTGGGATTTGGTTTTCAACGGCGAGGTCTACAAGACTGTTCGCGCCCTCGAGCTTTGGGATAAGATCATGCAGTCGACCTATGATTACGCCGAACCAGGTGTCATCTTTATCGACCGTATTAATGACGCGAATAATTTGAACTACTGCGAAACAATTGCGGCCACAAACCCCTGCGGTGAACAGCCATTGCCACCTTACGGTGCGTGTTTGTTAGGTTCGATCAATATGGCCCGTTTGGTCAGCGATCCCTTTGGCAAAGCTGCTGCGATTGATGAAGTCGCATTGGCGGATCTGGTCGCTACGGCTGTGCGGATGATGGACAACGTCGTGGATGCGTCGAAATTCCCGTTGCCTGCCCAAGAACGCGAAGCCCAAGCCAAGCGCCGTATTGGCCTTGGTGTCACGGGACTGGCCGATGCGCTTTTGATGGTTGGTCAGCGCTACGGTTCTGACAACGCAGCGCGTCAAACCGAAGAATGGCTGAAGGCGATTGCCCGCGCGGCGTATCTAGCCTCTGTCGATCTGGCGAAAGAGAAGGGTGCATTCCCATTGTTCGATGCAGATGGATACTTGGCGTCTGGCACGATGAAGATGATGGACGATGATGTGCGGGCTGAAATTGCAGAACATGGCATTCGCAATGCTTTGCTGACTTCCATCGCCCCAACTGGCACGATCAGTCTTTATGCAGGCAACGTCAGCTCAGGCATCGAGCCTGTGTTCGCTTATGCTTACAGCCGCAAAGTTCTTCAAAAAGACGGATCGCGTACCGAAGAAGAAGTGGTCGATTATGCCGTACAAATGTGGCGCGACAAATTCGGCGACAAAGAGCTTCCTGACTATTTCGTCAACGCACAAACACTGGCCCCGTTGGACCACGTCAAGATGCAAGCGGCAGCTCAGAAGTGGGTCGATAGTTCGATCTCTAAGACGATCAACTGTCCCAAGGACATCGATTTCGCGTCGTTCAAAGAGGTTTATATGGAGGCGTGGGACACAGGCTGCAAAGGTTGCACAACCTATCGTCCCAACGATGTAACCGGATCAGTTTTGACCGTGTCGGAAGCGTCCGAGGAGGCTCCGCAGGTCGATTTGGGAGCCGACGTAATCTATATGGCCGAACCCTTAGATCGTCCCGAAGCGTTGGAAGGCAACACATACAAAGTGAAATGGCCAGACAGCGAACATGCTATCTACATTACAATAAACGATGTGATCCACGGTGGTCATCGCCGTCCATTCGAGGTGTTTATCAACTCCAAGAATATGGAACATTTTGCATGGACTGTTGCGTTAACCCGCATGATCTCGGCTGTATTCCGTCGCGGCGGTGATATTTCGTTTGTAGTTGAGGAA
>JBLHPE010000155.1:0-5614 GCA_047624005.1 Ascidiaceihabitans sp.
CACACAGCTCAAAAGCTCGCAGCGGTCTTCGCCGGAAAGAAATTTGGGACGGATCATAGGCGAAGAAGAATCTATTCCCGTGCAAACATCAACAATTTCTTCGGGTCCTCAATGACTCTCAGTATACGTGCTAAAACATCGGGGCGTGGAAAGCTTTCGCCCGAAAGGTAACGATTAAATTGCGTTCTATTTATCCCAAGCTGGCGTGATAGCTCTGATATAGATGCAAATTCTTTTGCCAAATTGCGCAAGTTTGATCCAAACATACTACGCAATTCAGCAGGTTTTTGGAGTTCTTTTCCCATTTTTGGCCCTCTTAGTTTAAATTAGGCATCACAAGATGATGCTGATTTTCGCTAATTGGGCGCTTGCAGACAGGGTTGACGTCAAGTGGCATCACTGCCGACACTTAGTAGCACCACTATGATACGTCCTTCGACACAAAATGCAAGCTGGCGTTGCGGAAATAGCCGTATGCCTAGACTGACATATCTCGTTTTATGGACTTAGCAGGAAGGTCAAATAATTATGATTGGTGTAATCCTTTGGAGCGACAAGCAAGAACGTAAAGCGGTCGTTTGGTGCGAAGATCAAGGAGATTTGGCGTTCCTTGGATGTGGAAGCACGCAGTATGACAACCTTGGTCAATTGGCTGAGGGCGATATTTTAGAATTTGATATTGAGATAGATGGCGATTTGCGCCGCGTAAATAACCCGATACTTTTGACTCGGTATGACAGCAGTGATGTTGCAGTTGGCTTGGTCGATAACGCGCAAGCCGCAGAAACCCATCTGGGTAAAGTACTGGCATTTCCCAGCCCTACACCAGCCAATGTCGCATCGGACCTTCCCGCAGAAATAGCTGTCTGAATTTAGTTAAACCCAAACACAATTGATGTAGGACGTAATTCTGTTCAGTCGCCTCGTGACAGCGCGGCGACACCGGTTCTTGCAACATCTATCAAACCCAATGGCCGCATTAGATCTGCAAAAGCGTCAATCTTTGCAGGTGCACCCGTGATTTCAAAGACAAACGTCTCAAGCGTGCTATCAACCACGTTTGCGCGAAAAATGTCGGCCAAGCGCAGTGCTTCGACCCGCTTTTCACCAGCGCCAGAGACTTTAAACATAGCCAATTCACGTTCCACGGAAGGGCCCTCAACCGTTAGGTCGTGAACTTCGTGGACGAGAACGATACGACCTAGTTGGGCTTTTATCTGCTCGATGACCTGTGGGGTACCGGTTGTGACGATTGTGATCCGGGACAGCTGCCCTTGGTGATCTACTTCGGCGACGGTCAGGCTTTCAATATTATACCCACGGCCCGCAAACAGTCCGATAACCCGTGCAAGTGCACCAGGTTCATTGTCTACCAAAACTGCCAAGGTGTGACGTTCGATAACGTCAGAGAAATTTGGACGTAGGTTGTAGGCGGAGTGGGCAGAAGCGCCCTGTTTTAATTTTAAAGCAGACATATCGGTTCCATTCGTCAAAAAAGTTTGGTTCGCTTTTGCCAGTAAAAACGACATTGCGTCCAATGTAGGTGCTGAGTTCAGGCGACGTTTCCGTCGCCCGACTGAATTAGACCATCACTGACCCTTTAGCGTCGATGACGCCTTGCGTTTCTGCCTCGCCAAGTAACATCTCGTTATGGGCTTTGCCTGATGGGATCATTGGGAAACAGTTTTCATGTTTCTCGACCAAGCAATCAAACAAGACAGGGCCGTCGTAGTTCAACATTTCCATGATCGCATCATCCAGATCATCTGGATCAGAACAAAGGATACCCTTGGCACCAAAAGCTTCCGCCAATTTCACAAAATCTGGCAAAGATTCGGACCAACTGGATGAATAACGTTCGCCGTGCAGCAATTCTTGCCACTGACGGACCATGCCAAGACGTTCATTGTTCAGGATAAACTGTTTGACGGGCAGGTTGTATTGCATCGCCGTACCCAGCTCTTGCATGTTCATTAGCCAGCTTGCTTCACCGGCTACATTGATTACCAAGGAGTCAGGATTGCCCATTTGCACACCAATAGATGCTGGGAAACCATAGCCCATCGTGCCCAGACCACCTGATGTCATCCAGCGATTTGGATCTTCAAAGCCCAAGTATTGAGCGGCCCACATTTGGTGCTGGCCAACTTCTGTGGTGATGTAGCGATCATGCTTTTTGGTCAACGCTTCAAGCCGCGACAAAGCGTATTGCGGCTTTATGACTTTGCCTTTTTGGGTGAATTTTAAGCAATCAATAGATTGCCATTCCTTGATCTGGCCCCACCATTTTCCAACGGCTGCGCTATTTGTCTTGCGTCCGCGTGATTTCCAGACCTTTAGCAGGTCTTCCAAAACATGACCAACATCGCCGACAATCGGGATATCTACGCGGATAACTTTGTTGATCGAGGAAGGATCAATATCAATGTGGGCCTTTATTGAATCGGGGCTAAACTCGCTGATCAGACCGGTGATCCGGTCATCAAATCGCGCGCCGATATTGATCATCAAATCACAGTCATGCATCGCCATGTTGGCTTCATACAATCCGTGCATGCCCAACATGCCAAGCCAATTGTCGCCTGAAGCTGGATAAGCACCAAGGCCCATCAACGTTGAAGTGATCGGAAACCCAGTTCCGGCGACCAATTCACGCAGCAGTTGGCTAGCACCTGTGCCGGAATTGATGACGCCACCACCAGTGTAGAAAAGTGGACGCTCTGCTTTTTCAATGGCAGCGACCAGTTGTGTGATCTCGTCCATGTCGCCTTTTACTGTAGGCTGATAGCGTGAGGTGGACGGTTTAGGGGCCTGATATTCGCCATCTGCAAACTGCACGTCCTTAGGAATGTCGACCAAAACTGGACCCGGACGACCGCTGGTTGCAACGTGGAATGCCTCGTGAAGTACACCTGCCAGTGCGTCCGTTTCTTTTACCAGCCAATTGTGTTTGGTGCATGGACGCGTGATACCAACGGTATCGGCTTCTTGAAAAGCGTCTGAGCCGATCATGAATGTTGGTACTTGTCCGGTCAAAACGATGATCGGGATGCTGTCCAACAACGCGTCAGTCAAACCTGTTACGGCATTGGTTGCACCTGGGCCTGAGGTCACAAGGCAAACGCCTGGTTTACCAGTTGAGCGGGCGTAACCCTCGGCCGCGTGAACAGCACCTTGCTCGTGGCGGACTAAAACATGCTTGATTTGATTTTGCTGAAAAATAGCGTCGTAAATCGGGAGGACCGCGCCACCTGGGTATCCAAATACTGTGTCCACACCCTGATCAATCAGGGCTTGAACAACCATTTTCGCTCCACTCATTTGGCGTGTCATTTGTCTGGCTCCGTTTTAAAGCTGTAAGTTTTCAATTGTGCAAAAAAAAGCCCCCGTTTTGGCGGGGGCGCATGGGTACCATTATGGCGTTCCGTTACCGGACCATGCGCTGATTTCTTAGAATGACGACGACGGTGGTCATACCCTACGGGCCTCTCGATTGCATGAGCGTACATTATGGTTCAGTTTCGGGGGCGTCAACAGCCTGTCAGAAGAAAAAGTGTCGCGAGGGTGGTATTTTTCGACATTTTATTGCGTTTAGGGTGCCAAGCGCAGAACTTTTAGAAAAATCAGGGTGCATTTCCCAGCCACTGTGATTCTGCCAAGTCCATCGACGTGATTGTCTTACAGAACAGTTCCGGTCCCTTGAAGAACACCATGTTCCATTGCGTATCGCGTTAACCCAGCGGTTGATGAGATGCCCAGCTTGCGTTTGATATTTTTACGATGCGTTTCGACAGTACGAACGGATATTTCCAATTCAATAGCGACGTCTTTGTTTGAATTGCCTTGGGCCAACTGCAACAGAATTGTCTGCTCTCGGCCTGTAAGGGCTTCACGCGCACCATTGGATTTCGGTTCCAACGATCCTGCGGCGCCAGTGCACAGATACTTCTCGCCGCGCATGACCGCATCGATGGCCAGCTTTATCTCGTCCGTTGGGACATCTTTTAGAACATATCCCATGGCACCGTGCGCAAGGGCAGAAGAAATGTATTCAGGACTATCATGCATCGACAAAACCAAAACCCGTGTGCCGGGACGTTGTTCAATGACCATTTCTGTGGCTGTTAACCCGCCCATTTCGGGCATGTTCAGGTCCATCAGGATGACATCTGGGTTTAGGCTTTCTAGTTGATCGACGACTGCACGGCCATTGTTCAGCACCCCGACAATCTCTAGCTCATCAAAACTTTCAAGGACGGATTGAATGCCTTGGGCGACCATGGGGTGATCATCAACTATTAGGACGCGGATAGGCGGGGTCATGCATTGGCTCATTTGATTGGTTGCGCAGTGGTTTCAGGTGAGAGCAGTCGGGTCAAGGGGACAGTCGCTTCGATAACAGTGCCTTTGCTTTGTCCACGCAAGGATTTTATCCGCAATTCCCCGTCCAACTGCTCGACGCGTTCTTGCATGTTGCGCAGACCAATTCCGGCACCGCGGTTGTGTCGTGACTGGTTCAGACCACACCCATTGTCGCAGATTTTTAGGGTCGCCCCCTTCTTGTGTCCACGTAAGTCTACCGTGACATGGGTGGCCCCAGCATGGCGTTCAATATTTGTTAACGCTTCTTGCGCGATGCGGTAGAGCGCGATCTTGGCGTTTTGATCCAGACGATTGCGAAAGACGACAGTGTCAAATTCGGTATCAATGCCGGTACGTTTTTCAAATTCTTCAACTAAGGATTTAAGGGCAGGGCCTAGTCCAAGATCATCAAGGACACCGGGGCGTAAATCCCGGCTGATCCGGCGCACCTCTGTAATTGCCGTCCCCAAATTGTCGATGCCTTGTTCAAGCGAGCTGCCAGCATCAGGTTCGCCCTGAAGTAACCGTCTTCGCGCACTGTCCAAGGCAAAACGGACGCCAACAAGGATTTGGCTGATCCCATCATGCAATTCCCGTGCCACACGGCCGCGTTCTTCTTCTTGTGCGTCAAACACCCGCTGGGTAAGTTTCTTTAATTTCGCATCAGCCAAGCGGCGTTCGCGAAAGTTGATCACCATTCCTGATCCAAACACCAAGACCAGCGCAGCAAGTGTAATGACCGAGATATAGCCAAAGGTACTTCGAACGCGGGCCTCAACCTCGGCCCGCGCTGTTGCGACTGATGATAAAACATCGTCGATAAAGACACCTGTTCCAACGGCCCACCGCCATGATGGAAAAGATGTCACGTATGTAATCATTTGCGCGTCTTTGCCCGTGGATGGTTTGGACCAAAGATGTGTCAAATATCCGTCACCTTGCCGCGCTATACGCAGCAATTCATCTACAACTGGGACGCCTACGCTGTTTTTTTCACCCGACCAATTTTGATTAATCCGTTCGGTTTGGCGCGGGCTAACAAGGTTTGTGCCATCGTAATCATAGACGAAAAAGAAACCGTCTGTGCCATAGATCATCGCGGACAGGATTTGACTAACTTGCTTTTTGGCATCCTCATCGTCAGGTGCTGCGTTGCCATAGATAAAATAAAACCCGTTGCGGGCTTGGGTCACATAATTGCGCAATTCGACCTTTTTTGCTGCCAACAACTGGATCTCAAGTGCTTTGATTT
>JBLHPE010000156.1:0-5605 GCA_047624005.1 Ascidiaceihabitans sp.
ACGTTTCTGAAACGTAATGACATTGAACCAGACACGCGCAAAGAGGCCGAGCAAATTAAACAAGATTTGTCGGCGCTGGATCCCCGTCCATAATGTATGCTGCCGCTTCCGGCCCAGAGCGGACCTTAGTGATGGGGTCGATCGCTGCGGTGCAGCTTCCCCAAAGCTGCCATTCGATCATTACACAGCATTCTTACGGTTCAGAGATCTGCTATGCGAGCAAGCCAACCACAAGCTGCACCTGCTTCAAAGACCGCTTTCGTTGCCTCGTGTCAGCAGCAGCAGTACCGATGCCCAAACCACGTTGTATTTTTGCCTTAAATACGTCCGATCCTGAAACCTCGCGAAAGGTGGTTTCGCATCGCAAATAAAAACACTGCGCCTGGCATCATCGATGCGAAGGTGACCGCCATCACCAAACCAATGTCAGTCTGAAAGCCGAAAAGAGCATTGATCGCCATGCTGATTGGTTTTCCGTTAGTTGTGGTAAGGATACGTGCAAAAACCACTTCTACCCATGAAAACATAAAGCAAAAGAACGCGGTTACGGCGATGCCAGAGGGAATTTGGGGCAGCAAGAACGTCCAAATAAACCGTGGGCGGGAATATCCGTCGAGAAAGGCGGCTTCATCCATTTCTTTGGGAATTGCTGAAATGAAGCCCTGCAAAATCCAAATCGAGATAGGCAGATTGAAGAGACAATGGGCAAGTGCAATTCCCCATACTGAATTCACGATTCCAAGGTTTGAAAACAGCTGAAAGATCGGCAATGTCAGCACCACAGGCGGTGTGATCCGAAATGCGATGAAGGCAAGGAACAAATGTTTGTCGCCCAAGAATGACATGCGCGAGAAGGCATAGGCCGCAGGGACCGCTATGGGAACCGTTATGCAGATATTGATCAAAACGTAGGCGATAGAATTGCCAAATGCCGCGCGTAAATGTGGGTCAGTCCAAATACCCAAATAATTGCTAAAAGTCGCCGTGCCAACTTCGTTTTCTACTGTGGGCAAAGTCGCTATGAAGCTAATCATCGTCATTTGTGCGAGGGGAAGGCAGGCGAAGATGATAAAACACATCAAGCCTATGCGTTTTATCATTGGAAGGTACCGGCTTAATGCGCTCATTGCGCGTGCTCGCGATCGAGCTTGTCTTGAGTTTTGGTAAAAGCCCAGGCCACAGTCAGAACAATTAGGAAATACAGGACAGATCGCGCAGCAGACGGACCATAGTTGAATGCCTTGATATCTTCACCCAGATCGACGGCAAGGAACATGGTCGCACCGTTTGGCCCACCTGCATTGATAGGAAAGGCTTCGGTATAGATCATAAAAGAATCCATGAAACGCAAAAGGACTGCCATTACTAGAACATGCTGCAGTTTGGGAAACTGAATGAATCGAAACACCCGCCATGGCCCTGCACCGTCAATAGCTGCTGCTTGATAATGGGCGGTTGGGATAGTGGTGAGCGCCCCGTAGCACAAGATCACCACCAAGCTGGTCCAATGCCAGACATCCATCGCAATGAGGACCATCCATGTGTGGGTCGCCGAGAGTTTCCAGTCCGCAGGCCACCCAATGTGCGGCATCATTCGGCCTAGTATGCCTGTCTCTGGGTTGAGCAGGCTCAGCCACAAAGAGGGGATCATATTCCATGGTACCAACAGCGGAAGCGCTATCACAGCGAGGGTTAAGCCAACCCAGGCTTTGCCTCTGGGAATACAAAGCGCGATTGCTATTCCGAGGGGTATCTGAATGATCAAAACCAGCATCGAGAATAAGGTGCTGCGCCCGAAACTTGCCCAAAATCGGTTTGATCCGATGATCTGCGCATACCATTCCGTTCCAACCCAGAACCGCGCATCCAAAATGAAAATTTCGAAGAATGAATAGTTTATCACGGTGATCAGTGGGATGAGCCCAACAAGCCCAAGAATTAGTATTGCGGGAAGTACGTATAGCCAACCGGTGTTGTCGCGATTTTTCATATCACACTCCGCGAATATCCGTTTCTTGATAGCTTAGACGCTTACAACTTCCGTTTCCCAATTGATGCAGTTCTCCATTAATTCGGACGGTAATTTGCCGTCTGTGAACAGCACAGCAACATCTGCAAGCGAACAAATCGTCAGCGGAGCCTTACGTTCAAACTTTGACTGATCGGCCACAACCATCACGTTACGTGATCGATGGATAGCAGTGTTCGTTACCATAATTTCTTGATCGTCAAAATCTAGCATATCGCCATCGGCATCGATTGCCGAGCACCCCAAAACGGAATAGTCGAATTTGAAACGCTTGACCATTTCCACGGTCAATCCTCCCACAATCCCTCCATCTGCACGGCGCAACACACCACCCGCCAAGATGATCTCACAGCTAGGATTTGCCGCCAGTGTATTGGCAATATTAAGGTTATTGGTGACAACCAATAAGTTCTCGTGGTCCAACAATTCTTCAGCGACAGCTTCTGTACTTGTCCCAATATTCATAAACACTGAGGCCCCGTCAGGGATCTCTTTGGCGCACCTTTTTGCAATTGCCTTTTTGCCAGCTTCATTCACGCGGCGGCGCTCTTTATAGATGATGTTCACAACACCAGATGGCACCATCGCCCCACCGTGGACCCGAACAAGTCGCCCGCTATCCGCCAGATCAGACAGATCGCGCCGGATCGTTTGCACTGTCACATTGTAGAGTAAGGCAAGACCATCGACTGTCACTTTGCCGTCTTTACGGGCGAGTTCGAGTATCTCTTTTTGCCTGAAATTTGAGACCAATGTTTCCCCGATTCGAACGGCATTACGTTGCCAAGTATTCGCTATAAACAACCAGAGGTCTTGCATTAACGTCAAGAGTAGAAGACGCCAAGAACTCACTAATAAGACCAAAACAACGGAAAATAAGAAGATATTGAATATAAATTTCAGGAAGATACCCGAGAAACGAACACAAACGAACATTCGTTATTGATTGGTGGTCCATTTTAGTGTTGTGTGACCCAACGTCGCATGCTGGGAGGCTGCGGTAGATTTTAAGCTGGGGGGGAGGCTTCATTGGATCATCACGAACAACACGATGTTGTTGACCTGTTTGTCATCGGTGGCGGCATCAATGGATGCGGTATTGCCCGCGATGCGGCTGGCCGAGGTATGTCCGTTGAACTGGCCGAGATGAATGATCTTGCCTCTGCAACATCCTCTGCATCGACCAAGCTTTTTCATGGCGGCTTGCGCTACCTTGAATATTGGGAAGTCCGTCTGGTCCGCGAGGCGTTGATCGAACGCGAGACGCTGTTGCGCGCGATGCCCCATATTTCTTGGCCTATGCGGTTTGTTTTACCGTACCACAAAGATATGCGGTTCGAGGGGGACACACCGACCTCCAAACTACTCAGTATCGTTATGCCATGGATGAAAGGGCGTCGCCCTGCTTGGCTTATTCGGTTCGGCTTGTTCCTCTATGACAATTTGGGCGGTCGAAAAATACTAAAGGGAACGACATCCATTGATTTGCCCGGCACCCCAGAGGGCACCCCGCTTGAGGATCGATTTAAGAAGGCGTTTGAGTACTCTGATTGTTGGATCGAAGACAGCCGCTTGGTGGTTTTAAACGCACGTGACGCACAAGAGCGCGGCGCGCGCATTAATGTGCGTACGAAGGTATCAAGCGCCCATCAGATCGACGGCATCTGGCATGTCACTCTTGAAAAGCAAGACGGCAAACAGCGCACGGTACATGCCCGCATGTTGGTAAACGCAGGTGGTCCGTGGGTCGAAGACATCATTCGCAACACCGTTCGGATAAATGCGTCTGAAGGCGTTCGACTTGTACGCGGCAGCCATATCGTGACCCGCAAGCTCTATGATCATGACAAATGCTATTTCTTCCAAGGAGCCGACGGGCGGATCATTTTCACGATCCCTTACGAGACCGATTTTACATTGATAGGCACGACAGACGCGGATCATCCTGACGCCACACAATCGCCGGTTTGCACGCCAGAAGAACAGACTTACCTGCTGAAATTTGCATCTGAATACCTAAAGAAAGACATTTCAGATGATGACGTTGTTTGGTCTTATTCAGGTGTGCGTCCCTTGTATGATGACGGCGCAAGTTCCGCCGCAGCTGCGACACGTGATTATGTATTGAAAGTGGATCAGTCCGCGGGTGCGCCAATCTTGAATATTTTTGGTGGCAAAATCACGACCTACCGGAAACTCGCTGAGACTGCTCTTGAAATGATCGCGCCATTCTTCGATGGCAAAACCTCTGTTTGGACGGCTGGCGTGCCGTTGCCGGGGGGGGACTTTCCAGTTGACGGAGTGCCCGCGTTGGGCGCGAAGCTGCTTGCGCGATATCCTTTTTTAACTGGACGATGGACGGATCGTTTGGTCAAGGCTTACGGTACGGATGCGTTCCTTGTGCTGGGAGATGCAAAAGCCGCCGCTGACCTTGGTCAAAATTTTGGGGCCAATTTGACTGCAAGCGAAGTCATTTGGCTTTTGGATAAAGAGTTTGCACAGACAGCAGAAGACGTCGTTTGGCGCAGGTCAAAACTTGGCCTGCGGCTGACGTCACTAGAAATCAAGGCGCTGGACGCATGGCTGTCCGCCACACGTTTGCAGCAGCGCGCAGTGTGAACTGCGAGGGGAGAGAGAAATGTCACTAATTTTAGAGGGTGTGTCCAAGGTCATGAACGGCCAGACACATATCTACCCCACCGACCTAACGCTGCAAAGCGGCACGATGAACGTGCTGTTGGGACCAACGTCTTCGGGCAAGACATCATTGATGCGCTTGATGGCAGGCCTGGATGTGCCAAATACCGGGAAGATAATCTGGGGCGGTAAGGACGTCACTGGCATGCGCGTGCAAGATCGCGGCGTAGCGATGGTGTATCAGCAATTCATCAATTACCCGTCGATGACAGTTTATGACAACATTGCCAGCCCGATGCGGCTTTTGGGGCAATCAAAAGATCAGATCGATGTGGCTGTCAAAAAAGCTGCTGATTTGATGAAGCTGGCCCCGGCATTGCTTGACCGCAAACCGCTTGAACTATCAGGCGGTCAACAACAGCGGTGCGCGCTGGCTCGTGCATTGGTGAAAGATGCCGGACTTGTGTTGCTGGACGAGCCATTGGCCAATCTCGATTATAAGCTGCGCGAAGAATTGCGTGCCGAAATCCCGAAGATATTTGAAGAGGCGGGTTCAATTTTTGTCTACGCCACGACCGAGCCTGAAGAGGCACTTTTGCTTGGCGGGAATACGGCCACAATTTGGGAAGGCAATATCACCCAATTTGACAAAACGCCCACCGTCTACCGCCAACCTGTCAATGCAACGACGGCGCGGGTTTTCTCTGATCCGCCAATGAATTTTCTGACGGTACAAAAAACAGACAGCCGCCTTGATTTTGGCGATGGACAATTCGTGACAGCAGCCTCTGGTGCATTCGCAGGGTTGGCCGATGGCCATTATATTGCAGGGTTTAGGCCAAACCATCTGAAGCTGGAAAAAGAGGTCGCTGATGCGTTGTCATTTACCGGTAAGTTGACTGTGACCGAGATCACCGGTTCGGAGACATTCATCCACCT
>JBLHPE010000157.1:0-5596 GCA_047624005.1 Ascidiaceihabitans sp.
TAGCAGATAACACACCAAACCCAAGTTTCAGAACCCCTGCCCCAAGCCGATAAGTCCCTGTTCGGGCGTCTAAAACCAGGTACTCCAAAACGCAGAGCGTATGGGTTAGACGTGACACTGTAGGCTTGGGTAAACCAGTGCGCTGCGCAAAATCTTGGTTCGTCAATTCAATTTCGTTAGGTCGAAAGCAACGCAATATATCCAAACCACGGGCTAAAGCCGTGATGAAATTACGGTCTTTTTCCTCGTCCTCAAGACCAACGGATATATCTACGTCATTCACAATTTAACCTCGCTCAAGAGCCTTCAATCCATTTTCAGCAAAGATTGGAACAAACGCCCCAACTTTCATTGCCCGTTCTGGATTTGATGCGTTTCCATCTAAGGCACGCTTTAGAACACCTTGAATAATTGCCGCCATACGAAAGAAGCAGAATCCAACGTAGTAGCCAAAATTGTCGATATCATTTAACCCACGACGCTCACAATATTGCGCGATAAATGCTTCGTCACTGGGCAGGCCTAACGCTGTACGATCAACTCCCATCAATCCACGACCTTCGCTTCCCGCAGGCAATTGCCACTGCATGATGACTGATGCCAAGTCGGCGTAGGGATGCCCTATCGTGCTCAGTTCCCAGTCCAAAACGGCCATGCAATCGGTGCCCGTGGCGTTAAAAATCATATTGTCGATACGGTAGTCGCCATGGACCAAGGTGCGTTGTCCATCGTCGGCCGGCATCTGTTCTGCTAAGGCATCCATCAATCGATCCATCGCGGGGATCGTTTCGGTTTCGGACGCGCGGTACTGTTTGGACCAACGGCCAATTTGACGCTCAACATAGTGACCAGGAGGACCGTAGTCAGCCAAACCAACGCTATCGATATCAACGTCATGCAATGCAGCCAAGACACGGTTCATGTCACCAATCACGGCCCCACGATCAGCTTTAGTGAGTTGATCAAGTGTCGGTTCGTTGAAATTACGGCCTTTGACTTGATCCATAATGTAAAAGGATGATCCAATGATTTCATCATCTTCACAAAGAAGGTGCATCTTTGAGACAGGTACATCAGTCCCCGCCAATGCTTTTTGAACGCGGTATTCGCGATCAACGGCATGGGCCGATTTCAACAGCTTCCCCGGTGGTTTGCGGCGCAGTACGAAATTGCGGCTTGGTGTCTTCAAAAGGAACGTTGGGTTTGATTGACCGCCTGCAAATTTCTCGGCCTCAATGGGCCCTTCAAATCCATCCAAGTTGGATTTGAGGTATGCGCCAACGGCATCAAGGTCGAGGGTCTGTGTGTCGGTCGTCATGGCGGTCCCTTTAGCTGTAAGTCAGCAAATGGGCGTTCTCTGAAACGTCCAAATGAGGTGTTGCGTTAAAGCCTTGCAGAAAAACGCGGCCTTTGGAAAAGATAAATTTGGTAAAAGACGTGTTTTTGACCTGAAGGTTCAACTCCATCATCATCGGATCCGGCGCATTTAGGCTGTTTGCGGTCATTTGCCCAATGGGTCCACCAGACGACACCACAAGGACGCGCCGTGCATCCGTATTTGTTGCAAATTCCAATGCATCGGCAACGCGGGTCGAAAAATCTAGCCAGCTTTCACTTGCCCCATTCAACCCACCACGTTGCCACTCCAAGATTGTTTCACGTAGGGTGCGAAAGTGGGTTTTTCGATCCCCGATCACCAGATCAGGCACCCCATCTGCAAAACGCGTTTGTAATAAGTTGTGAAAGTCGTATTCGTTGAAACCTGCGTGTTCTTCGTGCTCTGTTTCAAAGCCCATAGAAGAAAGGGTATCGCGCTGGCGGATCAAGGTTCCGGTGATCAAACGATCTGGCATCCATCCCATATCTGTCAGCGCTTTACCCACCAGTTTTGATTGTTGATGGCCAACATCAGACAGTTGATCATAATTGTCCTGACCAAAGGCAGCTTGACCGTGGCGCACAACAATCAATTCAGCCATTAGGAAAACTCCGCCGCAAGTTTTTTACCTGCTGCCTCATATTCCTCGCCCATGCGTTTGACAATATCGCCTGCAGGTCCAACGGATTTGACAGCGCCAATCCCCTGCCCTGAGCCCCAAATTGTTTTCCATGCTTTTGGTTTTGACGATCCCTCGCCAAAGTTCATCGACGTGCTCTCTGCTTGGGGTAAATTGTCGGGGTCCATACCTGCGGCTTCAACAGACCCTCGCAAATAGTTGCCCCAAACGCCTGTAAACAAGGATGAATAAACAATGTCGTCTGCACCAGATTGGACAATCATATCCTTGTATTCTTGTTGGGCATTTGCCTCATCCGTTGCAATAAATGGCGTACCAGTATACCCCAGATCGGCACCCATTGCGCGTGCCGCAAGCAACGATGCCCCAGTGGCAATTGCACCCGACAACAGCAATGGTCCGTCGAACCATTCGCGAATTTCGCTTATCAAAGCCAAAGGCGATTGTTGCCCAGCATGCCCTCCTGCACCCGCAGCGACGGCAACCAAACCGTCCGCGCCTTTTTCTATCGCTTTATGGGCAAATTTATTGTTGATGATATCGTGCAAGACGATACCGCCACACGAATGTGCGGCCTCGTTTACTTCAACCCGTGCGCCAAGGGACGTTATCCAAATTGGGACTTTGTGTTTTACACAAATTTCAAGGTCACGATCCAATCGTGCGTTTGAGCGGTGCACAATCTGATTTACCGCAAACGGCGCGGCCGGAGCATCTGGGTTGGCTTGGTTATAGCGATCCAGCTCTTCCTCGATCTGGGTCAACCATGTGTCCAACAGGGGGTGTTCCCCCTCACCTTCACGTGCATTTAGGGCTGGGAACGATCCAACGATGCCAGCTTTGCACTGCGCAATAACCAATTCTGGAACAGAAATGATAAACAATGGTGACGCAACCATCGGGACCCGAAGGCCTTGCAATGCTTTTGGCAGGTGTGAATCGTCTCGGGCCATGCGTGGGTTCCTTAAATTTGTGATGGGAACACGCCCACCTTATCGGTTTTGAAAGTGAGGCGGACAAATTGCCCGCCCCATTTATTAGAGTACTTCAAATAGGCCTGCAGCGCCCATGCCGCCGCCAACACACATTGTGCAGACCACATATTTTGCGCCGCGACGTTTACCTTCGATCAGCGCGTGGCCAACCATACGTGCGCCAGACATGCCATAAGGGTGACCGATCGAGATAGCACCACCGTTTACGTTCAAGATTTCATCGGGAATGCCCAATGTATCGCGAGACGCCAGAACTTGGCTTGCGAATGCCTCGTTCAACTCCCACAAACCAATATCATCCATTTTCAGGCCATGTGCTTTTAGCAATTTTGGCACAGCGTAGATGGGACCGATGCCCATCTCATCAGGTTCACAGCCAGCCGCCATCACACCGACATATCGACCAAGTGGTTGCAAGCCTTTCTTTTCGGCTAAGGACGCTTCCATCACGACAGCAGCGGACGCACCGTCGGACAGTTGCGAGGCGTTGCCCGCGGTGATGAATTTACCCTCTGCAAGGTTCATTCCATCTTTGAACACAGGCTTTAAACCTGCAAGGCTTTCAGCAGATGTACCCGGACGGTTGCCTTCGTCTTTTTCCACAGTCACGTCATGCGAGGTGATCTCTTTTGTCTCTTTGTTCTGCATCATCATCGTGGTGGACATAGCGACAATTTCATCATCGAACTTGCCTGATTGCTGTCCCTGATGCGTGCGTTCTTGAGACCTTGCCGCGTATTCGTCCTGTGCTTCGCGAGAGATGTTGTAACGCTCTGCTACGTTCTCAGCCGTTTCCAGCATTGTCATATACATTTCAGGCTTGTTTTGCTTCAACCATTTGTCCGCAGCAACACGCATTTCAGGTGTTTGAACCATCGAGATGCTTTCAACGCCACCACCGATAACAATATCCATGCCGTCCATGACAACTTGTTTGGCAGCCGTCGCAATTGCCATCATGCCTGAAGCGCATTGACGGTCCAACGACATGCCAGCGACAGTTACAGGCAAACCCGCGCGAATGGCAGCTTGGCGAGCAATGTTACCGCCAGAGTGACCCTGTTGAAGAGCGGCACCGATAACACAATCGCTGATTTCGCCACCATCGATCCCCGCGCGTTTGACAGCGTGTTCTATTGCGTGTGCTGCAAGCGCCTGTGGCGTTGTTGCGTTGAATGATCCGCGATAGGCTTTGCCGATGGGTGTGCGGGCTGTGGAAACGATGACTGCGTCACGCATGATGATTTTCCTTTTGGTTTTGTTGAATCGGGGCCTTGAATGGGGCGGTGCCCCAAACCCCGGAGTTTATTTGGCAAAATGAATTAGGGGTCATTTCTAAGTTACCAATCGAGTTTTATGTTGTGCGCATCTGCCGCCCGCTTGGCGTATTTACGAGTTTGGCTGAAGGCGTCTTGTAGTTCTTCTTGACCCGTTGGGTCAGTGATTTTGTTCCAGCTCTGTGCCACGGCTTCAGGAGTGATCTCGCCAGTGATAATAGTACCTTGGGTTTCATAAACCCGTGTTTGCGCGAAACATCCAGCGCCGGCACTAAGGATGATTTTGGACGGCCCGTCTTCGCTTAACAGATATAGTAGGCCAGGCGTAATCGTTTCAGGTGCTAGAAGTTCGAGGGCTTCTGGCGGCAACAGGTTTTCGGTCATCCGCGTTGCGGCTGTCGGTGCCAATGTATTGATATGGATGTTGTTGCGGGCGCCTTCGTGGTGCAGGACGTTCATCAATCCCAACATAGCGGCTTTAGCCGCGCCATAATTTGACTGACCAAAATTACCGTAAAGACCAGAGGCTGAGGACGTAAGCGCAATCCTACCGAATTTCTGCTCTCGCATAATTGGCCAAACCGCATGACAGCAATTGGTGCTGCCCATAAGGTGCACATCTACAACCTTGCGAAAGTCAGCCAACGTCATCTTTGCAAATGATTTATCCAAAAGGATGCCAGCGTTGTTGACCAGAATATCAACCCGCCCCCAACGTTTCATGGTTTGTGCAACCATGTCAGAGACTTGATCGATATTTGAGACATCAGCGCCATGTACAAATGCTTCGCCGCCCATAGCTTCAATTTCTGCTACGACAGCGCGGGCAGCATCAGATGATTTACCAGTGCCGTCTTGGCCAACACCAAGGTCGTTCACAACAACTTTGGCACCCCGCGCGGCCAACCCTAAAGCATGGCTGCGACCAAGTCCTACGCCTGCGCCTGTTACAATTGCCACACGATCATCGAAGCGGATCATCAGCTATCCTCCTAGTGCAGCGCGGAAAAGGTTAGGACCAGACATCACTTGGATGCCTCCAGATACTGGTAAAATGGCACCTGTCAGGAAGCTACCGCCTTTGCCGCAAAGGAACTGCATGCAGCCAGCAATGTCTTCGTCGCGCCCGACACGCCCCAATGGCACGTCGTGGCCCACTTTCTCTCGCATACCTTCATTCGCAGTGGCAAACGCTGTCATCCGCGACACAAATGGCCCCGGCGCAAGGGCGTTTACGGTGACGTGGTGCCCCGCGAGTTCTTTGGCCATGATTTTGGTTATCTGATGCACAGCAGCTTTGGAGGCG
>JBLHPE010000158.1:0-5579 GCA_047624005.1 Ascidiaceihabitans sp.
GATTTCGCAATAAACATTCAGTTCGCGTAAGCGGCGTGCAATCAGCTGCGTCACTTGGCTACCGAAGTCGATGATGAGGAGGCGGTCATGTATTTGTGTCATACTTACGCAATATGCAGATGTTGCGGGGCTTTCAAGATGGGAACAGACATGGATGGCCCAACTTTGAATGAGCAGGGCAGATGTCGCTTTTTTCCCTGCATAGCCGCAATTTCAGGGTGACGCGGGCGATCACTCAGGTATCAGCCACCCAAGCACTATAGATGTATAGGGGATCATCATGTCTGAAACAGCAACACCTACACGACGTGCACGCGGTGGTGGCGGGGCAGCACGCCGCGCAGAACGTACGGCAGTGTCCTTTGAGACGGCCAAATACATCCAACGCAATATCCCGAACTTCGAGATCCTGACGGAAGAGGCGCTTTGTATTATCGAAGCCAATGCCGAGCAAATTCTTGAAGAAGTCGGTGTTAACTTTCTGGACAACCCTGCGGCGTTAAAGCGCTGGAAAGATGCTGGTGCCGATATCGACGGCGAACGTGTGCGTATTCCCAAAGGGTTGGCCCGCAAGCTATGCGCTACTGCACCCTCTAGCTTTACCCAGCATGCGCGTAATTCCGAACGTAATGTTGTCATCGGTGGCAGCAATCTGGTTTTGGCTCCTGTTTATGGCCCTCCCTTTGTGCGGGATGCTGCGGGTGGACGTCGCTATGCAACAATGGGCGATTTCCAGAAGTTTGTGAAACTGGGCTATATGTCTAAGTGGCTTCACCACTCTGGTGGCACGGTTTGTGAACCTACAGATGTGGCTGTGAATAAACGTCACTTGGACATGTTGCACGCGCACATGACCCTGTCTGATAAGCCATTTATGGGGTCGGTGACCGAACCTAGTCGTGCGCAAGATAGTGTTGATATGGCCAGTATTCTGTTTGGCAAAGACTTTGTTCAAGAGAACGCGGTTATGACCAGCTTGATCAACATCAACTCCCCTATGACATTTGATGACGTGATGATGGGGTCGTTGGAAGTTTATGCGCGGAACAATCAGGCCTGCATTATTTCACCGTTCATCGTCGGCGGTGCAATGGCACCTGTGTCTGTGGCTGGTACCTTGACGCAAGTTATGGCCGAAGCCTTAGCAGGGATCGCATACAGCCAATTGATCCGCAAGGGAGCACCCGTGATCATGGGGGCCTTTGTGACCTCAATCGATATGAACTCTGGCGCGCCAACATTCGGCACACCAGAAGCGGCGCATATCACATACGGGGCAGGGCAGTTGGCCCGCCGTTTGGGTCTGCCGTATCGTTCATCAGGTGGGTTCACTGGATCGAAGTTGCCAGACGCGCAAGCTGCATATGAAACGTCCAACAGCTTGAACATGGGACTTCTGGCGGGGGTGAACTTTATGTTGCACTCGTGTGGTTGGCTTGAGGGCGGTTTGGTCAGCTCGTTCGAGAAATTTGTGATGGACGCGGATCAATTGGGCACGTTGCACCATTTGGCACGCGGTGTTGAAATCGACGAAAACGCGCAAGCAATGGACGCGATCCGCGAAGTCGGGCCTGGTGGGCATTACTTGGGCTGCGAGCACACCCAAAAGAACTTTAAATCGGCGTTCTGGAAATCCGATCTGTTGGATTACAAACCGTTTGAGACATGGGAAGACGAAGGCGCACGTGACACCCAAGCACTCGCGACAGCCCGCGTCGAAAAAATGTTGAACGATTATGTCCAACCTGCATTGGATCCGGGCATTGCTGAAGGGCTGGCTGACTTTGTTGCGACCAAAAAAGCGGCTGAACCAGATTCGTTCATGTAACGGTTTTGCAATCCTTTGACCGAGAGGCGCTCAACAATCGCGCCTCTCCCACAATGGCAATCAAGACATCGATGTGACGGATCAGGTTGTAAGAGGATTCGCCTAATTTTCGCAGGCTGTTCAACTCATCCTCATGTTCCATAAGCCTAAGAATTGCTGCTACGTGTTTCGGCATTTGACCATAGCCTAACAAGCGGGGCAAATGGGCCGAACGCTTGTATTCCATCGCTCCGATGCGTGCAGCGCGCATCAAAAGCTGTGGGCGATGCAGAGCCTGTAAGCTGACTAAAACGTCTTGCATAATTTTTCCTTCCAAAATGGCGACTCGGGAATTCAGTCTCCCAATTGCCAAATCTATCGCACAACTCAGGCGGGTGTTGCGCGGAGCGTGAAGAGCCGTTCGGGCCATTCACCACTGTTTATCATTTAGAAACAATGATTGAGATTGTTGGCATTTGTTAACCAACAAGTAACCTGCACATCTTTAGGTTGTGTGGATAAAACTGGGGATAAGTGGTGGATAACAGCCGCGATACAGGGGATGGAGAAACGAAAAATGGACGTGACACCACATGTTATATCAGGCAGATCGCTGCCAACGTGGGTTCCAAAACCTGCCCAAATCTACCTTGCACATACCGAAGCAGGACTGCCGATCCGTGCGTTGGCACGAATGGCAGGATGTCACGCGTCAACGATTTTGCGCCAAATTCGTAAAGTTGAAACCCGTCGTGACGATCCATTGGTAGATGCTGAACTGCGCAGGTTAGGTGCACGTCACTTTGAAACGCCCACCGCTGGGCTTGATGCTGAATCCGCTGCTGGGTCTGCGTCTCAACCTAAGGAACAGACAAATATGAGCT
Source organism: Ascidiaceihabitans sp. (assembly GCA_047624005.1). Lineage (GTDB taxonomy): Bacteria > Pseudomonadota > Alphaproteobacteria > Rhodobacterales > Rhodobacteraceae > Ascidiaceihabitans. The sequence goes on from JBLHPE010000158.1 coordinate 2,692, forward strand.
TTGACGTCAAAATAAATGCAGATGAGACCACTTTTGAGCAAGACGCGCTTCGTATTCTACGCCGTCTCTGTGAAAACGGGGCGGTCCTGGCTGTCGCAGCTGATATGGATAAGGCTGTCGTTGTGCGGAATGGAAAAAACGGCAGCAGCACTCGTACCGCGGTGGTTGATTGTCATATTGCACAGGCCATGGCGTTGAAAAACTGGATCTCGGCGCAAACTTCCGGTCGGATTACACGGTATAAAATCACACCGTCTGGGCGTGCGGCTGTGTCCGAAATGCTCGACAAAAAACCACCTGTTGGGTCACTGGGTATGGCCGAAGATCAAGCTGCCTTTGCTGAACAACACCGTAACTGGGGTGAAAAGGTATTGCCTGACGCCGATACGGGGCGTCCAAAGCGGATGCGCTACAATCTTTCTGAATCGCCATTAACCGCGCTTGCCCGTCGGCGTGATAAAGATGGGTCACCTTTTCTAGACGATGAGTTGGTGCATGCTGGGGAACGGTTGCGCGAAGATTTTGAGCTTGCGCAAATGGGACCACGTGTGACCCAAAACTGGGATCGTTTTCTCACGGCAGGTGGGCGTGGCGGTTTTGCACCTGACAGTGGCATTGGTGATGGCCCCTCAGCTGCACGCAAACGGGTTGCTGATGCGATGGCCGATCTTGGGGCAGGACTGTCAGATGTGGTGCTGCGCTGCTGTTGTTATCTTGAGGGATTGGAAACTGCGGAAAAGCGGCTTGGATGGTCGGCGCGGTCGGGCAAAATTGTGTTGCGGATTGCATTAATGCGTTTGCAACAACATTACGCACGTACGTCAGGACCGGGGGGCGGCCTTATTGGTTAAGCACGTTCGGAAACTGCAAAATTGGCATTGTGGGTCTCCCTCAGTGTCATTTTCGAACTATAGTCGCAAAACTGGAAAGGCACGCCAGACTGCTATATCCTCGGAACATGGCTGCAATGCGCTACATTGGGTTTTAACCAAAACGGTTTAATGTTAAACTAATCCAAATGTTGCTGCCAATTGGGCGGTCTAAGAGGCTGGTAAAATGCGTGATCTGAAAATCCCTGAACAACGCCATCCCGAAAAAGCACGGCGTCCGGACAATATCCAGCCGAAAAAGCCTTCTTGGATAAGGGTTAAAGCACCCACAAGCCAAGGGTATGAAGACACTCGTAAAATCATGCGCGACAACAATTTGATCACGGTCTGCGAGGAAGCAGGCTGCCCAAATGTCGGCGAATGTTGGAGCCAAGGGCATGCCACCATGATGATCATGGGCGAAGTTTGCACGCGCGCCTGTACCTTCTGCAACATCGCAACAGGCAAACCGCCTGAAGATCTGGATGCGTTCGAACCGGGCCGTGTGGCACATGCTGTTGAAAAACTGGGCCTGAAACACGTGGTCATCACATCGGTGGATCGTGATGATATTAAGGACGGTGGTGCCGATCATTTCGCGCAAACCATTCGTGCGATCCGCCATCGCAGCCCCGACACAACGATTGAAATTTTGACACCTGACTTTATCCGTTGTGACCCTTCGGTCCTTGAAGTGGTGGTTGAAGCGCGGCCAGACGTGTTTAACCACAACCTCGAAACTGTTCCGGGCCTTTATCCCGAGGTGCGTCCAGGTGCACGTTACTTCCATTCTTTGCGTCTTCTGCAGCGCGTGAAAGAATTAGACCCAACAATGTTTACCAAATCGGGCATCATGGTCGGCTTGGGGGAAGATCGCCAATCTGTGATGCAAGTCATGGAGGACATGCGTGCGGCTGACATCGATTTCTTGACTGTGGGGCAGTATCTGCAGCCTACGCCAAAACACCATGCAGTTGACCGATTTGTGCATCCTGATGAATTCGCAGCTTATGAAAAAGCGGCGTATGGTAAGGGGTTCTTAATGGTATCTGCGACGCCTTTGACCCGCTCAAGCTATCATGCTGGGGAAGATTTCGCACAATTGCGTGCCGCACGTCAGGCCAAACACGCTTAAGATATCGCGGTGTGCCGCCAGTCGGCATCCCGTGCTTTCAGAATTACATAAGCTAAAAGCCAAAAAGCTCAGTCATGGTTGATTTGGGGTCAGGTTCTACGTGTTCAGGTGAACCGAACTTTGCCAATATATGGAAGGTTCCGGTTGCGCTGTGCGAAATCAATCCCATACCCCACAACAAATTCATCAGGGATATCAAATCCAACATAATCCGCACGAAAATCAACTTCACGCCGTGATGGTTTGTCCAAGAGTGCGACGGATTTAAGACGTGCGGGGTTGCGCGTTAACAGCATCTTAGTGACGTGATTTAGCGTGTGACCTGTGTCCACGATATCCTCAACGACCAATACATCGCGTCCTTCAATTGCGCCGCGTAAATCTTTGAGAATCCTAACTTCTCTGCTGCTTTCCATGCCGTCACCATAGCTTGATGCCTCAAGGAAATCGACTTCAATTGGCAAATCTAATTCCCGCACCAGATCCGCAATAAACACAAACGATCCGCGCAACAGCCCGACAACAACCAGCTTGTCCGTGCCCAGAAACTCGTCATGCAATTCTGCACTTAACTCTTCGATTCGTGCGGCAATCGACTTGGCCGAGATCATTTGATCAATGGCATATGGACGCTGTGGCATGTTCACCTCTTGTATTTGCAACAGTTTCGTAACACATGGTTTTGGAAGATCACCACAAGAAAAAACCGATAGTACCGATGCCCACACACTCTGAAACCCGCCAACTTCCGTATTCTGCCCAACAGATGTATAATCTGGTGGCAGATGTGGCGTTGTATCCGCAGTTTTTGCCGTGGTGCGCTGCTGCTCGTATTCGGTCTGAAACGCGCGTTGAAAACAGTGTGGTGTTAGACGCCGACTTGG
>JBLHPE010000159.1:0-5436 GCA_047624005.1 Ascidiaceihabitans sp.
AACTATGACCAATGTGATTACATTAAGTGTGCCGCAACATCGCCAATCCTTGTCGCAGCGTGCTGGGACATTGATCGATATTTTTGCCAATCATCGCAGACACGGTGATGATGTATTTTGGCTTAAAGAAAATGCCGAATTGCTAAGTATTCTGGAATGTACTGCCACAGAAGTTCCCGACCAAACCTTGTTATTACATCAAGATTTTTACGACAAGCTGCCACAAAAATTGACGTTTTTCCCGCAGTACTATCGGTTTTTACTGTCGATCTGCCTTGATCTTGAGGACCTTGGCTTAGAGGGGAAATTGGGCGAACGCCTATGTGATTGGGCGATCACAAAAGGCCTACCTGCCACTGAGTTGTCCGACCTTCAAAGGGGGGAGGCACATCGCCTATTGTCCCGACGCGATGCCGCCGTTTCAGTCGATGCGGGCTTAAACGACCGCCTACACCAATTTATCAATCGCGCTGATACCTTCGCTTTACCCAACAAAAAGGCGGCCTATGAACTGACCCATATTGTTTTCTATCTGTCGGAATATGGTCGCCGCGATCCGCAACTTTCAGCTCAAGCGATCCAATCCTTACATTTTGTTGGTATCCTCGCCTATCTTGATCAAAACGCTGACCTTCTGGCTGAAATCTGCATAGCGTTGCGCTATGCTGGTCAGGTGCCAAGCGCTATTTGGGAGGATTGGGTTTTAACGACCTTGTCCGACTTTCAGGCGATTGGCGATGCAAATGCTGATGTTGCTGATGCATATCATGAGTACTTTGTGTGCACGTGGATGGCTGCGACAGCTAAAAAAGCAGGGGACGGTCAGGCTGTTTTGACCGGACGCACCAGATTTGAACGTCGCGATGTGTCACCAGGTCCGTTGCGCAGTATGTCTAACCGTTTGTTGCAATTGGACGACGCCCGCAGTGCCGATTGGACCCAAATGCGCCCGTTGTTAGAGCAATGTGTTGACGAAGATGGTTATGAAATTTTAACGTCAGCCCAGCATTCAACCACTGAGTTCGAGGCATTCTTCGAACAGTTTTCTCGCGTTAAGATGGCTGTGTAACCTATTACATCGAAAAGGAAGTTCCACATCCGCATGAGCTGGATGCATTTGGGTTCTCAATAACAAACCGTGCCCCAATCAACTCTTCCGAAAAATCGATGACCGCATTGGCCAAAAATGGAAGTGAGATCGAATCGACGACAACTTTTTGCCCAGATCCTTCCAAAATCAGATCATCATCCTTCGGATTGTCTAAAGCAATTTCATACTGAAATCCTGAACAGCCACCACCGTCGACGGCGATGCGTAAAGCTTGGCCTTGATCGGCAGCTCCGATTTCAGCAAGACGTTCAAAGGCACGTGAGGTTACTTTTGGCGGCAATTGCACAGGAAATGCTCCGAATAGACGGCCAATGGCCTGTTTCAATATCAAGTTACACCCAATATAGAGGGCCATAGGACAGGCGACAAGGACCAGTGCTATATGCAAGCGCCATTTGCCTCTGATCCGCTGCACAGCAAGGGACGGCGTGTACCGGAAGAAGAGTTTAGTTTTCGATCAAGTTTCCAACGTGATCGTGACCGTATCATTCACGCCAGCGCGTTTCGCAGGCTGAAACACAAAACCCAAGTTTTCGTGGAACACGAGGGCGATTATTTCCGCACGCGCCTAACACACTCGATTGAGGTGGCTCAAGTGGCCCGTACAATTGCAGGTGCTTTGCGTCTGAATGGCGAGTTGACTGAAGCGGTTGCGTTGGCCCATGACCTTGGGCATCCGCCATTCGGGCATGCTGGGGAGGACGTGTTGCATGAGATGATGGCGCCTTACGGAGGGTTTGATCACAATGCCCAAGCCATCAAAATTGTGACCGATTTGGAACGCCATTATGCTGCGTTTGATGGGTTGAACTTGACGTGGGAGTGCCTTGAAGGGATCGCAAAACACAACGGTCCCGTTGTAGGCGACTTACCTTATGCGTTGGCTGAATATGATGCGACCCATGATTTGGAATTGCACACGCATGCCAGCGCCGAGGCGCAGGTGGCCGCGTTGTCCGACGATATTGCGTATAACAACCATGATCTGCACGACGGATTGCGGGCAGGATTGTTTACGGACGCCGATATCATGGATTTGCCGATCATCGCTGAGGCATACGCGGCGGTCGATGCCGCATATCCAAATCTAGAAATTGATCGCAGGCGTCACGAAGCATTGCGCAGTGTGTTCGGGGTGATGGTCAGTGACGTCATTACGACCTCATCGGCAATTTTGGCTGAGACAGGTGCAAATTCAACACATGACATTCGCCACTTGGGCTATCCCGTTATCCGGTTTTCAGATGAGGTGTATTCTAGTTTGCGCCAAATCCGTGAATTCCTGTTTACCCAAATGTACCGTGCCCCGTCTGTTATGGAAAAGCGCGCCGAGGTCACTGTAGTAATTCGCGAATTGTTCCCTCTGTTTTTGGATGATCCGTCGCAGTTGCCCGAAAACTGGCACGCTGAATTAAAGGATGCGACCAAAACGGTTATCGCACGGCGGGTCTGTGATTATATCTCTGGCATGACGGATCGTTATGCATTGTTGGAATATGAACGCATCTTTGGCGCTGCGTGACACCGCCCAACGCCCGTTGACGTAAGCCATGTACCTGTTACACCGCATCCGACCCGATTTAGGACGAAATTGATGAACCTGTTTGCCGATATCCGCACCCAAGTGATTGCTGACCTCAATGCGATGGTCGAAGCTGGGCAACTGCCCGCTGGCCTGAACTTTGACAACGTTACGGTTGAACCACCGCGTGATGCGACACACGGTGATATGGCAACAAACGCGGCGATGGTATTGGCCAAACCTGCGGGTTTGAAGCCGCGTGATATTGCGGATGCCTTGGCCGCACGTTTAGCTGCCGATGACCGTATAACCGCCGCTGAAGTTGCAGGACCTGGGTTTTTGAACCTACGTTTGTCCGCGCCCCTTTGGCAGGGTGTTGTCCGCGCTGTCTTGAAGTCTGGAACCGATTTTGGCCGATCCACTATGGGCGAGAACAAGAAGGTGAACGTCGAATACGTCAGCGCAAACCCAACGGGACCGCTGCACGTTGGTCACACGCGCGGCGCCGTTTTCGGGGATGCTTTGGCGTCGATGCTGGATTTTGTCGGCTTCGATGTCACACGTGAATACTACATCAACGATGGCGGTGCGCAGGTCGATGTATTGGCCCGTTCTGTCTACTTGCGCTACCTTGAGGCGCATGGCCAAGACGTCGCGTTTCCTGATGGCACTTATCCTGGTGATTACCTGATTGAGACGGGTGAGGCGCTAAAAGCCAAAGTTGGCGATGCTTATGTTGGCAAAGGCGAAGACGTCTGGTTGCTTGATGTCCGTGAGTTTGCGACTGAGGCGATGATGGATCTAATCCGCGCTGACCTTGCGCTTTTGGGCATCAAAATGGACCGGTTCTTTTCTGAAAAATCGCTTTATGGGTCTGGCCTGATTGAAAAATCAATCAAGTCCTTGGATGACAAGGGACTGATCTATGAGGGTTACCTCGAGCCACCAAAAGGCAAGAAGCCGGAAGATTGGGAGCCACGCGAGCAAACCCTATTTAGATCCACAGAACACGGCGACGATGTGGATCGGCCCGTCAAAAAATCTGACGGCGCTTGGACCTATTTCGCACCAGATATCGCGTATCACTACGACAAGGTTGAACGTGGTTATGACCTGCTTATTGACGTTTTTGGCGCGGATCACGGTGGCTATGTCAAACGGATGAAAGCGGCTGTATCTGCGCTGTCGGGCGGGACTGTGCCGCTCGATATTAAGCTGACCCAACTGGTGAAGTTGTTCAAAAATGGTGAACCCTTCAAGATGTCCAAACGGGCAGGGACCTTTGTGACCCTAAGCGATGTGGTCAAAGAGGTCGGGTCGGATGTGACACGGTTTGTGATGCTGACCCGCAAAAACGACGCGCCACTTGATTTTGATTTTGATAAAGTGCTTGAGCAAAGCCGCGATAACCCAGTGTTCTATGTGCAGTATGCGCATGCACGCGTGAATTCTGTTCTGCGCAAGGCGATTGAAGCGGGTGTCGCTGTGGATGACGCAACATTGGCCAACGCTGATCTATCATTGCTTGATCATGAAGCCGAATTGACACTTGCTGGCAAACTGGCGGAATGGCCGCGTTTGGTCGAAACGGCCGCACGCGCCAATGAACCACACCGGATTGCATTCTACCTTTACGAATTGGCGGGCGAATTCCACGGACTGTGGAATCGTGGCAACGAATTGACGGAATTACGCTTCTTACAGGACGATGCAAACGTGTCTCAGGCAAAAATCGCCCTCGCACGTGCCGCAGCGGTTGTAATAGCTGCGGGCCTTGGTATTCTAGGGGTAGATCCAGCCGAAGAGATGCGTTAAAAATAACCGCCTCGGCTGAACAGGCATAATTCAGCAGACCCCACGGGCAATGTACCCAAGCGGGCAATGAGGCATATATGGCAAACGTCCCTTACACCCATGGCATGGGTGCTCAAAGCTATTCAGCTTCGGGCAATCAAACATCAATTGGCACGCAGAACTCTTTGACAAACCTGACCAATTTTGCTGCGGCAGGGTTGTCTGTTGCACTTATCATTGGTGTTGGCATTTGGGGGTACAAATTGATGGTGCGCGATGTGACCGGCCTTCCGGTTGTTCAGGCTGCACAAGGTGACATGCGCGTGCGACATGACAACCCCGGTGGCCAATTGGCCTTGAACCAAGGATTGTCTGTAAATGAAGTCGCTGCCGCTGGAACTGCTGCGGCCCCGGCGGACACGCTGGTTTTGGCCCCGAAACCTGTGCAACTTGCGTCCGAAGACCAACCTATTTCCACAGCATTGGTTGCACCAGTGCAACAGCCTGCGCCTTTGGTGATGACGGCTCCAACTCCGGATCAAACTGCGAATGTTGCAGGGCTGTCGCAAGGCACAACCGTTGAAGATTTAGTGCGCCAACTGACTGCAGGAACAAGCGCGATCGAGGCCGATACCACAATCAGCGGACCAAAAGTTGTTACCGCTGTAACACGTGTCGCAGCCGAGGGAGCCCCTTCAATTTCTGCGCTTCAAGCTGCTGGCCTGCGTCAGTCGTTGCGCCCCTTGTTACGCCCGGCGTCTGCGCCTTCAGTTGTTATTCCGGTGGCTGTACCCGCCAAAGCGACAGTTAATGATATTGATGCCGCGACCATTCCTGCAGGCACCCGTTTGGTTCAACTTGGTGCGTTTGACAGCGCAGAAGTTGCCCGCAGCCAATGGGATAAAATCGAAGGGCGGTTTGGTGATTTCCTTCAAGGCAAATCACGGATCGTACAAAAGGCCAAAAGCGGTGGACGCACGTTCTATCGTCTCCGCGCAATGGGTTTTGA
>JBLHPE010000160.1:0-5383 GCA_047624005.1 Ascidiaceihabitans sp.
GGCACAGGCTTTCGAGATAGTTTTGGATTAGTCATCATCAAAGATGCCCCGAGACGTTTCAAAGCAGAATTGCTGAGTTTGATCCAGCAATTACGCAAGAGTAAGCAGAACAACCAGCGTAACGATTTGAGTAAGGCGTGTTTTTGCCCTAAAATAAAGCCTGCGGAGAAATCCGCAGGCTTTTTGCAGCTATTACCATCCGATCCCGTATTTTACCCTAAGCTGGAGTGGGGTAGGGCGTATCTGCATCCGCAGTTCGCAAGAATGCGTCAACGCGCGGCTTGACCTATTGGCCGGTGACAGCCAAAACCTCTCGAGACGTCAAAAAGGAAGTTCCATGGCAGATCAAGTCACACCAGCCCCAGCGGCACCGGGTGCCGTCGATGAACGCGAAAAATCAAAACAAATTGGTGCGCTAGGTGCTTTATGGCCCTACATGCTGCCATACCGATTTTTGATGTTGGCTGCTATTTTTGCACTGGTCTTGACGGCTATGATTTCCTTGACCTTGCCGCTTGCAGTGCGCCGAGTGATCGATAATTTTAGTACTGCGGATGGCGCAATTTTGGATCAGTACTTCCTTGCGGCCATTGGTATTGCCGCGTTGTTGGCTGTGGGAACAGGGCTGCGATATGCGCTGGTGACACGGCTGGGCGAACGTGTTGTCGCAGACATTCGCAAAGCAGTTTTCGATCGTGTAATTGGCATGTCACCATCGTTTTACGAAAAAATTATGACAGGCGAAGTTCTAAGCCGGATTACAACAGATACAACGCTGATCCTTAGTGTGATCGGGTCGTCTGTTTCTATCGCTTTGCGCAATGTGCTTATTTTCCTTGGTGGTTTGGTGTTGATGATGCTGACCTCTGCCAAGTTAGCAGCATTGGTGCTGTTGATTGTACCCTTGGTGGTTGTGCCAATCCTTGTTCTGGGTCGTCGTTTACGTGTGATTAGTCGTGAAAACCAAGACTGGATTGCGGCATCCTCAGGCAGTGCGTCCGAGGCGTTGTCTGCGGTGCAAACTGTCCAAGCCTTCACGCATGAAACAATCAGCCGCCGTCAGTTTTCTGATGTGACAGAGCAAAGTTATGACGCGGCCAAACGTCGGATCACGACGCGCGCAGCCATGACTGTGATCGTAATTTTCTTGATCTTCTCGGGCGTCCTTGGGGTTTTGTGGATTGGTGCCAACGACGTGCGCGCGGGTGCCATGAGTTCCGGTGCTTTGATTCAATTTGTAATTTACGCAGTGATGGTTGCAGGCGCGGTTGCAGCCTTGTCGGAAATTTGGGGTGAATTGCAGCGTGCCGCGGGCGCAACAGAGCGTCTGATTGAACTTCTAAAAACCGTTGATAGTGTTCAAGATCAAGACACGCCACTGATGTTGGCCAAACCAGTCCGCGGGCGTATTGATTTCGAGAACGTCAGTTTTGCCTATCCGGCGCGTCCGGCAACCCAGGCGCTTCATAAAGTCAATTTACACATTGAGCCTGGTGAAACCGTCGCGTTTGTAGGGCCATCTGGTGCGGGTAAAACGACGATCATCCAGATGATCTTGCGGTTTTATGATCCTCAGCAGGGTCGCATTTTGTTAGATGGGTTAGCATTGCCTGATTTGGACCGCGCGGCATTTCGCGAACACATCGCTTTGGTGCCGCAAGATCCGGTCATATTTGCCACTTCTGCTGGTGAAAATATCCGGTTTGGTCGCCCAGATGCAACCGATGCGCAGGTCGAAGCGGCGGCAAAGGCTGCCGCTGCCCATGATTTCATCCAAGGGCTGCCATCCGGCTATGACAGCCCGCTAGGTGAACGGGGTGTGATGTTGTCTGGTGGTCAAAAACAGAGGATCGCAATTGCGCGTGCCATCTTGCGTGATGCGCCAGTGTTGCTGTTGGACGAGGCAACCTCGGCACTTGATGCTGAAAGCGAACGTTTGGTACAGGCTGCCGTCGATGCCTTAAGTGCAGATCGCACGACCCTTATCGTTGCACACCGCTTGGCGACGGTCAAAAAAGCGGATCGGATTATCGTGCTGGATGAAGGCCGTATTGTGGCTTCGGGCAAGCATGACGAATTGGTCGCGCAAGGTGGGCTTTATGCCCGTTTGGCCCGATTGCAATTCACGGATGGTATGGCTGCTGAATAATTTGACACAATATTCCCCCTTTCTTTTGTGAAGCGTTCCCTCCAAAGATTACGTATAAATTCGTAATTAGGGAGAAAAACGATGGGTCTATGGAGCTTTGTTAAAGGCAGCGGCAAAAAACTTTTTGGTGGTGGCGATGAGCCAACGCTAGACGGTGCCGCACTTCAAGACGAGATCAGTGAACTGGGTCTTGACGCAACGGGCATGGAGATCACCGTTGAAGGTGACACTGTCAAAGTGACGGGTGAAGCTGTTAGCCAAGAGATGAAAGAAAAAGTCATCTTAGCAGTGGGAAACGTCAAAGGCGTTTCTGCGGTCGAAGATAGTGTGCCGAGTGCTGGCGAACCAGTGTTCCACACAGTGGAAAAAGGTGACACGCTTTGGGCGATCTCTTCCAAAACATTGGGCAAGGGCGCACGCTACGAGGAAATCTTCGAGGCGAATAAGCCGATGCTGAGCCATCCTGATAAAATTTATCCGGGCCAAATGCTGCGTATTCCGCAAGATTGATTTAGCGGTATAATTAGGTTTATGCCTAATTTCTGAGCGACATTTTGAAATTTGATAATGGGCGGTGCAGATTGCGCCGCCCTGTGACCTATGGTCACCCTCGTTTACGCTGCGTTTGAGTAGCGAGTTGTAGCGCTAATCCTTGCGTAAAGCGTCATTACGCCGCATCTTGTTTGTAGATATTTCATCGCCCCCGGGAGAGGGGTGAATTACAGGGAGGACTACTAATGGCTTATGAAGGCATGACAGACCGCAATCGCATTGAAGCCGAGATGCCTTGGGAGGCGCGTGACGTGCCGGTGACCCTTTATGGTTTGCTCGCAAGAACTGCGGCTAAGTTTCCAAAAAACAACGCGATCAGCTATCAAATTCTATCGGGTCCGACAGATAAGGCTGAGACGTTCAACTGGAGCCAACTGAAAGACAAGACAACCCAATCGGCAAACTTGTTCCGCTCATTGGGCATTGGTCCTAAGGACGTCGTGGCCTATATTTTACCAAACTGTAACGAAGCAGTTTTGACCCTGTTGGGCGGTGGTGTCGCGGGTATTGCCAACCCAATTAATCCACTGCTTGAGGCAGAACAGATTGGCGCAATCTTGCGTGAAACAGGTGCCAAAGTTGTTGTCACGTTACGCCCGTTCCCTAAAACGGACGTTGCCGAAAAGACTGCCGCTGCTGTTGCCTTAGCTCCGAATGTTAAGACAGTATTAGAAGTTGATTTTGTACGCTATTTGACCCCACCTAAAAGCTGGATCGTTCCGTTGATCCGCCCAAAGATGCAAAAAGCTGCCAGCGCGACCTACAAAAACTTCAACTCTGAAATGGCCAAGCAAAACACCACGCTTGATTTTGAAGACGTGCAAGAAGACCGCGTGGCCTTCTATTTCCACACTGGTGGCACGACAGGTATGCCAAAAGTTGCACAGCACCTTTATTCAGGCACTATTTATAATGGTTGGGTCGGCTCCGAGCTGCTGCTGGACGAAAACGACGTCATGCTTTGCCCATTGCCACTGTTCCACGTGATGGCCTGTCAGGTGATGTTGCTGGGCGCATTGTCCAGTGGGGCGCATGTCGTATTCCCGACACCCCAAGGCTATCGCGGCGAAGGCGTGTTTGACAATATCTGGAAGCTGTCCGAGCGCTGGAAAGTTACGTTTATTGTTTCTGTTCCAACGGCCCTTGCTGCTATGATGCAACGTCCTGTGGACGCTGACATCAGCACAGTTAAAACTGCCTTCTCTGGTTCTGCGCCACTGCCGTTAGAACTGTTCAAGCGGTTTGAGGAAGCTACGAAAGTTACTATCGTTGAGGGCTATGGCATGACCGAGGCGACTTGTCTTGTTTCCGGTAACCCAGTTGACGGCCTTAAGAAGATTGGCAGTATTGGTATCCCGTTCCCATACACGGATATTAAAATCATCAAAGGTTCTGAGCACGGTCCTATCGATGCAGATGTCGATGAGGTTGGTGAAATCTGCGTGTCCAACCCAGGTGTCTATGTTGGCCACACTTACACCGAAGCTGAAAAAAATAACGACCTCTACTATAATGAAAAATATCTGCGCACAGGCGACTTGGGTCGTGTGGATGAAGACGGATATGTTTGGATCACTGGGCGCGCCAAAGACCTGATTATTCGTGGCGGTCACAACATCGACCCTGCCGAGATCGAGGAGGCATTGCTGGGCCATCCTGCAGTTGGATTTGCCGGTGCCATTGGTCAACCTGATGCACATGCAGGTGAACTGCCTTGCGCGTTTGTCGAACTTGTAGAGGGTGCAACAACTACGCCAGAGGAACTGGTCGCGTTTTGCAAAGAGCATGTACACGAGCGTGCTGCGCAACCCAAGCACGTCACAATCATGGATGAGTTGCCTAAGACGGCTGTTGGCAAAATCTTTAAGCCTGACCTGCGTAAGGACGCAATCACGCGTGTCTACAACGAGACGCTCGAGGCAAACGGTCTGGAAACCCGTGTTGTGAACGTGATCGACGATAAAAAGCGCGGGCTTGTTGCACAGATTGAAGCGAACGGTGTGTCTGACACAGCGATTCAGACAATTCTTGGTGGCTTTATTCGTCCTTGGGAACACGTGGGTGCCGCAAAGATCGCCGCTGAATAATGGCTGACTACCGCGCGCTTTTGGACACAGAGGTTTGGGCCTTTTTGGACAAGACCGAGCGGTACTATCCACTTGATGCTGTTGACCTAACAGTCGCGCAGCAAAGGGTGGTTTACAACAAGATGTGTGCGGCCTTTGACCAAGGCCGCCCATCAGACATCACAACAGATGATGTCTCGATTGGTGGCGTTCCTTGCCGTGTATACGTCCCCGCAAATTCCCCACTGGGTACGGTTTTCTTCTGCCACGGCGGTGGCTTTGTTGTTGGTGATCTCGACAGTCACGACAGCATTTGCGCTGAATTTTGCTCTATCACTGGTTTGCGTGTCGTGGCGGTTGATAGCCGCTTGTCACCCGAACACCCGCATCCCGAGGACTTTAACGATGCATGGGCCGCTTTCGAGGCGGTTTGCACGTCCTATGAAGGCCCTATTGTGATGTGTGGCGATAGTGCGGGTGGCAACCTTGTAGCTGCAGTTACGCACTATGCGCGTGGCCGTATCGATGGACGCATTTCGGGCCAACTGCTTATTTATCCTGGCCTTGGGGGCGATCACGCCAAAGGTAGCTATATCACGCATTCTGATGCGCCGGG
>JBLHPE010000161.1:0-5343 GCA_047624005.1 Ascidiaceihabitans sp.
TGCCGAATGGACCACACGCGGTTTTATGGGCACGGCGCATCGTTTTGCGGTCAGCATTGTGCCAGCCTTTAAGTACCGTAATTGTACGCCCGTCATTCAACACGAGGCCCGAAATATCGATAGCACGACCTTTGCCATGCTCTGAAATTTTCGCACCTCTTTTATTATTGCGGGTCCGGCAAGAATAATGGGCCGCAACTTTTAGCCCAGACAATCCACCACCTTTGCTGCCAACAGCAGGTTTCGCACCTTTGTTAACCCATGTTTTCAACGCCTTGGCTGTTCCACAGTCCATAACGGATTGCTGACTAAGCGTCACGCCCGCAACAGAGCGCACACGAACTGCATCTTGCACACCGCAACCGCTCAACTTGCCCGGAACACGCCCGATGGCATCTCCTTGAATGTCAGGGTCACCACAGATCGCGCCCTTCAAACGCTTGCGTTTGCGTGCCATCGCCTTGGTCACAACACTGCTGGGACGCAAGGCTGGGCGAAGGGACTTACCTGCTCCAATCGTGTTGGCTGCAACAAGCTGCAACTGCGCCTCAAGAGGGCGCTGAGCCAACTCACCTACATTACGCGCGCCCGTCCCGGCCCGTGCAACGGGTCGCAGGGATGTGTCGGGGCTTGCCCAAGATCCGCCTGCAGAAAAGCCAACAACAAAGGTCGACGCGATGAGGATAAGACGGATCATTCGCCAGCCTTTGGACCACGTCCAAAATTACGTTCAGCAGTGTCCTGTCCTGCCTCGATAATGCCACGTCGGACGGCACGTGTACGTGTGAAATATTCAAAAAGATGATCGCCATCGCCTGTTCGAATGGCACGTTGTAGCGCGAACAGTTCTTCCGTGAAGCGGCCCAGTATTTCCAGCGTGGCATCTTTATTCGTCAGGAACACGTCACGCCACATGGTCGGATCACTTGCTGCAATCCGTGTGAAATCACGAAAGCCCCCAGCAGAATATTTGATGACTTCGCCGTCCGTCACACGCCCAAGATCATCTGCGACACCTACCATTGTGTAGGCGATCAAATGTGGTGCGTGACTGGTGACGGCAACGACCAGATCGTGGTGCTCTGCGTCCATCTCTTCGACGTTAGACCCCATCCCCTCCCACAACTGACGCAACTTTGCCACGGCGTCAGGGGACGTTCCTTCAGGCGGCACCAGCAGGCACCAACGATTATCAAACAGTTCTGCGAAACCAGATTCAGGGCCGGAATGTTCGGTCCCCGCAAGCGGGTGTGCCGGTACAAAGTGAACGTTTGCAGGTAAATGTGGCCCAACAGTTCGGATCACATCCTGCTTCACGGACCCCACATCTGAAACCGTAGCCCCAGCTTTTAAAGACCCTGCGATCTCAGCGGCAACGCTGCCCATCACACCAACGGGTACACATAACACGACCAAATCCGCGTCTTTGACGGCCTCGTGCATGCTGTCATAAACATGATCGCAAAGGTCAATTCTACGTGCAGTTTCACGTGTTTCGGCGCTGCGGGCATAGCCCACAACTTCGCCCGCTAATCCAGAACGTTTCATCGCCCAGAACATAGAAGACGCGATCAGCCCAAGACCAATCAGCGCCACACGATCATATACCTGTGTCATTTGGCACCTGCCTTAAAGTTTCGAACCGCATGGACGATTTGGCGGCATGCGCTTTCGTCCCCGACTGTAATGCGTAGCGCATTGGGCAGATTGTAACCTGCAACACGGCGCACCACCAACCCTTGGGTTTGCAAATAGGCGTCGCAGCTTTCGGCTTCGGCCTGATTGGCGAACCGCGCAAGGATAAAATTTGCTTGGCTAACATCAGATGGCACACCAATTTCGGACAGCCCATTGGCCAACCATGTACGCCACTTTTCGTTTTCGCGGCGGCAGTGGTTGGTATAGTCGATATCACAAATTGCAGCTTCTGCGGCGTCCATTGCAGATTGGCTAAGATTAAACGGCCCACGAATTCGGTTCAGCACATTGACCAGCGCGGCAGGACCATAGCCCCAGCCGACACGTAGGCTGCCAAGACCGTATAGTTTGGAAAAGGTGCGCGTCATGAAGACATTCTCGCGCTGATCTATCAAAGCCGCACCTGCGTCATAGCCTTCAATGTACTCCGCGTATGCGCCATCCAGAACTAGGATCGCCTGCGGTGGCAATGCAGCTGCTAAGCGGGCAAGCTCTGCCTCACCTATCATCGTGCCGGTCGGGTTATTGGGGTTTGCGATAAACACCAGTTTAGTCTTTTCAGTGCAGGCGGCGAGGATCGCGTCCACATCTGTTACACGTTCACTTTCGCGCACTTCAACCGGCGTCGCACCCGCCGCAAGCGTTGAAATTCGGTACATCGCAAAGCCGTGTTCGGTGTGGATCACCTCGTCCCCTGGGCCTGCAAATGCTTGACACAAGAAGGCGATGATCTCATCGGAACCGGCGCCACAAATAATCCGTTCAGCATCCAATGACAAAACATCTCCGATAGCCGTGCGCAGGTTTGCCTGATCGGATGATGGGTAGCGGTGAAGACTGAATGCGGCACGCTGGTAAGCTTTGATAGCAGCTTCGCTTGGCCCAAGTGGGTTCTCATTCGAGCTAAGCTTGATAATGTTATCAACGCCCTCGATATGTGCTGCACCGCTTTGATACAGTTCAATGTCCATAATGCCCGGCTGTGCTGTAATCGAAGTCATATCATCGGCCCCTATTTTGTCTTCTTTGACATACCGTTCCATGCCTAACAATAAAAGCTGGATTTCTGTCGCAGGTGATTCAGTCATAGGTAGCGTTTTCAATGGGAGTTCCCGCATAACCCTTGTAACAGCCCCTTGAGGTTCCTATATTTAGTATACCGTAGTATACAATTTGTCTGGAAGGACACTAATGATAGACTTGCTTCTTGATCCATCCTTGTTGCCATTTGCCATTGCCCTCGGACTTTTGTTCGGACTAATGGCGCTGGAACTTATTTCTGCGTTGCTTGGCGGCACTTTATTGGGATTGGGCAATGATGCGGATCTAGATTTGGACCTTGATTTGGACGGGCCAGATGGGGTCGACTTTACCAGCCTTGGCCTCGATAACGCTGATACTGCGGTTGATCTCGACCTTGGCGAAAGCGCGACTGGACCCATCAGCAGCACCGATTGGTTAGGCATAAGTAAAGTCCCCACACTCATTTGGGTGGCAACCTTACTGCTTGGTTTTGGCTTGATCGGAGTTATCGCTCAAACGGCGGTTGTCAGCATCTTTGGCACACCTTTGCCTGCTGCACTCGCGATTTTACCTGCGGCTTTTGGTGGGCTTTGGTTCACTCGGAAATTCGCCGGAGTATTCGCTGCTATTTTGCCAAAAAGCGAAAGTTCAGCCTTGTCGATTCGACACCTTGGCCGCCGTCGCGGTGTTGTAAGCCAAGGCACGGCATCACGTGGCAAACCCGCTGAAGTGCGGGTAATCGATGGGCACGGCAACACGCACCATCTGCGCGCTGAGCCATTGCGAGACGACGATGTCATCCCACAAGGAGCTGACGTTATTGTTATGCGCAAATCATTGGACGAAGGCTATCGAATGGTCGCCCTGTCCACTTAATCGCTTCTTTACGCGGCATCAAAAAATCAAAACTTAAAATTGGGAGAACTCATGCAGTTCCAACTTATCTTAACTATTGTCGGCAGTATTCTTGTTTTCATTATTCTTATTGGCCTTATCCTTGGTCGCCTATATCGTCGTTCAACCCGTGAAGTGTCGCTGGTCAAAACCGGCATGGGTGGCAAAAAAGTCATCATGGACGGCGGTACGATTGTGGTGCCTTTGCTGCATGAAGTCAGCCCGGTGAACATGAAAACCCTACGCCTAGAAGTGCAACGCAATTCCGAAGCCGCATTGATTACCAAAGATAGAATGCGTGTCGATGTTGGTGTGGAGTTCTACGTATCCGTTAATGCCACCATCGAAGGGATCGGTCGTGCTGCACAAACGCTGGGCAATCGCACGTTCCATGTCGATCAGCTGCGTGAGATGATTGAGGGCAAATTGGTTGATGGTCTGCGATCGGTTGCAGCACAGATGACGATGGACGAATTGCACGAGAACCGCGCAGAATTTGTGCAAGAGGTTCAAAATGCAGTTTCTGAGGATCTATTGAAAAACGGATTGGAACTCGAATCCGTCTCATTGACCGCTTTGGATCAAACACCCTTTGAAGCGCTGGATGAAAACAACGCCTTTAACGCTGTTGGTATGCGCAAACTGGCCGAAGTTATTGCGACCTCAAAGATGGAACGTGCCCAAATCGATGCCGAAGCTGAAGTATCAGTGCGCCGTGCAGGTATGGAAGCACAGCGTGAAAAGCTGATGATCGATCGAGATGAACAGAAGGCTCAGATCGCACAGGTTCAAGAAGTTGAAACATTGCGAGCTGCACAAGACTCTGAGATTGCCCAACGCCAGGAGCAGGCTCAGCAAGAAAAAGAACGTGCGCGCATTGTGCGGGAAGAATCCATTCGATCCGCAGAAATTGCCAAAGATCGTGATCTGGAAGTTGCAGAGCAAGAACGTCAAATTATCATTGCGCAAAAGTCGGAAGAAGAAAGCCGTGCCCGTGCTTCTGCCGATTTGGCCCGTGCAGATGCGACCAAAGCAACCGAGGCGGTGATTACGGCAAAGTCAGTCGCAGAAGCAGAACGTACCAAACAAATCGCCCTGATCGATGCCCAGCGTGAAGCTGAACGTGAAGCCACCAAAATCCGCCTTGCCGCAGCAGCACATAAAGATGCGGCCCAAGATCGCGCTGACGCAGTACGTGAAGAGGCGCAGGCCGAAGCTGATGCAATTACGATCAAAGCGCAGGCGAAGAAGGCTGATTTGCTGGCTGAGGCAGAAGGTCGTCAAGCGATCACAAATGCTGAGAACAGTCTTTCAGAGGCATTGATCGCGATGAAGATTGATATGGCCCGTCTTGAAGCCATGCCTGCAATCATTGCCGAAATGGTGAAACCTGCTGAGAAAATCGATAGCATCAAAATTCACCACATCAGTGGGATGAACGGTGCAAGTTCGGGCGTTGCGGGCACGATGTCAGGCGACAAACCTGTCGTGAACCAAGCCCTTGATTCCATTATGGGCATGGCGGTCCAGATGCCGGCGCTAAAGAAGCTAGGTGATGAACTGGGACTGTCGATGGAGAATGGTCTGGCTGGTGTTACGTCCAAGGCACTTGGTGTCGATCCAATCGCCAATATTCTGGAGGCTTCTGTAGAAACTGATGCGCCGGGAAATGCCGACGCATAAACCTAGACTTCCCTAATCGTACATTACGCAACTGCGCCTCAATTC
>JBLHPE010000162.1:0-5307 GCA_047624005.1 Ascidiaceihabitans sp.
GTGTCCATATCGACCCAATAGGCGTCGAGCTGGGGGTTTTTACCATCATCTGGATTCCAGCGATAAATGCTGAATTTACGCAGATTGGTGGCACCCTCAGGTTTGGGCCACGTTTTTCCCACTGTCATGCGGGAGTTTTTTGGGAGCGTCAGTTGTACCATTTGGTGTCTCCTTTATCCGGCCAAAGCCGCAAGGCTGGCTTTGCCTGCACATTGTTGCGTTGCAGGGCGGCTTAGAATGTCTGTGATCAAGGCCACGGTTGTTTCGTCGGTCCCAACAACAGCAGCTTTGGCGAACTTACCAATTTCGCTGCCTGATGAGTTGTCGATGATGCAATCGGTAAAGGGTGTCACCACCGCTTTTGGCACCAACGGGAAGCGGGTCGCTAGTGTTTCAGAAACGGCTGCTTTCGCGCTGCGCCGTGCCACCTCGTCGACTGCTTTTGTGGCTTCGGTGCAACCCGCAAGGGCTGCAACAAATCCAAGTGTCGTAAGTGCAATACGAAGGCCCATCAGAAGTTACGCACTTTTGGTGCAATTCTCTTGAGGTCGATCCCGCCTTCATCTTCTGTGGTCAGCGGCTTCAAGTGTACGCCACGATAGCTAAGCGTCGCCTCGTTCTTGTCGTTGAAGGTCGCAAGCGAGTGGACGCGCCAGTTTTTGTCATCACGATCCGGGAAGTCCTCGTGCGCGTGTGCGCCGCGGCTTTCTTTGCGTGCTTCAGCACCCGTGATGGTGGCCACAGCGTTCGGGATCAAGTTTGCCAGTTCCAATGTTTCCATCAGATCGCTGTTCCAGACCAATGAGCGATCAGTGACGCTGATGTCGTCCAATTTGGCCGCGACTTCGTCCATCTTCACCTTGCCTTCGGCCAATGTATCATTGGCACGGAAAACAGCTGCGTCTTTTTGCATGGTTTGCTGCATTTCGAGACGCAATTCTGCGGTAGGGACCTGACCTTTTGCGTGTCGTGTCTTATCGAACCGATCAAACGCTGCATCAACGGATTTTTGGTTGGGCGTTGGCACTGGGCTATCTGGATCAATGATCTTACCCGCGCGGATCGCAGCGGCACGTCCAAAGACAACTAGGTCGATAAGAGAGTTCGACCCAAGACGGTTTGCACCGTGAACAGAAGCACAGCCAGCTTCGCCCACAGCCATTAGGCCAGGGGAAACTGCATCAGGCGTATCAGCCGTTGGGTTCAGAACTTCGCCCCAATAGTTCGTTGGAATGCCGCCCATGTTGTAGTGAACAGTTGGCAGAACTGGGATTGGCTCTTTGGTCAAATCAACACCCGCAAAAACACGTGCAGATTCTGAAATGCCTGGCAGACGCAGATCTAGCGTTTCTTTTGGAAGGTGGTTCAGGTTCAAGTGGATGTGATCCCCTTGTGCCCCGACACCGCGCCCTTCGCGAATTTCCATCGTCATACAGCGTGACACATAATCGCGCGGCGCGAGGTCTTTGTACTGGGGCGCATAACGCTCCATAAATCGTTCGCCTTCGGAGTTGGTCAAATAGCCGCCTTCGCCGCGTGCCCCCTCGGTGATCAAACAACCTGCGCCATAAATCCCTGTTGGGTGAAATTGAACGAATTCCATATCTTGCAAAGGCAAACCAGCCCGCGCAACCATGCCGCCGCCGTCGCCTGTGCAAGTGTGCGCAGATGTGGCTGAGAAGTAAGCGCGGCCATAACCACCCGTCGCAAGTACAACCATTTTGGCTGAGAACAGGTGCATCGTGCCGTCGTCTAGCTTCCAGCATAGAACACCTTGGCAGGTGCCGTCATCGGACATGATCAAATCGATGGCAAAGTATTCAATGTAGAATTCCGCGTTGTTCTTTAAGGACTGACCATAAAGCGTGTGCAGGATCGCGTGACCCGTCCGGTCAGCAGCTGCACATGTGCGTTGAACCGCAGGGCCTTCGCCAAATTCTGTGGTGTGACCGCCAAAGGGACGCTGATAGATCTTACCCTCTTCGGTGCGCGAAAATGGAACGCCGTAATGTTCCAGTTCGTAAACCGCCTTGGGCGCTTCGCGGGCAAGGTATTCCATAGCATCCGTATCGCCCAACCAGTCAGAGCCTTTGACCGTGTCATACATATGCCACTGCCAGTTGTCCGGTCCCATGTTGGACAGGGACGCCGCAATGCCGCCTTGGGCCGCAACAGTGTGCGAACGTGTTGGGAAAACTTTGGTTACACATGCAGTGCGCAAACCCTGTTCGGCCATACCAAGCGTGGCACGTAAACCGGCACCACCAGCACCAACAACAACCACGTCATATTCGTGGGTTTCATATTCGTAAGCAGCCATTTCTGGTCTCCCTTAAATCGATTAAAGCGCGATGCGAGCGATGGCAAAAAGGCCCGTCGCTGCAGCAGCATAAGAAAGACAGATGGTCAGCATGATCGTCACCTTTTGTGCCGTACCATGAACGTAGTCTTCGATCAGTGTTTGCACACCATTTTTGAAGTGCATGAACGTCACACCAATCGTCAAAGCTGCGACGATTGCTGGAAATGGACGAGAGAAATATGCAAGCACAGCCTCGTGCGGTTCACCCAGCATTGGGCCGAATGTGAAGACAAACAACGGTATCAAAAGCAGCAAAGCAACTGAGCTGACCTTCATAAGCCAAAAATGCTCGGTTCCGGTCTTTGCAGACCCCATGCCAGCGGCGCGTTTACGGTCGGTTAAATAAGACATGTTATTCCCCTCAAATCACAATGATCGTGATGATGGTCAAAACAACGGACCCAGCAATCACAGCCCAACCCATCTTTTCGGCTGTCGGGATATCAAGGCCGATGCCGTTGTCCCAGATCAGGTGACGTACACCCGCCAGCGTGTGATACCAAAGGCCCCACAGCGACAGAGTCATGACAAGATCACCAAACCAGCTGGTCAATACACCGTCTGCGAATGCAAAGTACGAGGGTGAGGTTGCCGCAGACAAAAACCACCAAACGACCAATAAGGACGAGATCAACAAGGCATTGCCTGTGATGCGGGTCAAGATCGACGTCATCGATGTCAGTTGCGGGCGGTAAATACTAAGGTGGGGTGAAAGTGGGCGGTTGCCGCGGTTCACGTCTGCCATTGTGCTAAGTCCTTTTCGTTCTCTTTCACTTTCTAGCGCTTTTTACGCCAGTGTCACCTAGTCGGGGGTTAATTTTCAAAGCCTAACGCGATCAAACTTACTTTTTATCACTTTGTGATCACAGTACAGTAACGTGTGATCACAATTACCAACACCTTGTGCTTCAATCCAAGCTTGAGAGCTGTTTGGTCGTTTCACGTTGAAGCTTGCGCTTGATCTGGGCCGGATAATCCTCGAATCCATTGGCTGTGACCACAAATGCGCCCTCCCCCATAATTAGGCTCCCAAAGAAATACGCTGTAAGATCTGTCTGATCCGTTTCAATCGCCAGTCCGTTGACGATAACACCTTGCGCCTTCAATGCAGGGTGAATGGATTGTGGGGAAACTCCCTCATTGGAAACACCGTCCCCAGACACATCGATCACTTTGCGCGTACAGTCACTTACGTCTTCTAATGCGGCAAGCGAGGCATCCAGCGCTTCACCAATTGCCGTCGAAAAATTCCGCCACACCCGTGGATCGTTTGCGATTCTATCCGCAAGGCTAAGGACATCTGCGTAACTGCCGATCTGGACCCAAGGCACGGTTTGGCGCTGGCGTGTGCTCCCACTCCATTGAATAAGCGTCACCTTGGCGGATTGATCAATCAAAGCATCAACAACGATACCGTCCCGTAAGCCCGTGGCCAGCCCTTGCATCTGCGTGTTGTATTCGTCCCTATCTACAGACCCTGACACATCGACAGCCAGAACCAATGCCAAATCACACGCCAGCAAGGGCGCAGGAATAAGGGCAAGACAGGACAGGAAAAACGCCTTCATAGAGCATACATTAACAACAGTTTGAAAAAACGCACCTCACATTGATGTGGACTCCGACCAAACACTTCTTTTGGCCACAAATATTCTGGGGAGACGCCAAAGGCGGCGGGGCAAAGCCCCTAAATAACAACCGTGGCAAAGCCCACCTCTGCTACATCGGCACAAGAACCCAATAATCGAGATCGAGCAATACATCCGGCAGATATTTGCCATTCTCACCACGCAATTCAAACGGCGCACCGCCCTTGGTCGCCACAAGTCGCAGGCGCAATGCACCAACACCCGGGGCTGCAGTTTCGGCCTTATCCAGAACTTGCGACCATGCTCGTATGGTGTCACCTGCCAAACAAGGGTTCGCATGTGCCCCAGCGTTTAACCCCGCAACAATCTGTGCGTTCGCCAGACCGTTAAATGACAACGCACGCGCCATTGAAATAACGTGTCCGCCGTAGATAAGACGTGATCCATCAGGCCGTGCTGACGTGTCAAAATGCACCTTCGCCGTGTTCTGCCACAGACGGGTCGCCATCATGTGTTCAGCTTCTTCAATCGTCACACCGTCCACGTGATCAATCTGCTCGCCAATCTCATAGTCACCCCAGCGATGGGGCTCACCTGCAAGCGAGAAATCGTAGTTGGTAAAATCAAGACCCTTAGGGATCGCCAGTTGATCAGCTGTCAAAGCGTTGGGCAAATCAGGTACAACCGTCTCTAGCGCTGGCGCATCCAAGTCCCGTTTGCGCACCATCACCCAGCGGACATATTCCAGAACAGTCTCGTCATGCTGGTTCAAACCCATCGTACGAACATAAACCACACCCGTTTTGCCATTCGAGTTCTGCTTGACCCCGATCACTTCGGAACGTGCACGCAGCGTGTCCCCCGGCCAAACAGGCATCAACCAGCGCCCTTGGGCATATCCAAGGTTGGCAACTGCGTTCAGCGACACATCGGGCACGGTTTTGCCAAAGACGATGTGAAACGCGATCATATCATCCAAAGGGCTGAATGGCAGACCGCATTGCTGGGCAAACTGATCCGACGAATACAGGGCGTGACGGGCGGGATACAGCATGTGATATAACGCACGCTCGCCCATTTTGACTGTACGTGGCACCGCGTGATCAATCACTTGACCAACCGCGTAATCCTCGAAAAAGCGCCCTGAATTCGTCTTAACCATCAGTGTTGTCCCAACTTCGTCTCAGGTGTGTACGTACCCTCAACTTCCTTAACCACGGATTGACCGCAGCGCATAATACCAGCCGCGTGATCCCATGTTTGGGTGGGGGAGCCATACAACTCCCACCCCTTGTTCATGGCATCTGTCACTTTATGACAGAACGCAGATGTGTCCTCTTCAGACAGAAAACGATA
>JBLHPE010000163.1:0-5169 GCA_047624005.1 Ascidiaceihabitans sp.
AACGCGATGCGAAAACGCATCACCCGACCCAACTTTCAGACATGGCTTAACCGCATTGGGGGTGGCACACTCATCCTCATGGGGCTACTGACCGCAACCCTACGCCGCGCTTAAGGAACACACATGAAAACCGTCCAAGACTACATTCGCACCATCCCCGATTTCCCACACGAGGGGATCATGTTTCGCGATGTGACCACATTATTCGCCGACCCACGTGGGTTTCGTTTGGCCATCGACCAAATGCTGCACCCTTACGTCGGCATCAAAATCGACAAAGTTGTCGGACTAGAAGCACGCGGCTTTATCCTTGGCGGCGCAATCGCGCACCAACTGTCCGTCGGCTTTGTCCCAATCCGCAAACAAGGCAAGCTGCCGGGCAAAACGATCTCCCAAGCCTACACGCTGGAATACGGCGAAGCGGTGATGGAACTGCACGACGACGCCATCCTACCGGGTGAAAAAATCCTTGTGGTCGACGACCTACTCGCAACCGGCGGCACAGCCGAGGCCAGCATCAAACTGATCGAACGGCTTGGCGGTGAAATCGTGTCCTGCGCGTTCATCATCGATTTGCCTACTTTAGGTGGACGGACCAAGCTTGAGAAATTGGGCATGGATGTCACCGTACTTTGTGAATTTGAGGGCGAATAGATGCGGCGGCTGATCTGGGCCGCTGTCTTCAATATGGCCTGCGCCCCAACGGCGTGGGCCGACCTTGCACGACCTGAAACGTTGGATGACACGCTGATCCACCTTCAAAATCAATTCACTCAAGATCCAAGGGTCAGCGAAGCCGAGGTCGACCTTGACCAACGCTATCTTAGTTTTCGGATAAACGGTGGACCGCTGCAAATCAGCCTGCCCGATACAATCCACGACACGCTCCAAACGGCCACAGATGATACCGCACGTGAAGCGGCTCTCGCACAATTCGTAACCTTCAGCATCGAAGCCGCAGAAGCTGCAATTCCCGATGCCCTGCCCAGCTTAGACAGGATATATCCCGTCCTTCGGCCCAAAGGGTTCAGCCAAGAACCCTTTGTAAACGCCTTCGATCACACGCCAGTCCGGGATGCTTTCAGCAAGCCACCAGAAAAAGAGGACGAACAGTCAAGCCAACCAGTATTCCTACCCTTTTCAAGCGATATGGAGCTGTTTTTTGTCCAAGACGGCGATCAAGTTATCGAATTCATCACCGCACAAGATTTGGAACAACTGGACCTTACACCCCAAACTTTACGGAACCTCGCGCAACTTAATTTACAAAGTCGCAATTGGGATTTGACGATTGAGGGGGGCGACGGCCTGCACATCTTGTCCTTGGACGGAAATTTCGAGACCAGCTTTATGCTAAACCGCCCCTTTTGGGAGGGTGTAGATGTTGGACTGGGAAGTATCGTGGCGGTGGTCGCTGCGCAGGATTTGGTTTTGTTTGTGGACGGGGATGTCGAAGGGGCTATCGACAACCTGCGCACCATTGTCGATCCAACAGTCAATCAATTTCCAAACCCGATTTCGACCACACCCTTGATCTGGGACAATGGAATATGGCGCAGCGTTGATTAAAATTGTCTGCACTATTTTGAACGGTGCTTCGCGGGCTATTAACCAAATTCAGTAAGGTCGCGTTAACCTCTTGGCCAAATTGTACATATCGACCCCCTAAATTGTACAACCCTGCGTTTTCTGGCAAAAACGGTCGGAAATACCTGCGCCAAATTGTACAATTCAGAGCCCAAAACGTACAATTCCGGTGGAATTTAGCGTGTAAACCTCCCCCAAACCTAACCTAAGTCTGGGGTTAACAAAGCGACCTTAGGTCCGCAGCACAGCCCCTGGATTCATTATCCCATGTGGGTCCAGCGCCAGTTTGATCGCCCGCATCGATGCCAACTTAACCGGATCGCCATAACGTTCCAAATCATCGACTTTCATACGTCCCACGCCATGTTCCGCACTGATTGATCCGCCCAATTCATGGGTCAAATCATGGACGATCCGTTTGATCGCGTCGCGCTCGTTCATATGATCGCTACGGGCGCGTCCCCGTTGAGCAAAAACATTGTAATGCAGGTTTCCATCGCCCACATGTCCAAAACAATTAATCCGAAAATCGCCAATCTTTTCAATGCGCTGGTTGGCTTCTTCAATGAAACCAGCAAGCGCACCCAAGGGGACCGAGATGTCATGCGAAGATACCGATCCGATCCGTCGATTGGCCTCAGGAATTTGCTCACGAACCGCCCAAAACGCATCCGATTGGGCCTGTGATTGAGCGATTAAACCATCACTCACCAAACCACGTTCCATGGCCCCCTCAAACAAGGTCTCCAACGCCTGCGCAGGATCCATCGCGGCGGGTAATCCAACCTCGATCAAGATACACCACTCTGGTGCAACCTCAAACGGGCGTCGTATATCAGGTAAGGTTTCTTCAAGAAAATCAAAGCCTTGCTTGTGGATCAATTCAAATGCACTGACCATTTCACCCAACTGATCCCGCGCCAAAGACAGCAATGACAACGCCGCTTTCGGGCTTTCCACAACCAACATTGCAGTGCCCGTTCTCGCAGGTTTTGGTGACAGTTTCAGCGCGGCTGCCGTAATAATCCCCAACGTCCCTTCGGATCCAATCAACAAATGGCGCAAATCATATCCCGCGTTGTTTTTGCGCAGCCGACTAAGCCCATTCAAAATTTCACCTGACGGCATCACAGCCTCAAGCCCCAGACATAAATCCCTTGTATTTCCGTACCTTAGAACCGATGTGCCGCCAGCATTCGTCGCCAAATTTCCACCAATCCGCGCGGACCCTTCGGAGGCCAACGACAATGGGAACAACCGGTTTTCGCCGTTCGCAGCCGCCTGAACATCCGCCAAGATCGTACCCGCATCTGCAATCAATACGTTCTCTTCAGCGTAAACCTCACGCACAGCGTTCATTTTTTCTAAGCTAATAATCAATGCCTTAGGCCCACTTTCGGCCACCTGCCCACCAACCAAACCAGTCCCACCACCAAACGGGACGATGCCCACTCTCGCAGCGGAACAAGCCTTAACAAGCATGCTCACCTCATCCGTTGATCGGGGCAAGGCAACCACACTATTCTGGCCCGTATAGCGGCCACGTGGTTCTTCAAGATACTGCCCGTCTGCCTCCCGGAAACGGTCCGCAGGCAACAACGCCCTTAAGTCGGATTCAAACTCGTTGGTCAAAGAATTTAGCATCGTCACTCCTGACTAAACATAAACTTAACAGATACTTATCCGGCGTCGGTGCGCCCACGGCGATCACTGCGAAGCGCGGCATACAAAACATGTGTGCGCCAACGCCCACCGATCTGAAGATAGGACTGCGCCACGCCTTCATACTTAAACGTACACCGTTCCAACAACGCTCTAGAAGGCTTGTTCTCTGGTAAGCAAGCAGCTTCTATCCGGCTTAGGTCCAATTGCACAAAGGCGTGGTGGACAACTGCCAAGATCGCTTCACGCATATACCCATTGCGGGCATACGGCTCCCCAGTCCAATAGCCCAGTGTCCCCGCTTGTGACGGGCCGCGGCGAACATTGTCCAAAGTTATCGCACCAATCAAAGCACCATCTTCGCGGCGTTCCAAAAACAGCGGCAATGCTGTACCCGATGTGACCGAGCGTTGCGCCCAATACACCCTATTTGTAAAGGCCTTACGAGTAAGATGATCTTTGGACCAAACAGGTTCCCAAGGGGTCAAAAAATCGCGGCTGTGCGTGCGCAAAGACGTCCATGCCCGAAAGTCGGAATGGGCCGGCTGGCGCAGGGTCAGCCGTTCCGTTTCAATCCGAACTTTGCGTTTGCTTAGCAACATTAGGCGACGCGCCTGTCCTGAATTTCATCAAGGGTTGGACCACCGTTGATTGGACCATATAGCGCCAAAGCTGCGGGCGCCGAGCTCGCAATTTTCTCTGCAAAATCACGTACATCACCCGTTGTCACCGCATCAATCATCGATACAGTTTCTTCAAGGGGAGGGATGCGATCCCAAATTTGAATAAGCCGCGCCAGACGTTCTGCACGGTTTGATGAGCTTTCTAATCCCATCAACAAACCGGCTTTCATTTGGGCACGGGCACGCGCCACTTCAGCAGGGCTCATATCGCTCGCAGCGCGTTTCATTTCATCGACCGTAATCTTGGCCAGTTCACCTAATTGTTCTGCACTGGTGCCTGCATAAATCGTGGTCATGCCAGTATCGGCATGTGCACCTGCTTGGGCGAAAATCGTATAGCAAAGCCCGCGTTTTTCACGGACTTCTTGAAATAGTCGGCTCGACATACCGCCGCCCAAAGCGCTTGCGTAGATTTGAGCCACATAGATATCGTCAGCGCGATAGCCCGGGCTTTCAAAAGCCAAAGCAAAATGCGCCTGTTCCAATGATTTAGTCTGGCGAACTTCACCACCAACAAATTTCGAGGGTGACAGATCAAATGCAGGCGTTGGCGTCATGTGACCAAACAGGTCTTCTGCCATTTTGACCAATGCATCATGATCTATCGATCCCGCTGCCGACAAAATCATTTGCTCCGGGCCATAGTGCTGGCCAACAAACTTTGAAAGGTCTGCTTTGCTAAAGGCCGATACACGTTCGGTCGGGCCAAGAATCGTACGGCCCATCGGTTGATCCGGATACGCCGTCTCTTGCAGCCAGTCAAAAATCACGTCGTCTGGGGTGTCGAGCGCCTGACCGATTTCTTGCAAAATCACGCCGCGCTCAATCTCAATCTCGTTCTCATCAAAAACCGGATTCAGCAAAATATCCGCGATAACATCCAGTGCCAATGGCACATCGTTTTCCAATACCCGGGCATAATATGCCGTGACTTCACGGCTGGTATAGGCGTTGATATATCCGCCAACGTCTTCAATTGCCTCAGCAATTTGCAATGCGCTACGGCGTTTCGTGCCTTTGAACGCCATGTGTTCTAGAAAGTGTGCAATACCATTTTGGGAAGTTGCCTCATGGCGTGCGCCTGCTCCAACCCAGATACCAATTGTTGCGGATGCAAGACCCGGCATATTTTCAGTGACAATACGGAAGCCGTTGGACAGGCGGTGTTGTTGTAGGCTCACGTGCGGATATTTCCTTTGATATGATCCATCAGCGCACCCAAATCATTCGGGACACG
>JBLHPE010000164.1:0-5134 GCA_047624005.1 Ascidiaceihabitans sp.
AAATTGCTGAGCTATCCTGAGGCAGTGCCGCAACAATCTTCTTTATCATCGGAATTGTAGGGCGCAAACTGAAACTAGCGTTGCGCCTGACGTTGACTGAGCCGCAGCTATAAAGCAAACGAGCGGTAAACTATTGAGCACAGTTATACGGCCCTTGGGGTGTCCTTGTGACACCCCTATTTTCTCAGCCCCAAATCGCCTTAGTTCTGCAACTGTGGGTATCCCATTTACTAATGCAATTTGTTACTTTATAAAATAATAATATTCTAAGTTGATCGGGAGAAAGCTTATGCGAAAGCAAGCAGCGGTGCGGCAATCTGATGTCTTAGGTGTCTTAAATGGACATGACAAACCCATGACAGCTTATGCAATTCTCGATCAAATGAAGCTGGGTGAGCCTGATCTAGCAGCCCCGACTGTTTATCGCGCACTTGCTGCGCTGACAGATCAGGGCAGGGCGCACAAGCTTGAGTCTATTAAAGCTTTTGTACCCTGTCGGTGCAATCATAGCGCAGCTGTGCCGGTGCTCGAAATCTGTGAAGGCTGCGGGACCGTCGAGGAACATGACGGCACCCGTTTACTTTCGGAACTTTCGGTAATTTCTGCACAGTCCTCGTTCAATGCAACGCGCCACATCGTTGAAATTCATGGACGATGCAGAGTCTGTACCTCCTAATTTCCTTCCCTCAGTTAAAAAGGACTGTCCTTATGAAATTTCTCCCCTTTCTCGCCCTTTCAGCAATTGTAGCCACGCCAACGATTGCTGAAGAGACCCGTCAACTTGATGCGCATGAACATGGTGTCGGGCAGTTGGATATCGCTTTTGACGGTACGCAAATCGCCATGGTGTTGCATGCGCCTGGTGCTGATATTGTTGGCTTTGAATATGGTGCTGAAAGTGCTGAAGATCGAGCCGCCGTAGATGCAGCCGTTGCCATGCTGGCGAGACCTTTGGATTTGTTTGTACTGACGGACGCAGCAGGGTGTAGCGTTGTGCAGGCCAGCGCAGGTTTGGAAAGCGAAGAAAACCATGACGCGGACGCCGATGACCACGGTGACGAGCATGCGGATGAAGAAGATGATCATGATGACCACGACGAAGAGAACCATGAAGAACACGCAAGTGATGCTGGTCACACAGAGTTTCACGCGGAGTATCTGCTAACCTGCGCTGACCCCACCGCAGTTACCGAAATCACATTTGCCTACTTTGATGCATTTCTAAATGCGTTGGAGGTTGAGGTCCAGCTTATCGCTGACGCTGGTGCGACGTCGTTCGAGGTAGAGCGTGACGCGCCAACCCTTGATCTGCGTGGAATGTTCTAGGGAGGTAATCTTACGTGCCTGACACTGCCCCAATCCTACACCTTGATGATGTCCGATATCGTTGGCCTGGTCGAACGTCATTCGGATTGCATGTTCCCAACCTGACATTGGCACCGGCAGAGACGGTTTTACTGTTGGGGGAAAGTGGGTCGGGTAAATCAACGTTGTTGTCTTTGATTTGCGGTACAATAATCGCGCAGTCAGGCAGCGTATCGGTTGCAGGACACAATATTGCGGCGCTGTCGGCAGGAAAGCGGGATCGGTATCGTGCAGAACAGATCGGTTTGATTTTCCAGCAATTTAACCTACTGCCGTTTGCCAGCGTACGCGACAACATCTTACTACCCCTGCAGTTTGCACCAAATCGCCGCAAGCGTGTAGCGGATTTGAAAGCAGAGGCGAAAAGGCTTTGTCACGACCTAGGCCTGCCTGACGACGTGATAACAGCACAGGCTGGGGCATTGAGCGTTGGACAGCAACAGCGGGTGGCAGCAGCCCGTGCATTGATTGGTACACCACCACTGATCATTGCAGATGAGCCGACATCATCGTTGGATGCGGCCACGCAAACTACCTTCTTAGAATTATTGTTTTCTCAATCACGCGCACACGGCACGACCCTATTAATGGTCAGCCACGACGAAAGATTATCGAGCCAGTTTGACCGCGTTATTCATATGGCGGACATCGCCCACACCGCGCGGGCTGTCACATGATTTTACGCCTCGCCTTTGGTTCGTTGATTGCACGTGCCTTGACGGTCGGCATGACGATCCTTGCGATTGCATTGTCCGTTGCCCTTTTTCTTGGCGTCGAAAAAATACGTACTGGGGCCAAAGCCAGCTTTGCGGATACGATTTCTGGCACAGACCTTATCGTTGGCGCACGTTCTGGATCGGTTCAACTTCTTCTGTATTCAGTGTTCCGTATCGGCAACGCGACCAACAATATGACGTGGGAAAGCTACCAAGACATCTCAGATCGGCCTGAGGTGGATTGGATCGTGCCGATCTCACTGGGCGACAGTCATCGCCAATTTCGGGTCATGGGCACGACGCCTGCATTCTTTGATCGTTATAAATACCGCTCAGATCAGTCGCTTGCGGTGCGCGACGGGACCATAATGTCTGACCTCTTTGATACGGTCATCGGTGCAGATGTCGCCACGACGCTTGGCTATGATATCGGTGATCCGATTGTAGTAGCGCATGGGTTGGCGTCGTTCAGTCAACACAAAGATCAGCCCTTCCGTGTGTCTGGAATTTTGGAAAAAACAGGGACGCCAATTGACCGGACTGTCATCGTTAGTCTGGAAGCAATCGAGGCGGTCCATGTCGATTGGCAAAGTGGCGCGCAAGTTCCCGGCCAATCTACGCCAGCCGATGTCATCCGTCAGATGAAGTTGGAGCCCCAAGCGATTACTGCAGCCCTCGTTGGCGTGAAAAGCCGTCTTCAGGTGTTTGGATTGCAGCGATCCATCAACGAATACCCCCAAGAACCGCTGCTTGCGATCCTTCCCGGTGTGGCGTTGCAAGAGTTGTGGCAGATTGTTGGCATCGCAGAGACCGCATTAATCGCGGTTTCAGCGATGGTCGTTGTCACAGCACTGATTGGCATGATGGCCACGATTTTCTCCAGCTTGAATGAACGCCGCCGCGAAATGGCAATTTTTCGGGCGATGGGGGCGAGGCCACGCGTGGTTTTAGGCCTGCTGGTGCTGGAAGCTGTTTTGATGGCTGCAATTGGTGCCATCCTTGGTCTGGCGTTGCTTTATGTCGGGCTGTTTATCGGTCAACCACTTATAGACAGTGCTTTCGGGCTTTGGCTCCCAATCAATGCCCCGACGATGCGTGAAGTTTGGGTTTTGTTGGGCGTTGTCTTTGCTAGCGCAATTGTGAGCATGGTTCCAGCCTTGCGCGCCTATCGCATGTCACTTGCAGATGGTATGATGGTTAGGACTTGAAATGAAAGGGCCCAAGATAGTGCATGTATCACGCCGCCAATTGATAGCCACCGCTTTGGCCAGCGCCGCAGTACCCCAAGTCGCATTCGCCAATACGCCAATAGAAATAGCATGGGATGATTTGATCCCACAGGGTGTGCCCTATTCCGAGATCATCGGTGAGGGTGAGATGGACGAGCGTAACGATGTTTGGCGACCCATCTTTGATACGAATGCCACCAAATTGAATCCAGTTCTAGATGGCGCTTATATCAAGATGCCCGGATTCATTATTCCAATTGATTTATCGACTGCTGGCGTGACCAGTTTTGTGTTGGTGCCATATGTAGGGGCTTGTCTGCACACGCCACCGCCACCGCCAAACCAATTGGTTTTTGTAACAACTCAGACGCCGTGGCCCGGCGACAGTCTTTGGGATGCGGTCTGGGTGACAGGGCAGATGCAGCATGAGCTCCAGTCTACAGAAGTTGCTCAGACTGGTTATACGTTGAAGGCTGATGAAATGGAGGTCTACGTATGGTGAACTGGTCATTTGATCGACGGAAGCTTTTGGCGAGCATGGGTGCCTTCGCAGCAATACCACAAGTGGCGCGAGCAGAGGATTTCATTGACCTAGAATGGACAGATTTGGTTCCAGCAGGGCAACCATTTATACCGCCGATGATTCAGGAATTGCTTCAGCACGACCAAGTCCCCCTTTCAAGTCAGCAGCCTGAATCTATGGGTGTACGTACTGACTGGAACGGCCAAATCGTCCGCTTGCCGGGCTTCATCGTACCGATTGAGTATTCAGGGACAGGCGTCACAGCCTTCATGCTTGTGCCATTCGTTGGTGCATGCGTTCATGTGCCACCACCACCGGCAAACCAGCTTGTGTTTGTAACGACCAACGATCCTTATGAAAGCACGGGCCTTTTTGAGGCAGTGAACGTCATCGGAATGTTTGGGACCGCTTCTATGTCAACACAGCTTGCAGATATCGCTTACGCGCTGTCCGCTGATCAGATTGAACCCTACAGATCATAATGCATCGGGTAATTTTTTGCATACACGGATGGCTAAATCACTCTGCTTTCCGCAACCGTAAGCTGGGTTCAAAAACGGGCAGGGTTGGTGGCGTTTCTTGGAAAGGCAATTATTTTTGTGTCTAAGGGACTGCTTACACCAGATATGGACGTCTAACTGCGGATCTTGGCGGGCGGTGCCGCGAACGACAGTCGAGAGCCCAAGTGCTTAGTCTTGTGCAATATGCGAAGGTCTGTTTGGTAGCGATGGGTACCATTCTTGATTATAGAGAATGGCGACGATTTTTAAAAAAAACGTCCCGCCACAGAGACAAAATAATGAAATTTCTCAAACCTACTGGATATCCAGTTGGTTTAGTCCGACCAAATGATTGATTTAGAAAGTCACGACGGTGTCTATAACATCTGTCGTGAGGACAGAGAAGTTGACGCAGGTTTTAGATTACGGACCTGCCTTAAGGCTCCAGTTCGGCTTTGAAAGTCAGATGGTACGTAAATCATCCATTGATAGCATATCTGTGGGTGTAAAAGGTTTGTATTCAAACAATTGCTCGAAAACTCAATTTCTAAGATAACGATATTAATTCAACCAGGAATTAAAAAATGCCACATGAAGTAAATCTCCAAGTCGTCCCTAAATTGAATGAAACAGATTCCGTCCAAGCATTACCTTCGTACACTGATGGCAATACGGCCTATAGGCAGAAGAGGATTATGTTTATCGGGGAAGTGAATGACAAATCAAGTCAGGCTACAATTCACGGTTATATTGTTGATGTTTGTGAGTGTCCTTTTGATGGAATGTCACGAGTGCTAGAAG
>JBLHPE010000165.1:0-5069 GCA_047624005.1 Ascidiaceihabitans sp.
GTCTGACTTTCGCTACTCCGCCGCCTCAGAATAGCTTTCCATCGGTGGGCAAGTGCAGGTCAGGTTGCGATCCCCCCAAACGTTGTCCACACGATTAACTGGCGGCCAATATTTGTCGACTCGGAATGCGCCCGGTGGGAAACAACCGTCCTCTCGAGTGTAAGGACGGTCCCAATCTTTGACCAAATCCTCCATCGTGTGTGGTGCGTTCTTGAGCGGATTATTCTCTGGGTCGATGTCCTGATTTTCGATTTGCGCGATTTCAGCGCGGATGGCCAACATCGCATCGCAAAACCGATCAAGTTCAGCTTTGTTTTCAGACTCAGTTGGCTCGATCATCAATGTTCCAGAGACAGGCCAACTCATCGTTGGCGCATGAAAACCGCAATCAATAAGCCGCTTGGCGATGTCATCTACTGTCACATTTGCGCTGTCTGCAAAGGGGCGCGTGTCGATGATACATTCATGCGCGACCCGACCCGATGGGCCTTTGTAAAGCACATCAAATGCCCCTTCGAGCCGTTTGGCGATGTAATTGGCGTTCAGAATGGCGACACGTGTTGCTTGTGTCAGTCCGTCGCCACCCATCATCAAACAGTAAGCCCATGATATTGGAAGCAATGATGGGGAGCCGAAGGCAGCCGCTGAAACGGCACCTTCGCCGGATGTGGGGTCCCCTGGCAAGTGCGGAACGAGGTGTTGTTTGACGCCAATGGGGCCCATTCCGGGGCCGCCACCGCCATGCGGAATGCAGAAGGTTTTGTGAAGATTTAAGTGGCTCACATCGCCGCCCAGATCACCGGGCCGCGACAGCCCGACCATCGCATTCATATTGGCACCATCGATGTAGACTTGGCCGCCGTGGGCATGGGTGATTTGGCCGACCTCGTTCACTGTTTCTTCAAACACGCCGTGGGTGGAAGGATATGTGATCATACAGCCAGCAAGGCTTTCGGAGTGTTGTTCGGCTTTGGCCCGAAAATCCACCAGATCGATGTCACCGTTTGCTGCGGATTTGATAGGAACAACCTTCCAGCCTACCATTTGAGCAGAGGCTGGATTGGTACCGTGGGCTGACATAGGGATAAGGCAGATATTGCGATGCCCTTGACCATTGGCACGGTGATAACCTGCGATGCTTAACAGTCCTGCATATTCACCCTGCGCACCAGAATTAGGCTGCATGGAGATCGCGTCATAACCCGTCACATCGCACAGTTTGGCTGATAGGTCGTCAATCATTTCGATGTAACCAGCAGCCTGATCGCGTGGGATATAGGGGTGTAGCAGCGAGAATTCATCCCATGATACCGGCATCATTTCAGCCGCAGAATTCAGCTTCATCGTACAAGACCCCAGAGGGATCATCGCCCGATCAAGGGCCAGATCACGATCCGCAAGACGACGCATATAGCGCATCATCTCGGTCTCGGAACGGTTCATATGGAACACAGGATGTGTGAGGAAATCCGAGGTGCGGATCAATTTTTCAGGCATATTGTAATGCGGGGTATAGTCCTTGTCCGCACGTTCGATACCAAAGGCACGCCAGACAGCTTCGATGGTCTCTGAACGGGTCCGTTCGTCCAATGTGATGCCAACTTGTGTCACGCCCACTTTGCGTAAGTTAATACCTTCTTCGACAGCCGATTTCATAACGGCAGCTTGAAGCGGGCCGACGTCAATCGTGATCGTGTCAAAGAACGTGGCAGGGCGCACATCAAAACCTGCGTGTTTGAGACCCTCTACAAGACGTGCTGTTTTCCGGTGGATCCGTTGTGCGATGGCGCGCAATCCTTCAGGGCCGTGGAAGACGGCGTAAAAGCCAGCCATCACAGCAAGCAAAGCCTGCGCGGTACACACATTTGACGTCGCCTTTTCCCGCCTTATATGTTGTTCACGGGTCTGAAGCGACAGACGGTAGGCACGATTTCCCAGACTGTCGATTGATACGCCAACAAGGCGCCCCGGCATGGAACGTGCATATTGTTGACGTGTCGACATATAGGCCGCGTGTGGACCACCGTACCCGATAGGTACGCCAAATCGTTGTGTGCTGCCGACCGCTATGTCTGCGTCCATTGCGCCTGGTTCTTTCAGTAGAGTTAGGGAAAGAGGGTCCGCTGCGATGATCCCAATCGCTTTTTCTGCGTGCAACTTTGAGACTTCGGGGGTGAAATCCCGTAGATGCCCGTAAGTTCCCGGAAATTGAAAGATAGCCCCGAAGACAGATTCGGCATCCAGATCATCAGGATTACCGACAGTAATCTCAATCCCAAGCGGTGCCGCGCGCGTTCTCATCACGGCAATGTTTTGTGGATGACAGTTTTCGTCGATGAAGAAACCTTTGACCTTGGTCTTGGCAACCCGTTGCGCCATCGTCATTGCCTCAGCGCAGGCTGTTGCTTCATCCAGCAGAGACGCATTTGCGATTTCCAAACCAGTTAAGTCCGACACCATAGTTTGAAAGTTCAACAACGCCTCAAGTCGCCCCTGCGAAATCTCGGGCTGATAAGGCGTGTAAGCCGTGTACCATGCAGGGTTTTCGAGGATGTTTCGCTGGATCGCAGGTGGGGTGACGGTGCCGTGATACCCCTGTCCGATAAGTGAGGTCAGCACCTTATTCTTAGACGCCGTGACCTTCATGTGATGCAGCAATTCCCGTTCAGACAACGGCTTACCAAAATCGAGCGGCTTTGCTTGCCGGATTTGCGGCGGCAACGTGTCGTCAATCAAGGCATCAAGATCCTTCGCCCCCACAACCTTTAACATCTCGGTCATCTCTGCTGGTGATGGGCCGATGTGACGCCGATTGGCAAAATCATAAGGCAGGTAGTCTGTAGGGGTGAAGGTCATGGTGTTCTCCGATAATCAGCCGATGAAGGCGTTGTAGGCTGCTTCGTCCATATAACCGTCCATCTGGGACGGATCGGATGGCTTGATTTTAAAGAACCAACCAGCGCCGATAGCATCTTCATTTACCTGACTAGGATTGTCATTCAGCGCTTCGTTCACTTCAACGATTTCACCGTCAATAGGTGCCATAATATCCGAGGCTGCCTTGACGCTTTCGATCACAACGATCTCTTCATCTTTAACAATGGTGGTTCCGACATCGGGCAGTTCCACAAAGACGATATCGCCCAATTGTGTGGTCGCGTGTTCGGTAATCCCAACAACTACAATGTCGTCTTCTAGCCGTAGCCATTCGTGTTCTTCAGTATACTTCATATTCAGTTTCCCTGTCGTTTTTTTTGATCGTTATCGTTTGAAATTGGCTGGTATAAAAGGCAACTTCGTAACTGTAAGCGGTTGGCGTTTGCCGCGCAGCTCTCCGAAAACAGTTGTTCCTTGGGTTGAGTGCTCGGTTGGTACGTAGCCCATCGCGATCGGTCCACCTACGGTTGGGCCAAAGCCACCTGACGTGATAGTACCAATCGGCGTTGCGTCATCTAGGCTAGCAAACAGTTGAACACCCTCGCGCATTGGTGCACGTCCATCGGGCCGCAGACCTACACGTTTTTGGGATGCTCCGTTGGCAAGCTCCGCCAAAATGACATCAGCGCCGGGAAAACCTCCTGATCTGTCCCCACCGGTCCGACGTACCTTTTGTATTGCCCAATTTAGGGAGGCTTGCGTCGGAGTCGTCTGTGTATCGATGTCATGACCGTAAAGGCACAATCCACCTTCAAGTCGCAGGCTGTCGCGCGCACCAAGCCCGATGGGTTCAACATCCACATGGCTCAGCAGTTCAGTGGCCAAATCAACGGCTTGATCTGAAGGAACAGAAATCTCATATCCGTCTTCGCCCGTATATCCGGACCGTGATACCCAGCACTCAGCACCTGCCAAAGACAATGTCGCGACATCCATGAACCGCATATTGGCAGCCATAGGATTTAACGCACCCAGCACACGTTCGGCGGCTGGACCTTGTAAAGCCAAAAGGGCACGGTCTTGAATTTCTGATACCGTTACGCCCGTTAAATTGTTCTTTAGATGCTCAATGTCGGGACCCTTGCAGCCAGCGTTCACAACGATGAAAACATGGTCACCGCGATTGGCCAGCATTAGATCGTCCATGATCCCGCCAGCAGCATTGGTGAAAAACCCGTAACGTTGACGGTTCTCTGCTAACCCAAGGATATCAACAGGGATCAGGTGTTCGAGCGCTAAGGCTACCGTTTCAAAATCACTTCCCTCGATAATCACCTGCCCCATGTGACTGACGTCAAACAAGCCAGCCTTTTCGCGGGTGTGGGTGTGTTCCGTCATGACGCCCATAGGGTATTGCACGGGCATAGCGTAGCCGGCAAAGGGTACCATTTTGGCACCCAGCTCAACGTGTAAATCATGAAGTGGTGTGTGCAATAGATCAGACATCGACAGCCTCCTTTAACTTGGCCGTCCAGATATTTGAGATATCATACGGCACCACTTGGCCGCAAAGGCGATTGCCTTCACGTGTGATGCCCCCTCTGTCCGTTTGCCTGAGATTGCTATCCCTTCGGCGGACACAAAACATGTGCCTCTCTCCAGAGTTTTCGTACCGACGTTGGTCCGTTGGCCTGAGAGTTTCCGAGGCGGTTGCTCCTTCGGCACCAGTTAAACTGGTTCTCCCAACGTCGATTAATAACTGATGCTGCCTTGTTCGAGCTAACCAAGCAAGCGTTTTTTTCAATCCCGGAGGTAACTTCAATTGGGTTGTCAGTCTTAAAAATTTCCACTCTTACGGATCGCGAGTAACGGATCTAAAGCAAGATTGAGGGTCGGAGTGCCCTACTGCGTACACTAATATAGATAGAAATTGTGATGGTTGAATGCTGCACTTGGTGCAAACGGGTTGAATGGTCGCAATCAAATTACTGTTAAAATAAATAGAACGGTCAATGCATCGATCTTCCCGAGAGCGGACATTATCCTAATCGTGGTCAAGGTCTGTTTTGTTTAAGGTTTTTCGATGCGGGCCTGAGCGCGATTTTTCAGCTTGGTGCGACGTTGGCCCGCGTTGGGAAACATGACTAGGAGGAAGCCGTGGGGTCTGGGCGCGCGCTATGGGGAAAGCGCCA
>JBLHPE010000166.1:0-5065 GCA_047624005.1 Ascidiaceihabitans sp.
CACAGACCGGCGCGAATTGGTTGGCACAGACCAGCGCCAGATCAGGGTCAAAGGTAAAGCCCGACACATCGTTCACAAGGTCCGCCCCAGCAGTTAGCGCCGCCTGCCCCACCGCCGCTTTGCGTGTGTCGATTGAGATCGGGGTTTTGATACCTTCCGCGCGCAACCCTTGAATGACAGGTGCAGTGCGTGTGACCTCATCCGCGCTGGCCACTAGGGTTGATCCGGGCCGTGTGGATTCGCCGCCAATGTCGATGATGTCAGCCCCTTGGGATATCATCTCTTTGGCTTTTTCTATTGCATCAACAAGACTTACATGTCGCCCACCGTCAGAAAAACTGTCTGGCGTAACGTTCAAGATGCCCATTAGCACAGGCGTATCAAAGGACAGGCCGGCGATGTCTTCACGTGGCGTTGTCAGCCGCGCATATTCTTCCAAAGTCAGGTCAGTGATAGGGGCCGTAAAAGGTGCTGCGTCGCGGCTTAAGATTTCGATATGTGTGAACCATCCCCAGCCACCAGCCATTGTTTGGGCGGTGGCTGGACGGGATGGTCCAGTTTGTACCAAAGGACGGACATAGCGTGCCATTTTGGTCAAAGCCTGGCTTGATCGATGCCAACGGCCCGCAGTGGAACGGCAGTATCGACAGGCAAATCGGCCCCGATCACGATCATTTCTTGGGCATCAAATGTTGAGGCAAACCACGCGGCTAATGCAACCGCATCGCTAGGTTGGGCAGAGGGACCGTCCACAGCATCAAGGACAATTTTTGATGGGGCCCAGACACAGATTTGGCCATGGCGCATCGCCCATTCCAATTCGGTACGGGTTTCCACAACCACACAGCGATCGTCTTGTGCAGCCAGAACCCAAGCGTTTTGCTCAATCGACAGAAGGTCAACACGGCGTTGGGTCATTTTGTGACCAGTTTGTGGGGCGGCGATGTCAGCAGCCCCGACGCAGAACACCAAAGGGCGTTCATTTTGTTGCAACTGGTCGATCCAACCACCGAAATGCGCAGACGCAATTGCAGCATTAGACAGGTAAACCAGTTCCGGATGCTGCGCCTCTTCGGGGGCCATTTCAACAACAGCAACGTCAGAGCGGGCGCGCATTA
This sequence comes from Ascidiaceihabitans sp., assembly GCA_047624005.1. Classification (GTDB taxonomy): domain Bacteria; phylum Pseudomonadota; class Alphaproteobacteria; order Rhodobacterales; family Rhodobacteraceae; genus Ascidiaceihabitans. The sequence goes on from JBLHPE010000166.1 coordinate 1,119, forward strand.
TTTCGACACCCAATGCGCCAGACCCACGATCCAGCTTTTCGATTCGCACAAAGGTACGCATAGCTTGGGGTTCTAGAAGGATACGATCCGCGACCCGTTCCGCCAATGTTTCCAGCAGGTTAAGACGTTCGTCCGCTAACTCAAACGCAATCGCTTCTGTCACCTTGTCATAGCTTAGGATGCGATCCACATCATCGTCGATAGGACCTGTCAGGGGCGAAACTTCGACCACGATGTTGAAACTGATGCGCTGGGTCACGCCCCGTTCGGCTTGGAACGCGCCAATCTCTACATCCACGATATGATCGCGCAATGAAATACGGTCTAGTGGACCGGTGGGGGCTGTCGCATCAGCCCGTTCAGACGGATGTGCAAACGCAAGACGAACTTCAGAACTCATAAGATCGGACCCTTTGGTCAGGCAAACAGAATATGCCTTTTTAGGCATGCAACAGGCCTATACCAGTGCAGTTTCCGTCAGGCCAGAGCACAAAAACGGCCTAACCGTCTGCATCGTTCATCAATTTGAGGCAGAGCGTACATTATGGCGGTAAAATATATGAACACCAATACGCGCGACTTTTGTGTAAACACGCGCCCAGCTGGGGCTGACAGCGGTCGTGTGATAATGCGTCGCACCGTTGGTCAACTTTGGTGATTTTCCGTCGATCACCGCGCGGGCCACTTTAGACACACGGGCGAAGGCCCTTGGTTCGCTGATTTTTTCGGCGATGCCATCACATGTATAGGTGAACTGGCAGCCATATTTCTTGCCCGTGCCTTGGTTGATCACACCACAAAGCGAGCTTGGGAAACGGGAATGGGCCACACGGTTCATAATAACCTCGGCCACAGCAAATTGCCCTTTGACCGTTTCGCCGCGCGCCTCAAAGTACAGTGCCTCGGACAGACATTCCCATTGCGCATCACCCTTAGCTTTGGGTTGTGAATCTAGCCAAGCACGGGAAAAATGAACGCCTTTGGCCGATACAGGCCGTTTAACCAAGCCCAATAGTTTCGAATTCGAGACAGAGGAAAGCCCTCGGGTTTCCGTTTTAAGCAAGGCCTTTGCCTGACTTTCATTTGCAGTGACCGACATCGGCACAGCAAGCGCTGCGATGGCAGGCAAAACAAGTTTTATAATCTTGGCAGCACGCATTTGGCGATCCAACGTTGTTTCGTTAACCGCCGATTAAAGGATTTAGAGAGGTTCGTCTAGTTTCCCCTAGGTCATGCAGAATTTGTGGAAGCGGCCAATACCCCATATAAATAGGGGCATTCACCGCATGTTGTGGATCGAATGACAGCGTCCTACCCTGTTTTGTCTTGTATGGCCAATTGGGCCGCGGCAAGGCGCGCAACCGGAACACGAAAGGGAGAACACGAAACATAGTCAAATCCAGCCGCACGGCAGAAAGCGATTGATTCGGGGTTGCCGCCATGTTCGCCACAAATTGATAGGGTTATGTCTGGTTGTGCTGTGCGTCCACGCGCGGCACCCAATTGCAACAACTCCCCCACCCCATCAATATCAAGGGTGTGAAAAGGATCTTCAGGGAAGACCTGTTGTTGAACATAGTCAGACATGAACCGTCCCGCGTCATCACGGCTAAGTCCGTACGTCATTTGGGTCAAATCGTTGGTCCCAAAACTTAGGAAAGCGCAATGTTGTGCGATGTCCCCTGCCCGCAACGCGGCGCGTGGTGTTTCCACCATTACCCCAAGCCGGTAATCAAAATCGGCGTCTTGTTCTGTGCGTAGGGCGGCCGCGACACTATCTACACGGGTTTTGACCAACTCGACCTCGCGTTTGGCACTGACCAACGGAATCATGATTTCTGGTACAACGGGTGTGCCATCACGGCTGACTTCAATCGCAGCTTCAAAAATAGCCCGCGCCTGCATTTCATAGATTTCAGGCATGGTAACACCAAGACGAACACCACGAAGACCCAGCATCGGGTTATATTCGCTCATCTGCTCAATCCGGCGTGTCACGTCGGACAAAGGCAAATCTAGCGCGTCAGCCAGTTCACGTTGACCATTGCGATCTATTGGCAGAAATTCATGTAAAGGCGGATCTAAAAAGCGAATACAAACCGGTTGGCCCTGCATAATGCGGAAGAGTTGGATGAAATCATCACGCTGCATGGGAAGTAAACGTTCTAGAACAGCACGTCTGTCAGACGAACTTTCAGCAAAGATCATTTCGCGCATGACCGTTAGACGCCCTGCCTCGAAGAACATATGTTCTGTGCGACATAGACCAATGCCCTGCGCGTTAAAGTTACGTGCGGTTTGCGCATCAGCGGGTGTGTCGGCGTTGGCGCGAATTTCAATATCACGCTCAGCGTCCGCCCATTCCATCAGCGTTTGGAACGCATCCTCAAGTGCTGCTTCTTGCATCGCGACAGCCCCCAGAAGCACCTGGCCAGAGGTGCCATCAACGGTCACAACTTCACCTTCTTCAAGGATACGACCGTCTTGCAGCATCAATTGCTTCTTGGCAGTTTGGAAGCGAATGTTGGATACGCCAACGATACATGGCAGGCCAATGCCGCGCCCAATCACAGCCGCGTGGCTTGTCATACCGCCGCGTTCGGTCAGAACCGCGCGGGCCGCGTGCATTCCACGAATGTCTTCGGGTGACGTTTCGCGGCGCACCAAAATGCAATCTTCGTCGCGTGAGGCACTGGCTTGCGCGTCAGCGGCAGTAAATACCAACTTGCCGGTTGCGGCACCGGGGCTGGCGGCGATGCCATGGCCAATGATGTCACGGATGGCTTCGGAATCAACTTGCCGGTGTAGTAATTCGTTAAGTGAGAGCGGTTCAATCCGCATCAATGCTTCTTGGCGGGAAATGATTTTGTCATCGGCAAGGGCCACGGCAATACGTACGGCAGCGCGGGAAGATCGCGGTATCCGAACACCGTCAAGAATATGCAATTCACCATTGTCGACCGTGAATTCCAACTGCATTTCTTCGCGTAATTTCACCCGCATCAAGGCAGCATGACTTTTCAGCGTTTCGAACAGTTTTGGTTCAAGTTCTTCAAGCGATGGGCCGCGCGGATCAAGGGTTAGAAACAGCGCCTCGGCCTCGTCCAAAAGCGCATCGCGCCCTTGGCTTTGGCGCAGGTAACGCCCTGTAATCTGGGGCAGCCCCGTGTCTGAATTGACCAATTGAAGCACGCCCGAACCGCTGTGCGCTTTGCCCACCCCAAACGCCATTTGTTGGACAACAAGCCCAAGGCCGGCATCAGCTGGCGCACCTTTGGCTTGGCGCAGCAGACGCGCCGTTGTGCCATCCCATGCGCGGGCCATCGACTTTAAGACTGCGGCCAATTGAGTCGCGAGGTCGGCTGGGAATTTCTCGTCTGTCTCGGCCTCGTAGGCCCTTAAGGTATCATCCAGCGCGTCACGTCCATCACCTTGAACATCATCGAACATATCAGGATCAAGGCGCGCGACATGAACGGCATAGGACTGCACAAAACGGGTATATATTGCTGTGGCAGCGTCGGTTCCAAGCTGATCGCACATGTCGACATACAGCTCATCATTCATACCGATGTTCAGGACGGCACTTGGCCCTCCCCAATCGGCATCTTCGGATGAGGGGCGCACACAGAGCAGTGCATTTTTGGGGAATTGCGACAGGACAGCTTCGATATCGGGTAGCTCACCTTTGGCGATCTTCGATACTGCGGTAAAACTAAGCGCGACTGTGGTGGGTACCGGCAAATCAAGACGGACCAAACGTTGCAGGCACTTTGCCCGTCCACCGTGGGTGGACCCAGCCATTGTAGCGGTTTGGGTTACGAGCGTTGTGTCTGGATTATTCTGCATTGCAGCACCTATTGGTTTCAAGTGCAGCATACGGGGGAATCCTAGGTAATCAAGGATTTAGGGCCGTGTGTTGGGGGCACGGCGCATGGGGGCCAGCC
>JBLHPE010000167.1:0-5022 GCA_047624005.1 Ascidiaceihabitans sp.
ATCCCAACCAGCGCGTAAACCGCGCCTGAATTTAAGAGCGAGAGGTTTTCATGCCTGTTCTGGTAATGAAATTTGGTGGCACGTCTGTGGCCACATTGGATCGGATCAAACGCGCGGCAAAACGCGTGGGCGTCGAGGTGTCCAAGGGCTATGATGTGATCGTCGTTGTTTCGGCAATGTCCGGTAAAACCAATGAGTTGGTGGGCTGGGTGAACGAGACATCCCCAATGTTTGATGCACGTGAATACGATGCCATCGTGTCTTCGGGTGAAAACGTGACGGCGGGTTTGATGGCCCTGACTTTGCAAGAAATGGATGTGCCCGCGCGGTCTTGGCAAGGTTGGCAAGTGCCAGTTCAAACGACCTCGACTCATGCCTCGGCTCGGATAGAAGATATTCCATCCGATAATATCTTGACCAGTTTCGGTTCTGGGATGCGTGTCGCGGTTGTGGCCGGTTTTCAGGGTGTTTCCGCTGAAGGTCGCATTACCACGCTAGGTCGCGGTGGGTCAGACACAACGGCTGTTGCCTTTGCTGCTGCGTTTGAAGCCGAGCGTTGCGATATTTATACGGATGTTGACGGTGTCTATACCACCGATCCCCGCGTCAGCCCAAAGGCCCGCAAGCTGGATCGCATCTCGTTTGAAGAAATGTTAGAACTTGCCTCACTTGGGGCTAAGGTGTTGCAGACCCGCTCGGTAGAATTGGCAATGCGGTACAAAGTGAAGCTGCGCGTGCTAAGCAGTTTTGAAGAACAATCGGACGAGGCGGGAACGCTGGTCTGCGCGGAGGAAGAAATCATGGAAAGCAATGTAGTCGCTGGTGTGGCGTTTAGCCGTGACGAGGCCAAGATGACGTTGGTGTCTGTCGCCGATCGCCCTGGTATTGCGGCGCTTATCTTCACCGCCTTAAGTGACGCTGGCGTGAATGTAGACATGATCGTGCAAAACATCTCGGAAGAGGGACGCACGGATATGACCTTTAGCTGCCCTGTTGATCAGGTCGCGCGCGCTGACGCTGCAATGGCTGAGGCGAAGGCGAATGGTACGATCAATTTTGCAGAACTGATTGCTGATACAGAGGTCGCGAAAGTGTCTGTTGTTGGTATTGGTATGCGGTCCCACACAGGTGTTGCGGCCAAGATGTTTCAGGTGATGAGCAATGAAGGTATCAACCTTAAGGTCATCACGACCTCTGAAATCAAGATTTCCGTACTGATTGATCGGAAATATATGGAACTTGCTGTTCAAGCCCTGCATGATGCATTCGAATTGGATAAAGCGGCCTAAGCCCCAAACTTTGGGTGCTTTGGTGCCCGACTTTATGGGAACTGTGACGTTATGGTTGAGCGTAAAGAAACTGAAAGCCGCAAACTTCTGGGTCGTTTGCGCGACGCTATGGCAGGGGATGACCCTGGTCAGGAACGTCTGGACAAGATCACCAGCCTGATTGCGGACAGCATCGGCACCGAAGTGTGCTCAATCTATCTGTTTCGCGATGAAGATACGCTTGAATTGTGTGCGACCGAGGGTTTGAACCCTGAATCGGTCCACCAGACCCGTCTAAAATTGGGTGAAGGATTGGTTGGCCGTGTGGCGCGTCGTCGTCAGGTGATCAACACGCCAGATGCCCCCAATTTGCGTGGTTTCCGTTACATGCCAGAAACGGGGGAAGAGATTTACTCGTCTTTCCTTGGTATTCCGGTGCAGCGTTTGGGCGAAGCGCTGGGCGTTTTGGTAGTTCAATCCAAGGATGCTCGCACCTACACAGCAGATGAAATCTACGCGCTTGAAGTTGTGGCAATGGTCTTGGCCGAGATGACCGAACTTGGTGCTTTTGTGGGCGAGGGCGCTGCGATGCTTGCGCGTCATTCCCAACCTATCATGTTGCGCGGCACTGTCGCCCAAGAGGGCGTCGCCGAGGGTCATGTCTGGCTGCACGAACCACGTGTTGTTGTGACCAATCCGATTGCAGATGATCCGCACCGCGAACTGGAACGGCTGAGCGAGGCTGTTGAAGAGCTGCGTGTTGGTGTCGATAAGATGATGGACATGGCGGGAGACGGCGAACAACGCCAAGTGCTGGAAGCGTATCGCATGTTTGCCAACTCCAAAGGATGGATGCGCCGGATGCAAGAAGGCATCGGTCGTGGCCTAAGTGCGGAAGCCGCTGTTGAGAAAGAGCAATCCATCGCCCGCGCCCGTATGGAACAAGTTGCTGATAACTACTTGCGTGAACGCCTTAGCGATCTGGATGATCTATCCAACCGTTTGCTTCGGATTTTGACAGGGCAGGGTAAGGACACTGGGGCTGAAATGCCCATTGACCCGATCCTTGTAGCCAGCAACATCGGGCCGGCTGAATTGCTGGAATATGGTCGTGCGCTTAAGGGCATCGTGCTTGAAAAAGGTTCAGTCGGGAGCCACGCAGCTATCGTTGCCCGTGCCTTGGCTATTCCGCTGCTTGTGCATGTAGGTCGGATTACCACCGAAGCTTTGAACGGCGATCAGGTCATGTTGGACGGCGAACAAGGTATCGTGCATTTGCGCCCCGATGACACGGTTGTCTCGGCTTTTCGCGACAAGATCGCGATGGAGACACAGGCAAAAGAACGCTATGCCTCGATCCGTGACAAACCAGCCACGACCAAATGTGGTGCGGTGATTGAATTGCAGATGAACGCCGGCTTGATGGCAGATTTGCCATCACTGGAAAGCTCTGGTGCCGAGGGCGTTGGGTTGTTCCGCACCGAGCTTCAGTTTTTGGTTCGCTCCCAAATGCCAAAACGGTCAGAACTTAGCGCGCAGTACAGCCGTGTTTTGGACGCGGCAAATGGCAAACCAGTTGTGTTTCGCACGCTTGATATAGGGTCGGACAAAGTGCTGCCCTATATGAAGCCAAACGATGAACCGAACCCAGCATTGGGCTGGCGGGCGATCCGTGTTGGCCTTGATAAACCGGGTATATTACGGATGCAGCTGCAGGCTTTGATCCGTGCGGCCAATGGCCGTCCGTTGACTGTGATGTTTCCATTCGTGGCGCAGTACGAAGAATACACACAGGCACGGGCCGAAATGGATCGCACCCTCGCGCGCGAAGCAAAGTTAGGGCATGTGTTGCCAGCGTCGGTTCAGATTGGCGCGATGTTGGAAACGCCAAGCCTTGGATTTGCACCGCGCAAGTTTTTTGAGGAAGTTGATTTTTTATCAATTGGTGGCAATGATTTGAAACAATTCTTTTTTGCTGCGGACCGTGAAAATGAACGGGTGCGCAAACGTTACGACACCCTAAACGTCAGTTTCCTTAGCTTTCTAGAACAAATCGTCGAACGCTGCGTCGAAACAAATACACCGGTTTCATTTTGTGGTGAGGATGCAGGTCGACCCGTTGAAGCACTGTGTTTGGCTGCTATTGGTTTGCGCCGCTTGTCGATGCGGCCTGCATCGATCGGGCCGATCAAAAGCCTGCTGCGCCGTTCAAATTTGGAAGAAGTGCGTAAGGTTATTTTTGACGCCCGTCACCGCGGCGATATGTCGGTGCGCCCTGCAATTATGGAGTGGTTGCGGACAAACGTTTAGGGTTCGGCAGGGTTATGATTTTAAGTGCTGGATGAGACACAGCAAATGATGTGCTTTCGCTTAAGCAACACCAGCCCTCAGCAGGTCGTGGATTTGTAGAACACCAACGGGTTTGCCATCGGCATCAACAACCATTAACGCCCCGACCTTGCGGTCATTAAGCAATGCAAGCGCTTGGGCCGCGAAAAGATCTGGCGTCACCGTGACGGGCGAAGGATTGGCGATTTCGCCCGCCTTCATTGCCATGAGATTCCCCATGTTGCGTCGTAAATCGCCGTCTGTGATCACGCCGTTTAGACGGCCATCGTCACGTGTGGTTGCCGCGATCCCGAACCCTTTGGAGGTCATCGTAATCAACACTTCGCTCATCGGCATATCGGCATCCACCAATGGCAGCGCACTGCCGTCGTGCATCAAGTCGGACACACGGGCCAGCTGCGCGCCCAGTTTCCCACCGGGATGGAACTTTAGGAAATCTTCGGAATTGAAGCCACGTAACTCCATTACAGCCACAGCCAGTGCATCGCCTATTGCGAGTGTGAGGGTGGTCGAAGTGGTGGGGGCCATGCCGATGGCGCAAGCCTCAGGCAATTTTGGTAAAGTTAGCAAGTAGTCTGCAGCTTGCATTAAGGTGCTGTTTGGATTGGAGGAAATTCCGATCAGTGGGATTGAGAAACGGCGGGTATAGCGGATCAAATCGCCCAACTCTGATGTCTCGCCCGAGTTTGAGATCAGAATGCAAACATCGGTTGAGGTGACCATGCCAAGATCGCCGTGGCTTGCCTCGGACGCGTGCAAAAAGTCAGATGGTGTGCCTGTTGACGCCAAAGTGGCTGAGATTTTACGCCCAATATGTCCAGATTTCCCAATCCCTGCGACGATCACACGTCCAGTTGACCCAAGGATCAATTGTGCCGCAGCTGCAAAATCTTTTGGTAAGCCATTTGCCATTTGCGCGATGGCATCGGCTTCGATGTTAAGGACACGTTCGCCGATTTTGGCGATTGCTTCGGCTGATAGATTTTGTGTCATGGTAATCCATATTTTTGGGCTGCGCATGAGATACACGGTTGTTTGAAGGGGCGCTAGTGCTGGGCTGTTGTCAGCTCAAGCAGCTTGAGGCGTTGGGCTTTTTCTGAAAGGCCGTGGCATTCGAGGGCGTCCAGGTCGATGATGACCTTGCAATCGATCGTCCAAATCTTTTGATAGTCGTGCTACCACTTTAACAACGGGCCAAAGCCAACGCATTTTAAGATAAAAAGGACGCCAAGTTGAACATCTTATTCATAATGTACGACCAACTGCGGTTTGATTACCTAAGCTGCGCGGGACATCCCCATTTGCAAACTCCGCACTTTGATCGTGTCGCCGCTAAAGGTGTTCGGTTTACCAACGCCTATGTGCAATCGACGATCTGTGGGGCCAGCAGGATGAGCTTTTACAC
>JBLHPE010000168.1:0-4946 GCA_047624005.1 Ascidiaceihabitans sp.
GAAGCGTCTGTTTCCAGATGATCTTTGAGCCAGGACAAGGTGAATTTCATGAGACTGCGCCTTTGAATGCCCCTGATCGGGGCCGTGTTTTGGGTTGCCTACGGCAATGGCAAAAAATGACAAAAAGCGCAAGGGGCCTAGCAAGACGTCGGTGGGGCGTACCTACGCAATACCGACGTTATACCGACGTAAAACATACGTTGATTTTTAGGAGATTTGGTTAAGGGTACGTCGGGGTCCGACCCAGCAATTCATCCAACTGACGTCCGATCCAACCATGCGGAATAAAGTGCCCACCAGAATGAACATCAAGCGTCACCTTGTGACCATCATCGCAGTTGTCCCACGTGGTGCGTTGGAACTTTAGAAAGTCGACAACACTCCATTCACCCGCATCTTCACCCTGACCACAGCCAAACTTTTCACGCCACAAATTGACGGGATAGGTGGTGTCCCCACCTCGACCAAAGGGGAAGTCCATAACCGTGTCGTTGGTCCCATGCACATGGCGAATTTCACGTGGTCCTTGAGGGCACGTTTCGCTTTGGTTCAGTGTACCAGACACGGCGATCAAAGCCGCAACATCATTGCCATTCTCACACACATACCGCCAGGCCATCGCTGATCCGTAGGAATATCCAGAGACGTAAACGCGGTCTGTATCAATCGGATAATTCTTGGCCACGTCCGCTAAAACCGCAGCCCCAAACGGCACGTCATCCGTGTCGTCATCCCAAAAGTCCCACGTCTTGCGATTGCCATTCGGCGCGATCAACAACACGCCACGACGACGCGTAGCCCCCGATATGCGCTGATGCTGAACAGGCAAAGCACCCGTGCGTTGCCACCCATGAAAGTGCATCAGAACGGGCAACTTCGTCTTGCCGTCCCACCCGTCGGGCACCTTCACATGGTAACTGCGGCCACTATCAAGTTCACACGGAACATCCAGTTGGCAATTGTCTTTCCACGGCCCCATTGCGAAGGCAGGTGTGGTGAAAAGGGCGGCGATCAGGAGGGGGGTATATTTCATATTTGGGAGGCTAAGGATTGGGGTAGGAATGTCACGTCACAAACGCGTGGTATTCTGAAGGCATACTTAGCGGCCCTTCAGAAAAACCCTATAATGCCAATCTACAATGCCAATCTACAAAAATGTAGATCATTGCCAATATACTCAAAATCACTGTTAGTAGGAAAGAAAAGTCATTTTTAAACATATACATAACGACAGCCTGACAAACGCACACGACGATCCACACTACTATTGATGTCCAAATAGGAACTCTTTTTGCAATCCCTCTACACCAACCGATATACGCAGCAAACCAAGAGCCGAGTAAATGCATCCTACCTACTCAAACCACCACGCAACGTCGGCATATCCAGCGCACTAAACCCGTAATGACGCAACCAACGCAGGTCTGAATCAAAGAACGCCCGCAAATCAGGAACGCCGTATTTCAACATCGCAATCCGGTCGATCCCCATGCCAAAGGCAAAGCCCTGCCACTCGGCAGGATCAATCCCACCAGCCTGCAACACCTTCGGGTGCACCATGCCGGAACCTAGGATTTCAAGCCAGTCATCGCCCTCGCCAACCTTCAACGTGCCGCCTTCCCATGAGCAGCGAATGTCGACTTCGGCTGATGGTTCCGTGAACGGGAAGTGGGAGGCGCGGAAACGGATATCGACGTTATCGACCTCGAAATAGGACTTCACGAATTCCTCAAGAACCCATTTTAGGTTCGCCATCGAGATATCTTTGTCGATCGCCAATCCCTCAACCTGATGAAACATCGGCGTATGCGTTTGGTCGTAATCCGCGCGGTAAACACCACCCGGACAGATGATACGTGTCGGCGCGCCGGTCTTCTCCATCGAACGGATTTGAACCGGCGACGTGTGCGTGCGCAACACGTGAGGCGGACGGTCATCTCCCTCGGCGCGGTGCATATAAAATGTGTCCATCTCAGCCCTTGCAGGGTGGTGGCCGGGGATATTCAGCGCGTCAAAGTTATACCAATCGGTATCAATGCGAGGCCCTTCAGCGACGGCAAATCCCATCTCAGCGAAGATGGCTGTAACCTCTTCCTGAACCTGCGAAATAGGGTGGATCGTTCCAACAGGGCGCTCACGCGCCGGCAGGGTAACATCCAGCCATTCGTTGCGCAGGCGCTCGTCTAGCGCGGCATCGGCGAGCCCAGATTTCTTAGCAATCAAGGCGCTGTTGATCTCGTCTTTCAACGCATTCAGCATAGGGCCAGCAACTTGCCGTTCCTCTGGTGTCATCTTGCCAAGCTCGCGCATTTTCAGCGCGACTTCACCCTTTTTACCAACGGCAGACAGGCGAATGTCTTCCAACACGGCCTCGTCAGCAGCGTTTGCTATTTGATCGAGGTATTTTGCTTTAAGATCGTCCATGACGGCCCCCTGAAAATGCTTATGCTCTGCTAGCGTTGCGGGCCCTTGAATGCAAGTCAAAGCCCTTACGCTTTGAGGCATTGTCCGCTATTCCTAGGCCAACCAAAGTGAGAGCGCATCAATGACACGGGACACTTCCCAACTTCCACCCAACGCCGACGCACCGCAAAAGCACGAGGCAACCATGCTGGAATTGCTTGGTTGGCAGCCGTTTTTTGCAGAACAGGTCGACACGGATGAGATGGCGGAAACGCCCCCTGCCCGCGTGACCCGCGTGCACCGCAATTCATTACATGTCGTGGGTGAGGATATCGACACAACGATTGTCTATCCAGATGAAGAAATCACGGTTGGTGATTGGATTTTGATCAACGAAGCCCGCACCAAACCTGAACGGGTGTTGGATCGCAAAAGCCTGATCAAACGGCGTGGCGCGGGGCATGATCGTCAGGTGCAAATGATCGCGGCCAACCTTGATACATCGTTCATCGTGTCGTCGTGTAATCGGGAATTCAACGTTGCCCGTTTTGAACGCTACATCGCATTGGCATTCGAGGCAGGCGTTGATCCTGTTATCGTCCTGAGCAAAGCAGATCTGTGTGATGACGTTGAGCCGTATGTCACCGCGGCCACAGCGATCTCAGACAAGGTTCCGGTTGTGGTGTTGAACGCCTTAAGCGACGCGCCCAAACGTGAATTGGCGCAATGGTGCAAGGTCGGCCAAACCGTGGCTTTCCTTGGATCGTCAGGCGTCGGGAAATCCACCTTGGTGAATGCACTGACTGGATCAAACGTCGACACCCAAGGTATTCGCGAAACTGATGCACGGGGGCGTCACACAACAACCAGCCGCCATTTGCATATCACCCAAGACAGCTGTGCGGTGCTTGATACGCCGGGCATGCGCGAATTGCAGGTGACGGATGCAGCGTCGGGTATCAGCGATCTTTTTCCTGATCTGCACAACCTAACGCTGGAATGTAAATTCAGCGATTGCAGTCATACTGTTGAACCCGGATGTGCGATTTTAGCGGCAGTAAAAGCCGGAGATATAGATACAGATCGGCTGGCGCGGTGGACCAAATTGGCGTCCGAGGAACAGGTGAATTCAACCGCATTGGCACGGCGTAAATTCAAAGACAAAAAGCTGGGCAAAATGATTAAGAGCATTCAAAAGAAAAACCGGAAGTAGAATGTGGAAAAAGAGTTTTCCTACATATCTACAATGGCTTAGGGACATTAGATATTACTAGACGTTGGTCTCGGAGCGTCATATTTTATGTAAATGGCACTCCTATTTTTTTGCCAAAAAGAATTTATTTCGCAAGGAAGAAACAATGGCTAAAGATCGTATAGTATTTATCCCATGGACATCGGCGCAAGCAGGAGGGTTCGGCAACGATACCGCTTAGAACGTTCATTCGAGTGTTAAATCGGGAACTCACCATAAGCGAAACTGGAGTTCTGTCTATCTTGACGATGCTGGAAACCCATTAAGCCGCGTTGGATTTGGCTCGACCATGCGTGTCCACATTGCTGGACATGGTTCGACTGGAAATCCCAACATTCATCCGCCACATGGTTCTGCCGCTGCACCGGTTTCTTACGAAGAAGTCGCAGCCGGATTGAGTGCAAAAGGCTTGCCAAAGCGGCTTATGGGCACAATCGTCTGCTATGTTTGCTTAAGCGCGCTTGGTAGTCCAAGCTTTGCGAAGCTGCTTGCCCGAGAAATGTGGTCTTCTGGCTACAAACTATGTCCGGTGATGGGGCACAAGAGGTCAATGCAACCTGGTTATGTCACTGGCCTTGGCAGAAAATATCGTCATCGTCAGGTCACTCTTAGCGACGGGACAGCCGTCAAATCAAGTGCAGCGCAGGAGCGGTTTTTCGGCTGGATGTAGCAACCTGATGTACCTACCATCAACATTGCCAAATCGGCTATTTTGAGGCTGAATCTTGCAGGTTTTCCGCCATGGTAATCTAGTTATTTAGGAACAGACCCAGCCTTCATCTCGAAACCGCGCCTGTTAAGTCAAAAGCGAATCCCAAATTTAATTCGGTTTAGGTATTGTTTACGCCCTCGATAACCAGCCCTACAAGACGAAAAAGCCCCACCAAATTGGCGGGGCTTTCCAAATCAATCAGACGTTGTGACGCTTACGCGGCCAGTGCTGCCTGTGCTTGTGCAACAATTGTGCCAAACGCTTCTGGTTCGTGAACGGCCAAGTCAGCCAAAACCTTACGGTCGACTTCGATGCCGGCCAAGTTCAGGCCATTGATGAAGCGTGAATACGTCAACGCCGCGTCATGTGAACGAACTGCCGCGTTGATCCGCTGAATCCACAATGCGCGGAAGTTGCGCTTGCGATTGTGACGGTCACGGGTTGCATATTGGTTTGCTTTGTCGACCGCTTGGCGTGCGACTTTGAAAGTACTCTTGCGGCGGCCATAATAACCTTTGGCTGCTTTGATTACTTTCTTGTGACGGGCGTGAGTGACTACGCCACCTTTAACTCTGGACA
>JBLHPE010000169.1:0-4860 GCA_047624005.1 Ascidiaceihabitans sp.
GTTGCCGCTGCGGCGCATGTTGCGCCAGTGCACAAAACAATGACGTCACCCAATGCGCCAGCCGCTGTCACTGCTTTTGCAGTCGCGTCCATCGCCAATTCGCCGTCGTTTACTTCAGCTAAAAGAAGTACAGCCATTACACAGTCCCCGCTTCTTTAAGTTTCGCTACAAGTTCGTCGACTGATGCCACTTTGATACCAGCCGCGCGTGTTGCAGGCTCAACCGTTTTCACAACTTCCAAATGTGGCGTTACGTCAACGCCGTAGTCAGCAGGTGTTTTTTCATCCATCTGCTTCTTCTTGGCTTTCATGATGTTTGGTAGAGACGCATAACGCGGCTCGTTCAAACGTAAATCAACCGTAACAACCGTTGGCATGCTGACTTCGATAGTTTGTAAACCACCGTCAACTTCGCGGGTTACTTTGGCTTTATCACCAGCAATCTCAAGCTCAGACGCGAAGGTCGCTTGGGACCAGCCCATCAACGCAGACAGCATTTGGCCGGTTGCGTTCATGTCGTTGTCGATCGCTTGCTTGCCGCACAGGACCAAACCAGGCTGTTCTTCCTCCACGATCGCTTTAAGGATCTTGGCGACAGCGAGCGGTTCGATATCTTGATGCACATCATCAGTCGCAATCACCAGAATGGCACGGTCTGCACCCATCGCCAGCGCAGTGCGAAGCGTTTCTTGGGATTGTTTGACGCCAACGGACACAGCGATAACTTCGTCCGCTTGACCGGCTTCTTTCAGACGAATGGCCTGTTCGATGGAAATTTCATCAAACGGGTTCATCGACATTTTCACGTTGGCAAGATCAACACCGGAACCGTCCGCTTTGACACGAACCTTCACATTATAATCGATCACGCGTTTTACAGGTACTAGAACCTTCATGTGCGTCTTTCTCCTTTAACTACGACTCACCTATATTAGGTTTACCGTGACACTTTGGATATTTCTTACCGAAGCACAGGCACTCACAACAGTGCAAAATCGTCATCTTTCCGCTATCGGACGCCGCGTTTCGTAAATTTCGTCATTTAGGTGCGGAATTTACCGATTTGCGCCCGGGACCCAAAGAACGTCATCTTTGCCGCCATTGTTTGCAATTCGGGCTGCCACAAAGAACCAGTCGCTTAGCCGGTTAAGATATTTTACGGCCGCTGGGTTCACAGATTCCATTGTTGCCAATTCAACTGCCAGACGTTCCGCACGGCGCGCAACGGTACGGCAGACATGCAATTGTGCTGCCAAAACACTACCACCCGGCAGGATGAAACTGCGCAGTGGTTCTAAAACACTGGTCATCGCATCAATTTCCGCCTCAAGGCGTTTAACTTGCGCGTCAGCCATACGAAGTGGCGGGTATTCGGCTTCGGCATCTTTTTCCATGTTGGGATTACACATGTCGGCACCCAGATCGAACAGATCATTCTGGATACGGCTTAAGGCTTCATCCACAGCGCCGTCTGCATCTAGCCGGGCGACGCCGACGAAGCAGTTTAATTCATCGGAAGTCCCATAGGCTGTCACGCGCATGGAGTGTTTCGCAACACGTGCGCCATCCCCAAGGGCAGTTTCACCTGCGTCGCCAGTTTTAGTGTAAATCTTGTTTAGAATGACCATTGGTTTAGCCCCCGCTGCGTTTGTAATAGGCGTACATAAGAATCAAAACGACGGCCACTGCCTGCAAAATGATCCGCCATCGCATGAGTTTATTTGAATTGCTGTGTGCCCATCCCTTGCCTTTGGCGAAACCGCCCAGCCCGAACATAAGCACTAGAATAACGGCCAAAATAGCTACTATTAGTATGAAGAATATTGATCCACTTGCCATGACACGCTCCACTAGGTCTTGCAGTTTCTTTTGATGTAGTCGCCAAAACGGCAAAAGCGAAGTGTTTTTGCGTCAAGGGCGCGACAACACCCAATCTAAAGCCCACGTAGGCAGCAAACGGCGTAAGGTTGCCATGAGATACGTGGGGGTCGTGACGAAATAACGCGGGCGCGGATTTTTCGCTTCAATTGCGTGGATAAGTTTTTTCACGACGGCTTCGGGTGGTAACTCGAATGGATCAGGACCACTTTCTTTGTATAAGCGAGGAAGCAACGTTGCTTTGTATTGTTCGGCGCGCACCGAGTTTTCCCAATCGATCCAGCGTTCAAAAGGAGCGATCGAATTGACCCTGATTTTTGTGCTAATGGGGCCGGGTTCGATCAGTATTATTTTGATGTTTGTGTCGCGCATTTCGAGACGTAATGCGTCTGTTATGCCTTCGAGTGCGAATTTTGTGGCCACGTATGCACCGCGCAAAGGGATAGCAACAAAGCCAAGCACGGAAGAACATTGGATGATCCGCCCGTGACCTTGGGCGCGCATAACTGGCAGAATAGATCGGGTAACTTCGTGCCACCCAAAAAAGTTGGCTTCAAAAATTGTGCGCAAAGCGTCTGTTGGCAAGTCCTCGAGCGCACCAGGAATGGCATGTGCACCATTGTTAAAAAGGACATCCAATGTGCCGCCTGTGGCCTCTAGAACTTCGTTTAGACCTTGATGAAGGCTGGCCGTGTCGGTGTAATCCATACGTGGGCTTTCAAAACCCATCGTGCGCAACCTGTCACAGTCAATTTGCTGTTTGCATGATGCGAAAACACGCCAACCACGTTCCCGCAGGTCCATCGCAGCAGCAAGTCCAATTCCAGACGAACAGCCTGTTATCAATATGGATTTTTTGGTCATCTATGCCGCTCTATCTTTCACGCATGACCACCCTAACGGGGCAATAGCGGTTAACCTTTATTGAGTAGAAAATCTGCCATCCACCCGATTACTTCACCATTTGTCGAGCGCATTTCGACCCATCCGTCGCCGTTTTCAGCCAAAACCTCGACTGTAGCGCCACGGGCTAATTTCCCTACAACATCAAATTCTGTTCCGGGACCACCACGTACATTCACAAGGTTTCCGGTGACCAAACGAAGGTCCTGACCGATGGTTGTAAGGGAGGCTTGGACATCAAAATCTGCGTCAGGCTGTGCGATCAGGCTTGGAAGAATAATCGCGCTGGCGACGTCTTGCTGCTGTTCAACAACAAATGAAGTCTGCGTGATTTGTGCCTGTGTGTTTTGGGTGGGGGTCGTTGTGATGTCTGTAACGTCAAGTTTTTGAGCTGAGGCCAAGTTAATTAATGCGCGGCTCACAACCGTATCGTCCTGAAAGGTGTTCTTTTGAGCCTGTGCAAGATTAACTTTGGGCAAACCAGTTTTGACAGTTGATGTATCAACCCGGCTTAAACGCAACGCCTCACCATCGAAATCAGCTCCACCACTGAGTTCGTAAAATGCAAAGCCCAAAAAGCCAAAAGCTATAAGGATGAATTTACCCAAAACGCGATCCCCCAATCACATACCGCCAGTTTCAGTGGCGACTCGTTACATTTAGCACATACCCGATCATGGTTCAGTGATTAGGGGGAAAAAATCGCTCAATCCTGCATGACGTGTCATTGATGCAACGACGTGGTTCAAGAACTTTCGACTTGTAGTGGATTGGCGGCTTGTTCCCCGCAAATTGGGTAGGTAGACACTTTTCATGGCAGATATTGATAACACCTCCGACATGAACATAAGTGAACCGCTGCGGCGGGCGTTGGGCGATCGCTATCTGACTTATGCATTGTCAACGATTATGCACCGCGCTTTGCCTGATGCGCGCGACGGGCTTAAGCCTGTACACCGCAGGATTTTGTTTGCCATGCGCGAACTTCGCTTGGCGTCCAACGGGGGCTTTCGTAAGTCGGCCAAAATTTCTGGCGACGTGATGGGGAATTATCATCCGCACGGTGACGCCGCGATCTACGATGCGATGGCGCGTTTGGCTCAAGATTTTAATGTCCGTTACCCGCTGGTAGACGGCCAAGGCAACTTTGGGAATATCGACGGCGATAACCCAGCTGCTGCACGTTATACCGAAGCGCGGATGACCGCAGTCGCTGAGGCGATGCTTGAAGGTCTTAACGAAAACGCCGTCGATTTCCGCGAAAACTACGATGGTACGCTGACAGAACCCGTCGTGTTACCTGCACAATTTCCGAACCTTTTGGCAAACGGATCTAGCGGTATTGCTGTTGGAATGGCGACCAACATCCCGCCACACAATATCGCTGAACTGTGCGACGCATGTTTGCACATGATCAAAGTGCCGGATGTGCGTGACGACACATTGCTCAATTACGTTCCGGGCCCAGATTTTCCAACAGGCGGCATCATTGTCGAGAGCCCTGAAAATATTGCGACAGCTTATCGTACCGGCAAAGGTGGTTTCCGCCTGCGGTGTCGTTACGAGATCGAAGACCTTGGGCGTGGACAATGGCAGATTGTCGTGACTGAAATTCCATATCAGGTTCAGAAGTCCAAGCTGATTGAAAAGATTGCGGAACTGATTCAAATTAAGAAGATTCCGATCCTTGCCGATGTACGTGACGAATCTGCAGACGATATCCGACTGGTGCTTGAACCACGTTCTAAGAATGTCGACCCTGAGGTTCTGATGGGGATGATGTATCGCAACTGCGACCTTGAATTGCGGTTTTCATTGAACATGAACGTGTTGATCGACGGTTTGACGCCAAAGGTGTGTTCGATGAAGGAGGTGCTGCGTGCCTTCCTTGATCACCGTCGTGAGGTCCTAATCCGTCGTTCCACCCACCGTATGGAGAAGATTGACCATCGGTTGGAAGTGTTGGAAGGTTTCATCGTTGCGTTTCTTAATCTGGATCGCGTCATAGACATCATCCGTTACGATCAAGATCCCAAAGCGGGATTGATGCGCGAAGATTGGTCTAAAGACCATGTGCGAG
>JBLHPE010000170.1:0-4814 GCA_047624005.1 Ascidiaceihabitans sp.
AACAGCCGCCGATGATTTTTGCGCCACACGCACGGGCCATTACGGCGTAATCTGCCATCAGTTCAGGCGTGCCATCATAATGGATGTGGCCCTCAACGTATTTGGGGATGCCAGCATTGCCTTTTGCGACGATTGGCACTGCACTGCCCTGCGAGGCAAAGCCAAGTATTGTCCGCAACAGGTCGGATGATCCCGTGCCACAGTTGGCGCCAAATGCCAGCGGCGTATTGCTGATGTCATTTACCATTTCAACCATGCCAGCGCTGGTCAGACCCATCATTGTGCGTCCAGCGGTGTCAAAGCTCATGGTGCCGACCCAATCGATGCCTGCCAATGCGAAGCCTTCTGCAGCGGCGCGGTATTCTTCTGGGGCTGAAATTGTCTCGACCCAGGCGATATCAGCGCCGCCTGCTTTTAGTCCGTCAGCTGTTTCGTGAAACATTTCAACGGCCAATGCGTGGGTAAGTTCACCAACCGGTTCCATGATTTCGCCTGTTGGGCCAACAGAACCGGCAACAATTACTTTATGTCCTGCTTGGTCGGCAATATCGCGTGCAATCTCTGCAGATGCGCGGCTAAGTTCGTGGGCGCGTTTTTCTGCACCGTGTAGGCGCAAACGGGATGCGTTCGCCCCAAATGAGTTGGTTAGGAAAATGTCGCTGCCTGCGTCCACTGCACCCCGATAAAGCGTGCGGATTTTTTCTGGCTCGTCCGTGTTCCACATTTCCGGTGCATCGCCAGACATCAAACCCATGTTAAATAGGTTGGTCCCTGTGGCCCCATCGGCCAGCAAAGCCCCTTTTTCTTCAAGGAGTTTGATTAGAATATTTGTCATTTTGCGTGCCCTAAAACCATAATTTGATTTTCTGTGTCACGATGCTTGTTTTGAGACCAGTTCATAATATTCATCAAAGTTATGAAATTCTTGGGGTTTCGTTTTGTAGATCGCATTGGGCTGATGAACTTCACGCGTGATGTCGGCCAACCCGATGACCAGCGCAAGGGGGGAGGGTGCCGCTGCATAGCGTGGTTCCCAATCTGGTGCAAAAGTTGATTTGAATTGACGTAGGCCGGTTCCGCCAGCTTTTAAAACAGCTTGTCGGGCCGCCCAGCGAAAGAAGCGGCTGTGTGGATCGGGACAGGCTGGCGTTGATGCAAGGCTAAGGCGAGGGACACCGGACGTTTGCGCCGCCTTAATTGCTGCATAAACAAGAGCTTGCATCGTACCGCTGGGTGCCGCAGCGCTGTGGCGCATAACATCAAGGGACCAGTCGGCTTCCCCGACCTGAAACGATACAAAGGCACAAAGACGTCCATCATGTTCAGCCCGTGCGATAAAGTGGTTTGAAAGATAGCCTTTTTCAAAGCGCCCCATCGTTCCC
The DNA here is from genome assembly GCA_047624005.1 of Ascidiaceihabitans sp. GTDB lineage: Bacteria > Pseudomonadota > Alphaproteobacteria > Rhodobacterales > Rhodobacteraceae > Ascidiaceihabitans. The sequence goes on from JBLHPE010000170.1 coordinate 1,383, forward strand.
CCACGCGCGGTGCCATGTGTGTTTTGCCACTCATCGTCGATCTGTTGTAATTCTGGCCAAGGAGGGGGGGCGTCCGTTTTTACAATCAGGTTTGATTTATGCGCTGCTCGTAATTTTCGCCGTAATGTCCGCAACGCGGGTTGCTCAAGGTTGAAGCGTTTTGGCGTGATTATCGCATCGTCAGAGACGTGTATTATCGACCAACTGTTCGCACGCAAAGTCACCGCGTTTTTGACACTACATTTATAGACAAATGGGTGTTTGCCTAGAACTACGGCTTCGGCATTTAACGCATTGATTGTTGCACCCATGCTGCCAGAAATTGGGTTGCAAAGTGTTGTCACGGTTTGCGCGGTTGGCCATATCGCGCAACTGCCGTTTGCTGTGGCCAAGACACGGCCACCATTTTGGATAATAACCTGAACTTCGGCCTGACCTGCGGTATGAATTGTCTGGTTTGGAATGACGTGTTTGACGGGGTTTTCCTTAAACGGCCTTAACAACGCAAGGAGCGCCCCGAATGCCGGCAGGGCATAATAGACGATGCGGAAAGCAATTATACTGCCAAGAACTTCGCCTGCTGGCAGTTGGGGCAGCAGGCCCATCATCATCAACTCAAAAGGCCCAACGCCGCCAGGTGTGTTGGATAAAATGGCCGTGCCAAGCGCCAACAAAAACAAGGGTAAAAATAGAGCAAACGAAATGTCAGATTCGTTGGGCATTAAAACAAACATTGCGCCCGCCGCGGTTGTCGTGTCGACGATTGTCCACCAAAGTATGGCCGCGCTGCTTTGCAAATTGGGAAAGCGGAATTGATAACCCTTGAATACCAATTTGGGCCACCGGAACACGCCGAACAAGGCGAATGGTGCGATGCAAAGTATCAGTATTGATGGGAAATATGTCCATTCAGGTGCTGGAAATAGGAGGCAGATCGTTGCTGTCACGACGGCCCAACACAGCATGAAGGACACGGACACAAAGGCGGATAACTTTAGCGATGTTGTAAAGTTGACACCGCGCATCATTCGCCAACGGGCCAAAGCGCCTGTAAAAACACCGAACCCCAAAGTTTGCGCCAATGCGATAGAAATAGTGCCTGCAGCGCGTGCCTTATACTGTGGCACCCGTGTTGCGAAATGTTGGTGGGCAACGCCGTCGTACCGACCAACGGCCCAAAGACTGATGAAAGTGAGGGCTATTGCTGCGGCCCAAGCGCCTAGATGAATGTTTGCCAATTGCTCTGGAAATTGAGCCAGAACATCGTAAGTGACTTGCGGTGCAAGCATATAGATACTGATTGTAAGAGCACCTAAAGGAAGGCCCGCACGCAAGAGGACCCACCCTAAATATTTTGCTTTGATCTGACCTGCCATCTTGCTCCACCCCAACTTAACCCACAATCCAAACTAAATACGAAGCATGACGAACGGATTAATAGATTATCCAAAGAGTGGGTATGGGATAGGGGCAGTTAGGAAGATTTCAGAGAATAATTACATAAAGTTAGTACGTTATCTAATTGTATTTATTATATTATAGGAACGAAATTAGTTGTCACCTTCCATTAGAACAGGGCTCAGCGGCAACTGTTCAAAGATAAAGTTTGCACCCCCAGTTTCGCTTTGAAAGCAGGGCTCCTTGCGACGCACAGCACCATGCCTTAAGAGAGCGATATCAGAGAGGGACTCGGACCCTTTCCCATATGCGAAAGGACGCCAATGGCCCGGCGCAATAAAATCTACGAAGGCAAAGCAAAAATCTTGTACGAAGGCCCAGAGCCCGACACGATTGTCCAATATTTCAAGGATGATGCAACCGCCTTTAACGCCCAGAAAAAAGAAGTAATCGATGGCAAGGGTGTGCTGAACAACATGCTGTCTGAATACTTTATGACTGGTTTGACCCAAATTGGTGTTCCAAACCACTTTCTTAAACGTCTGAACATGCGTGAGCAGTTGTGCAAATCTTGCGAGATTGTGCCGTTGGAAATCATCGTGCGTAATTATGCAGCTGGTACGATGTCGACCCGTTTGGGTATCGAAGAGGGCACACAGTTGCCCCGTCCAATCGTTGAATATTGCTATAAAGACGACAGCCTTGGTGATCCACTGGTGTCCGAAGAGCACATCGCGGCCTTTGGTTGGGCCAGCCAGCAAGACATGGAAGACATCCTTAGCTTGGCTTTGCGTGTTAACGATTTCATGTCCGGTGTGATGTATGCTGTTGGTATCAAGCTTGTTGATTTCAAAATCGAAGTTGGTCGCGTTTATGATGGTGACTTCCAGCGTTTGATCGTAGCGGACGAAATCAGCCCAGACAGCTGTCGTTTGTGGGATATGGAAACAGGTCGCAAGCTGGACAAAGATGTGTTCCGCCGCGATCTGGGCAGTCTCGCTGATGCTTACACTGAAGTTGCGCGTCGTTTGGGTGTGATGCCTAAAACGTCGACACCGATTACCAAGCCAACCTTGATCAATTGATCGAGGCTGGTTTTTTTTGAAGATTTTGAGAACAATGAAGATGGGGGCAAGGGCGCTATGAAAGCTCGGGTACATGTGATGTTGAAGAATGGTGTTTTGGACCCGCAAGGCGAAGCGGTTCGCCATGCATTGGGTGCAATGGGCTTTGACGGTGTGAACGGTGTGCGCCAAGGTAAAGTGATTGAGCTGGACTTGGCTGAAGGTTCTACTGAGGCGGACGTGACGTCGATGTGTGACAAGCTGCTCGCGAACACTGTCATTGAATCCTATACTGTGGAGTTGCTCTGATGCACGCAGCGGTCGTTGTTTTCCCCGGTTCAAATTGTGACCGCGACCTTGCAGTTGCTTTTGAAGCTGCTGGTGCCAAAGTGTCTATGGTTTGGCACAAAGACACCAAACTGCCTGATGGTGTAGATATTGTCGGTATTCCTGGCGGGTTTTCGTTTGGCGATTATCTGCGCTGTGGTGCGATTGCTGCGAATTCCCCAATTTGTAACGAGATAAAAGCTCATACTGATCGTGGTGGTTACGCGCTTGGCATCTGTAATGGATTTCAGGTTTTGACTGAGACAGGGATTTTGCCGGGTGTTTTGCTGCGTAATTCAGGACTTAAATACATCTGCAAGACTGTTGGACTGAACGTCGTCACCACCCAAAACGCATTTACCGAAACGTACAGTGCGGGTGATGTGATCGACATTCCGATTGCGCACCACGACGGCAATTATTTCGCAGATGACGAGACAATCGCACGTTTGCAGGGCGATGATCGTATCGCATTCACATACACCAACACGCCCAACGGGGCTAAGGCTGATATTGCCGGCATTCTATCCGCCAACAATCGCGTGCTTGGCATGATGCCGCATCCTGAACGTGCCGCTGATGCGGGCCACGGTGGAACAGACGGGCAGGCGTTGTTTCGCGCATTGTCGGGTGTGTTGACACC
>JBLHPE010000171.1:0-4749 GCA_047624005.1 Ascidiaceihabitans sp.
GCCGCTGCTTTGATGGTGATTTTGGTTGTTGGTTTGTACCTTCCATCCTTTGTCTGATTTTCTGCCTGCGTTTTTATGCCGACCGTTCGCTGCATCCGTCCCAAATTGGTGCAAATAACTGACACTGCCTGTCCCCCGTTATTTTGAATGGTCAGGGTCCCCATAAGACACGCTTTACTTGCGCCGCATATCTTTCTGGATATGCGGCGTTTTTTTTAGATAATTTTGGGGATTAAGTCGGGAGTGTTAAGCGCAGTCAGATTGCGCGATTTGTTCCATCGCCTCTGCTGTCGCCTCAATCGCCAGAAGAATCGAAGCATGGCGGTTCTTATAATCGCGGGCAGGCTCTAACACCTCAAACCCATCAAACGGGGCGTCAGGCACTGGACCCTCATTTTTTAACATTTCGCGTAAGGCATCGCGTGCTGCTATGACTTCACTTTGGCTGCGTCCGATGATTGCGCCACCCGTCACAGCTGCCGCAGCTTGGCCTAAAGCACAGGCTTTTACGTCTTGCCCAAATCCAGTGATGATCCCATCCGTGACTTGTACATCAACCGTTACCATCGATCCGCACAGCGGGGACCGTTTCTTGACGCTTGCTTGGGGTGCGGCCAAGCGCGTGTGATGGGGGATGTCTGCGGCCAACGCAAGGATACGGCCAGAGTACAGTTTGATCAGATCGGTGTCTTTGGCCATGGTGGCATTCCTTGGTGACTGGTCATTCGTTGTTCTGTCATACATAAGCTGCGCGCAGCCAGATGCAAAAAGGTTTTCTTAGATGACGTTTGATCCTAACACTTTGACATACAACGAAGCCGGCTTAATCCCTGTAATTGCGCAAGATGCAACATCGGGCGAAGTTTTGATGATGGCGTGGATGAACGTCGATGCGGTGCGTCAAACGCTTGAAACGCGCCGGGTAACGTATTGGAGCCGCTCGCGTCAATCATTTTGGATTAAAGGCGAGACTTCTGGCCATACCCAAGAATTGGTTGACCTTCGTGTCGATTGTGACCGCGATTGCTTGTTGGCAGTGGTCCACCAAGTTGGGGCAGCCTGTCACACAGGGCGTCGAAATTGCTTTTACACCTCTGTCATTGATGGCGAAGAGATCGAGTTGATGCAACCCGAAGACTAACGCGCCAAACCAACCATTTTTCGTATATCATCAGGAGTGTATCCATCAGCGCGGTATTTTGCGATTGCGCGCGCATCATCCCGTTTTGCCAATCGTTTGCCGTTTTCATCGCGGATCAGGGTATGGTGGTAATAGGTTGGAGTTGGCAGGCCCAAGAGTTGCTGTAACAAGACATGGATTTTGGTTGCTTCAAACAGATCTTGGCCACGCACGATGTGTGTGATGCCCATAGCTGCATCATCAAGAACAACGGAAAGATGATAAGACGTACCCATATCTTTGCGTGCCAAAACGATGGCCCCAATATCGCGCGCCATTTCACCACGTGACATGTGGATCAAACCCGTTTCGCCGTTGGGTCCTGAACCCATTTCCCTAAATTGAATATTTCCCGCGTCGCATGATTGGATATCCAATCGTAGTGCAACGTCCTGCGGGCGGCTGTGATTTGCCTTGCGTGGTTTGAGTTGGCAGGTTCCAGGATAGACAACTCCATCCGGTCCTAGCAATGGCAATCCTTCTTGTGGTGCATTGGCTGCTTCAAGAATATCTTTGCGATTACAGTCACATGAGAACAATAGTTGACGGTCCCAAAGGTGATCAAGCTGGGTTTGATAAATGGCCATACGCTGTGATTGAAACACGACGGGTTCGTGCCAATCTAACCCAAGCCATTCAAGATCATCGAAAATTTGATTGGTCCACTTTGCACGGGCGCGTGATTGATCAATGTCCTCAATTCGCAATTCAAACGAACCACCATTTTGCACGGCTATATCATAAGCGAGGATCGCAGAATAAGCATGGCCTAAGTGCAATGGCCCCGTTGGTGAGGGTGCAAATCTTGTTTTAAAAGTCACGCTTTTTCAATTACATAGACGTTGCTATTTAGATTGATCCCTGGCAAATGATCGCCGTGTTCTTTAAACAAAAGGTGGGCTGCTGCGCAATCGGTCCACTCGGCAATGGCCCCTTCGTTTTTCGGGTCTGCCAAAGCATGGTCGTTAAGTGAAAAGACCAATTTACCACCTGTTGTTAACGTCCGCATCAAGGCATGAAAGACTGTGATTGGGGCGGCACCGGCGCCAATCACACCGATAGCTGCTATATTTGCATAAGTTCCGTCAGGATGTGGCAAGGCTGCATTCGGTTCGATAATATCCAGATTGCGATAGGTTCCGGTCGCTTTAGCGCCGCTAAGCATATCGGCGGACAAATCAAGGCCATCGATAGTTTCGAAACCAGCAAGTTTTAACGCAAGTCCTGACAGTCCGGTCCCACATCCGAAATCAAGAATGGGTGCTGCCATGTCATCTGAAAACTGCGAAAGCGCTGCCGCACATCGACCGGGCGTGGCGTACCCATTTTCGGTGATTTCGATATCGTAGCTGGCGGCCCATTCATCATAATGGCTGCGCACGCTTTCCAAAGTAGACTTACCGTAAGATTTGCTTAAAAAATTGTTTGTCATTAAGAAAGGTAACGCCAGACTTTATCCGGCGTCCAGTGCAGATGTTGCCAACCATGACTGCCAATCCAATTTGGCGCGATCTGTATAGGCTTTGTAGCGGTCTTTGCGTCCTCTACGTCCACCTTTCAGCCCATCAACAGGTGGGAAAAGACCAAAATTCACGTTCATCGGTTGGAAGCTTTTCGCATCCGCACCACCTGTTATGTGCGTGATCAAAGCCCCCATAGCGGTGGTGTTTGGAGGTGCGTCGATACCGCCGCCAAGGATTTCATTGGCAGCCATGCGGCCTGCCAACAATCCCATTGCAGAACTTTCTACATATCCCTCAACGCCGGTGATCTGGCCTGCAAACCGAATATTAGGCATCGTACGCAACCGCATTTGGTCGTCTAGCATCGTAGGTGAATTCAAGAATGTATTGCGGTGGATGCCGCCCAATCGGGCAAAGCTTGCGTTTTCCAATCCGGGAATACTTTTGAAAACATCGGTTTGCGCGCCGTACTTCATTTTAGTTTGGAAGCCGACAATATTATAGAGCGTGCCCAATTTATTATCGCGGCGCAACTGCACAACGGCATGGGCTTTAATATCAGGCTGATGTGGATTGGTGAGGCCAACAGGTTTCATCGGACCCCAACGCAAAGATTCACGGCCCCGTTCAGCAATAACTTCAATTGGCAAACAGCCATCAAAATAACCTGCGGTTTCGCCCTCATGGAACTCGGCCTTGTCTGCCGCCATCAAGGCGTCGATGAAGCCCTCGTATTGTTCTTTGTCCATTGGGCAGTTTAGGTAAGCTGTGCGCTCTTCCTCTGTTTCACCCTTGTCATAACGCGATTGCATCCAAGCTTTCGACATATCGATGCTGTCGAAATAGACGATGGGGGCGATGGCATCGAAAAATGCCAATGCATCCGCGCCAGTATGGGCTGCGATGGATTTTCCAAGATCGCCAGAGGTCAATGGGCCTGTTGCGATGATCCATTTGCCGTCCGTGGGCAGTTCTTTAATTTCGCCAAATTCAATCGTGATATTGGGGTGGGCGTTCAACGCGTCTGTTATCGCCTGGGCAAAGTGATCGCGATCCACAGCCAATGCGCCACCAGCGGGCAGCCGATGTTTATCAGCTGTTTGCATGATCAATCCGTCGGCTTGACGCATTTCCCAATGCAGGAGGCCAACGGCGTTTTGTTCGTCATCATCGGAGCGGAAGGAATTGGAGCACACCATTTCTCCCATCAATCCCGTTTGATGGGCAAAGGTTTCAACCTCTGGACGCATCTCGTGAATAACCACTTTGATGCCCATATTTGCGGCTTGCCATGCAGCCTCTGAGCCGGCCATGCCGCCGCCCACGATGTGAAGAATATCTGTCATAAAGTTGATCTAGGGCAGGGGTGCCATACAAACAACACCCAATTTGGACACAACGTTCTATCTGCTGATTAGGGAGGGTTTTTTGGGGTCGCCGCTGCGGGAAAGTCGATCAGTGAGAGCTGATCTGGAGGGACCTTCCGCCGTCGGCGACCCAAAAAGGTGTCGGGACAATTTGTTATCCCGTGCCTCAGTTGTGCCTTAATCGCGCCCAATTTGCTAGAGGAATTATGGAAATAGTCTGGTGCCAATTTGGAAACAGTAAATGAAGTGTATTTTAATTGTTTGAAATCAACACGCTGAGTCGGAAAATTACTGCTCCCAAGTGGGGTCGCGCTTGTCCAAAAATGCCGCAATTCCCTCGATCGTGTCACGGTTCAGCATGTTTTCAACCATTACATCGCCAGTATAGGCGTAAGCATCGGACACATTCATTTGGATTTGGTTGTAAAATGCCTCTTTTCCAACCCTTACAGCCACGCCTAACTTCGCAGCAACTGTCTGTGCCAACGCCATTGTTTCTGCCTCTAACGCGTCCGGTGCAACTACACGGTTGATTAGACCAAGGGTTTCGGCCCGTTCGGCTTCGATGAAAGAACCTGTCGTCAGCATTTCAAACGCTTGCTTGCGCGGTATATTTCGGGACAAAGCAACCATTGGTGTTGAACAGAATAACCCAATGTTAACGCCATTCACGCCAAAACGGGTGCCTTGTGCCGCCACCGCCATGTCACAGGTCGCAACCAACTGGCAGCCTGCGGCT
>JBLHPE010000172.1:0-4731 GCA_047624005.1 Ascidiaceihabitans sp.
GCTTACACATCAGCCAAGATAAAAGCGCGCCACCAATGATAAAAATCAAAAGGCCAACAAATGCACCTGGAACAAAGTTCCAATCCCGCGTGGTCCAAAGCAGCAATGCCGCCAAAATTCCTACCGCAGCTGCAATCAGCCAACACCAAGTGGTGCAGCTGCTATTCCGTGTCGAATTTTCCATGTCGTGTCCCTCTCCCATTCAGAAGTTATGTTCGGTTCTTATTATTTTTTATAGATACCGCTATTTTTCGCACGTTTGGAGAATTCTGTTTCTTCACCTGCGGCTAAGGCCGTCGCTTGTGGCACCCAATTGTCGCGGCTGACGCGACCTTTGAAGCCTTCAATATTTTGATCTACCCAAGACACTTCATCTGCGCCCCATTTGGACACTTGATCGAAGTGGTAAAAGCCCATGTTGTTCAAAAGACCCTCAAGTTTAGGGCCTACACCCTTAATCATTTTCAGATCATCAGCACCCGATTTGCGCGGCGCAGTCATTACTTTGGGTTTTTTGCCAGTGCCCTTGGCTGCAACTGGCGTCGCAGCCGATATTGTCTGGGTCACTTTTGCAGTGGCTTTGGATTTTTCAACAGGTTTAGCTACTTTTGGCGTACCCTTTTTTGCTGCAGCTGGCTTAGATGCAGCATTTGCAGCTTTTCCTTGCCAAGGTGCAAGAAGTGGAACTTCCGTTCCGTCGATACGTTTGACCGTATCACCGATGTCTGTGGCCAACTGAACAGATGCGTTATATTCGGCTTTACCGGTGTTGTAATCGATCAATGTGGTCAGACCGCTTAGCGGCTCTGAAGAGAAACGACCGTTTTGCGGACCAGGTGTAGGAACCTTACCAGCGGCGAGTTCATCAATAATTTCGCCCATACGCGCTGTCGTCAGATCCTCGTAGTAATCCTTGCCTATTTGGGCCATCGGCGCATTAGAGCAAGACCCCAAACATTCGACTTCTTCCCACGAAAACTTTCCATCGGCGGAAAGTACATGAGGCTTACCAGCAATCTTTTCTATGCAAACTTCCATTAAATCTTCGGCACCACAGATCATACAGGACGTTGTGCCACAGATCTGGATATGCGCCACAGACCCAACGGGCTGAAGTTGGAACATGAAGTAAAATGACGCGACTTCAAGGCCACGAATATAGGCCATGCCCAACATATCTGACACGTGCTCAATCGCTGGACGGGTCAACCATCCCACTTGTTCTTGGGCACGCCACAAAAGTGGAATAATCGCTGACGCCTGACGGCCTTCAGGATACTTTGTAATCTGTGCTTGGGCCCAGACAAGATTGTCGGGGGTAAAAGCAAAGCTGTCAGGTTGGTCTTTGTGCAGGCGGCGGAGCATTAAAACGACTTTCGTTTCGCATAGAGACTGAAGATGCCTCCGGCGGGAATATTTGTAGAACGAAGAAAGGCAAAGGAGCGGATGATCATTAGCGATCAATCTCCCCAAAAACGACATCCATTGTGCCGATTATCGCGGCAACGTCAGCCAATTGGTGGCCTCTGCTCATGTGATCCATCGCTTGTAGGTGCAAGAAACCAGGAGCGCGAATCTTACTGCGGTACGGCTTATTAGACCCATCGGCGACAAGATAGACGCCGAACTCGCCCTTGGGCGCTTCAACAGGGCAATAAACCTCGCCTGCAGGAACGTGAAAGCCTTCAGTGTAAAGCTTGAAATGGTGGATCAAGCTTTCCATCGATGTTTTCATGTCTGAACGCGAAGGTGGCGTTAGCTTACCACGCGCCAAGATATCACCCTTGCAGTCGCGCAACTTGACAATCGCTTGCTTGATGATCGACACCGATTGGCGCATTTCTTCCATGCGGCACAAGTAACGATCAAAACAGTCACCGTTTTTTCCAACGGGAATTTGGAAATCGAATTCGTCGTAGCATTCGTAAGGTTGCGCGCGACGCAAATCCCATGCCATTCCAGACCCACGTACCATCACACCCGAAAAACCATAATCCAGAATGTCTTGTTCTGTGACGATGCCAATGTCGACATTGCGTTGCTTGAAAATACGGTTTTCTGTCAACAGGCCATCGATGTCATCCAGCAATGCTGGAAATTCTAACGCCCATTTTTCAATGTCATCGATCAAGGCATCTGGTAGGTCTTGATGCACACCGCCGGGGCGGAAATATGCAGCGTGAAGCCGCGCACCGCTGGCGCGTTCATAGAAAACCATTAGCTTTTCGCGCTCTTCGAAACCCCAAAGTGGTGGGGTCAAAGCGCCAACGTCCATCGCTTGGGTTGTAACGTTCAGCAAATGGCTAAGAACACGGCCAATTTCAGAATAGAGCACGCGAATTAGGGAGGCACGGCGCGGCACTTCAACACCAGTAAGCTTTTCAATGGCCAAGCACCAAGCGTGTTCTTGGTTCATCGGGGCCACATAATCAAGACGATCAAAATACGGCAAGTTTTGTAAGTAAGTCCGGCTTTCCATCAGCTTTTCTGTACCACGGTGCAGCAAGCCAATGTGCGGATCGCAGCGTTCAACGATTTCGCCATCAAGCTCAAGAACAAGACGAAGAACGCCGTGGGCCGCAGGATGTTGCGGGCCAAAGTTGATGTTAAAGTTGCGGATTTTTTGTTCGCCAGTCAGCGCGTCATCGAAACCTTTTGAGCCGTCCATCATCTTAACGTTTCTCCAGCTCTTGCAACTTAATGCTCATCCACCACAGCAATCCAATGGTGCCAATGGGAAGGATCGCAGCTGCTGCCCAGTATTTGTTAATGCCAAAGAAAGGTAGCAACTTGAGCATTGGAACGATTGTAACAAGACCAATAATGATCCACCAAATGCCACCCATTATTTCGCTCCCTTATCTGCAGTGTCTTTTTCATCGCCCGGCAGGATGTATTCCGCACCCTCCCACGGGCTCATGAAATCAAACTGGCGGTATTCTTGAACCAAACTGACGGGTTCATAGACAACCCGTTTTTCAACTTCGTCATAACGGACTTCGGTATAACCTGTCGTTGGGAAATCTTTGCGTAGTGGGTAGCCGCGAAAACCATAATCGGTAAGGATGCGGCGCAGATCCGGATGGCCCGAAAATAAGATGCCGAACATGTCAAACACTTCACGCTCGAACCAATTGGCTGACGGGTGGATTTCACAGATCGACGACACCATCTGCTCTTCACGTACACCAACCCGCAATCGAATGCGGTGGTTCTGAAACATGCTTAGAAAGTGGTAAACAACGTCGAACCTTTTGGCGCGGCCAGTATAATCGACCGCCGTGATGTCAACGAGGGACGAAAACTTACAAGTCTGGTCAGTCTTTAGAAACTCAACAAGCCCCGCAATGCTGGTCGGGGCAACATCGACGTTCAATTCGCCCTGCGTAACATCCCACGCCAAAACGCAGTCGGGGCGCTTGGCTTCGATATAGCCACCCAGTTCTTTCAAAGCTTCAGACATAAGCGGACCTTATCGAACAATTGTGCCAGTGCGGCGAATTTTGCGTTGTAGCTGTAGGATACCATACAAAAGAGCTTCAGCTGTTGGTGGGCAGCCTGGAACGTAGATATCCACAGGGACAATACGGTCACAGCCGCGCACAACAGAATAGCTGTAATGGTAATAACCACCGCCGTTGGCACAAGATCCCATCGAAATCACATACCGCGGCTCTGGCATCTGGTCATAAACCTTGCGCAGGGCCGGTGCCATTTTGTTGGTCAGCGTACCTGCAACAATCATCAAGTCAGATTGACGAGGGGACGCGCGTGGCGCTGTCCCGAACCGCTCCATGTCATAACGTGGCATCGCGGTATGCATCATCTCAACCGCGCAGCAGGCCAGACCAAAGGTCATCCAGTGCAACGACCCAGTACGGGCCCAATTGATCAGATCGTCCGTAGATGTCAGCAAAAATCCTTTGTCCTGCAATTCAGCATTCAAGGCTTGAGTTGCGTGCTCTTTGTCGCCGCCAGCATAAGCTGGAGCTGCGCCAAACGACCCTGCGTCTGTTACTGCCATTCCAGGGCTCCCTTTTTCCACTCATAAGCAAAACCAGCCGTCAAAACGGAAAGAAACACCATCATCGACCAAAATCCAGCCATACTAATATCCTTAAAGGCGACAGCCCAAGGAAACAGAAAGGCAATTTCGAGATCGAAAATAATAAATAAGATCGCAACTAAAAAGAAACGAACATCGAACTTCATCCGTGCATCATCAAATGCATTAAAACCACATTCGTAGGCAGAAACCTTTTCGGGATCTGGATTACGTACTGCAATCACAACTGCTGCAAGGATCAAAACAAGGCCAAGCCCAATGGCAACGGCCAGAAATACGAGGATGGGAAGGTATTCCCTAAGCATCTCTTCCACAGTAGCTCCTTTGTCTCGCACAGCGGTATGGCTTGCACACATAGTGGCAAGGTTAACGGTTAACGGTGTACTCCCCACATGTGGTGGGGTCAACCAACGCAACTGCTATTTCATCACACAAACATGGCTTAGCGTTCGCCTAACGCCAGACCGGTTCAAATTCAGTTAATTGCAACGGCTATTGATCGCATGGCGTATGTTGCAAATTCCACCACTCACTTGATGTATACACCGCTCACTCCAAAACCCGAAGATTTTGTTCTGAGATGATGCGGAAGTTATCAGTGACCTGATTTCGGAAGTTGTGCCATTGCTCTGGGATAATTTTCCGAAAGAACTTCAGAATGGCTT
>JBLHPE010000173.1:0-4647 GCA_047624005.1 Ascidiaceihabitans sp.
AGAGCATGTCGCGACGGGCAAGGGGCCTGCATTGGTGCGCGCGTGGCGTGAACAAGTGGATGATGAAAGTTATGCGCAAACGTCGTGGGTTTTGGCCCATGGGGTGCGCGAGTTAATTGCGCCCGAGGTGTCGATTGCTACGCCGACGTTGGTGATGACCTGCGAGAACGATGTGGGATCGACCCCGCAGATGAGTCGTGACATCGCGGCGGAGATTGATGGCGCAGAGGTGGTGTTTGTGCCAAAGCTGCAGCACTTGGGTTTGTTAGAGGATGTGGCAGCGTACACCGATCCAATTTTAGGGTTCTTGAACGCAAGACACCTTAACTGATCGCTGCACTATCCAAAGAAACGGACCAGTGGGCTGGCGGCGCGGAAGACCTCGATCAATTGGTCGATGACCTCGTCATCTAGTAACATATCGTCGGTAAAATCTTTGCGACATCCCAAGCCAACCATTTTCAAATAGGGGGCCAAAGGATCGTTGGCTTTAAAGCCGTCTGGTAGAACGGTTAGTGGTTTGCGCGTTACCAAACCGTCTGGGAACATCGTTTGAAAGTCGGGGTCGTTCAAAACCTCTTTCAAACCTTTTGGATCATCAGCCAAACGTGTCTGCAACCGTGGCAGTGCCTCCTTGGAGGGTTGGAATAATGCAGCCCCCGCATAGCAATTTCCGGGTTCGATATGCAGGTAATATCCAACATCTTCCGTGGGGTGGCCTGCAATGGCAAAGACATCCACATCCGTGCGGTACAGACCTTTGCCAACGCGGTCACGCGGGTCTTGGTGAAATCTGGTGTAGCTTTGTTTGGGCTTGATGGGGGCACCGGCGACAAGATGATCGAAGCGTTCCGCATAATCATGCAGGGTCATCGCGATGCCGGTAAAATTGCGAAACGCGTCATCTCGTTCTTCGCGGTGTATATCCAGCCAAGCCTTGCGGTTGTTGGCGGCAAGGTCGGTTAGGAACGTGAATGTTTCTGGCTCTACCACCGCGTCACTCCTTGGCTGATTTTAATCGCGCTTTATTGCAACCGTTGTACGACCAATCGCACGTCTCAACCACCCGTTTTCTAATGCTAATCGGGTGCAAAAAAAAAGGCCCCGAAATTCATCGGGGCCTGATCGTCAGTTGGATTTCGCAAAGCTTACTTAGGAATCTCAGCTGTGATGCCTTCGACGTAAAAGCCCATGCCAGCCAAGTCGCCATCATTTGCTGTTTCGCCCTCTGCCAACCAAACTGAACCATCTGCTTTGTTCAATGGGCCAGTGAATGCGTGGTAAGACCCGTCAGCCAATGCAGCTTTCATTGCCAATGCTTCGGCTTTCACGTCCGCAGGAACCGCGTCGGAAATTTCGCCGATGCCAACCATGCCAGCGCCAATGCCATCCCACGTGCTTGTGGATGTCCATGTGCCGTCCATGACTGCTTGGGTCCGTGCGATGTAGTACGGTGCCCAGTCATCGATGATGGAAGATACGCGTGGAAGTGGACCGTATTGGCCCATGTCTGACGCTTGACCAAACGTGATCACGTTGCCCGCGTCTTGCGCTGCGGCTTGTGGTGCGGTTGAGTCTGTGTGCTGCAAAACAACGTCTGCGCCTTGTTCGATTAGAACCTTAGCCGCGTCAGCTTCTTTTGCTGGATCAAACCATGTGTAGGCCCAGATGATTTTGAATTCGACGTCCGGGTTTACTTTTTTCGCGTGGATGTAGGCAGAGTTGATGCCACGGATAACTTCTGGGATCGGGAAAGACGCGATGTAGCCGACGATGTTTGACTTCGTCATTTTGCCCGCAATGTGGCCTTGGATCGCGCGACCTTCATAGAAGCGTGCAGAGTATACGGACACATTGTCAGCTTGTTTATAGCCGGTTGCGTGCTCGAACTTCACATCAGGGAACTTGGCCGCGATGTTGATCGTTGGGTCCATGTAACCAAAGGACGTGGTGAAAATCAGGTCAGCGCCGTTCAGCGCCATCTGTGTCATCACACGCTCAGAGTCGGGGCCTTCTGCCACGCTTTCAACAAAGACAGTTTCGACTTTGTCGCCGAAAGCTTCTTCAACTGCCAACCGGCCTTTGTTGTGCTCATATGTCCAGCCGCCGTCGCCGACTGGGCCGACAAAGACGAAGCCGACTTTGGTTTTTTCATGGCCATCCGCAAATGCGGTTGTCGCCAGGCCGAATGCCAGCGCAGCGCCAGCGATCAGTGTGGTGAATTTCATTAGGTAGGTCCCCATTGGTGTTGGCCCCAAGCATGGGGCATTCTTAGTATGCCCCTATTGTGAGGCGTGGAATATGCGCCCGAGTGACCCCGGAGCCCGTGATTTGTCAGCCGATAGAATCACCAGCACGACGATTGTGACAACATACGGCGACATTGCCAAATATTCGACAGGTATAGCAACGCCCGCACCCTGCAGATTCAACTGCAACTGGGTAATACCGCCAAAAAGATAGGCGCCCAACAGGACGCGCCATGGCTTCCAGCTGGCAAATACCACTAGGGCGAGTGCGATCCAGCCAACACCAGCGGTCATGCCTTCGGTCCATTGGGGGACTCGGATCAGCGAAATATACGCCCCGCCCATGCCTGCACAGGCCCCACCGAACATAATCGCCATCGTGCGGATGCGTTTGACTTTGTACCCAAGCGCGTGGGCGGCGTCGTGGTTTTCACCAACGGCCCGCAGCACCAATCCGGCGCGGGTGTATTTCAGGGTGGCCCAAACGCCTGCGACGATCAGAAGGCCAACATAAACGATTGGGTCGTGGCTGAATAAGATCGGGCCAAGCACTGGGATATCGGCAAGCGGTCCAAAGTTCACGTCAGGCATCTTTGGTGGTTTGATGCCCACATAGTTCTGCCCCATCAGGGACGAGATACCGAGGCCAAATAAGGTCAACGCAAGCCCTGATGCGACTTGATTGGCCAGCGCCACTTGGGTCAGAAAAGCAAACAGCAATGATAGGGCAGCGCCACCTACAGCGGCCATGATGAACCCAAGGGCGGGTGATCCTGTATTGACCGAGATGATGAACCCACAGACGGCGCCGGTTATCATCATGCCTTCAACGCCTAGGTTTAAAACGCCTGCACGCTCGGCCACCAATTCACCTGTGGCGGCCAAAAGGATAGGGGTCGCGGCGCTAATAAGTGCGGCGATTAAGATGATGGGGTTGATTGCAGATAGGTCCATTAAATTAGCCCTCCGTGCAGCACTAGGTGTGTCGTACCAGCTGCAATCACTGCACCCAGCACCATTAGCACCATGTGTTTATGATTTGGGAGATGGACACGAGATAGCAAACGGTGAAGGCGCGGTATACGTGTGGCGACCCAAAGGGGCACAGCGACGGCTACAAGCACCAGAAGAACGTGGGCACCAATGAACGTGGCCAAAGCTGTAAAGCCCAAAGCCCCTGCTGAGGTCAGTTGGTTATGCAACATCCACAACATCATAAGCCCCATTCCAAAGCCCATTGTCAGTGGCATAATTGTATGGCGGGTCATGTTGTCACCTCATTGTTGCCAAAGCGCACGCGATAGTTGGTCAGCAAATCAAAGGCCAAAAGGAAGAACAGCAACATCCCTTGGAATACCTGAATGGCAGCGGCCGGTAATTGCAGTTGGCTTTGTGCGATGTCGCCGCCGATGTAGGTCAGTGCCATTAACAGGCCTGCAAGCATGATACCGATCGGATGAAGGCGTCCTAGAAAGGCAACAATGATGGCTGTAAAGCCGTAGCCGACGTTGAAGTCGATGGTGATTTGACCGGCGGGACCTGCCACTTCGAACATGCCAGCAAGTCCGGCCAACATGCCCGATATGCCAAGGCAGAACAGGATCAGGCGCGCGGGGTTCACACCACCAAAACGGGCAGCACGTGGGGCCTCACCCGTGACGCGAATTGCAAAACCAAGCCGGTGGCGAGCCAACAGAACGTAGGCAAAGATGACGGCGATAAAAGCGGCGACAACACCCCAATGCATCCCTGACCCAGTGATCAGCTCTGCGTTATGGGCGGATGCGTATTGTTGCAAATTGCGTGACCCCGGAAAACCAAATCCTTCAGGGTTCTTAAGCAAACCAAGGGATACAGAGGCCAAGAACTGCTCGGCCACATAGACCAGCATCAGCGACACTAAGATCTCGTTGGTGCCGAACTTTACCTTTAGAACTGCGGGGATCATGGCCCATAGCCAACCGCCAAAAGCGCCACCAAGGATCATAAGGGGAAAAATAAAGATACTTTCGCTTGGATAGAACGCCAACCCAACACCTGCGCCAAAAATAGCACCCATGATGTATTGGCCTTCGGCCCCAATGTTCCAAATGCCAGCTTTGAACCCAAGGGCGAGACCAATGGCGATCAACACCAAGGGCGCGCCTTTAATTAACAGCTGAGGGCGATAATAAAACGCAAACTCGCCAAACAGCGGTTCCCAGAAAATGGTGATAATCGACTGGACAGGGTCTTTGCCCAGAACAGCAAATAACAACCCGCCAAAGATCATCGTGGCCACAACTGCCAAAACAGGCGTTGCCATAGCATATGTGCGGCTGGGTTGCGGTCGTTTCTCTAGCCGGATCATGCGCCCCACCTTCTATTCATTTTGCCTAAAAAACTCGCCCCGCAGGGT
>JBLHPE010000174.1:0-4511 GCA_047624005.1 Ascidiaceihabitans sp.
GTGAGCAGGTCTTCGATCTGTGCAGGTGTCATAACGGGTTTATCGTTCAGCCAAAGACGCGCCGCCTTTACCGTCATAACTGACAGTCGCCAGCCGATAAGAATGCCTGCGATATAAGCCAGCGCGTACCAGCGCAGCGCCAATTCAAAACCAAAAAGGTTGATTGAAAAAATCTCGGGCGAGATGTTGGGGAAGGGGATCATTGCGTTCATGTGCGTCTGAATGCCTCTGGGGGTTAAGGGAAGTCAACCTTGCACTAACAGGTCTGTGTGCCCATATAGACCTCAAGCACTGAGGAGAGACAACTATGCAAGCCCGCGGCAAAATATTCGACGACATTTCACAATTGATGACAAACGCGATGGGTGTGGCCCAAGGGGCCAAAGACGAGGCTGACACGGCGATGAAGTCGCTGATGGACCGCTGGTTGTCTGATCGCGATTTTGTGACCCGTGAGGAATTCGATGCTGTGCGTGCGATGGCCCAAAAAGCGCGCGAAGAGAACGAAGCGTTGAAATCACGCTTGGATGCGCTTGAAGCCAAGGCCTGATCCAATAACGGCTCTGCCGCACCATCATCTATAGTGACCGACGTGAATGACCGCCCCTTTGTTAAAGAGGGGCGTTTTGCGTTTACACAGCCAGCCTATGGCTGTTTCGTTGCGAAACATGATTAGAGCTACATTTTGGGTCTTATACCGACTTCTCCACAACTTATTGGACTTATCCCCAAATAGAGGGTTGCTAGATCGGGCCGTTCCCATCACCATATCTAGTATGGGTAGGGTGCCGTGCACCGTATTCTAGAGCAGTGATCTAACGATTGGGGCACCTACAGACCCCTCCGCTAGACTTTTATGAGGTGAGAAGATGGCCCTGTCAGAAAATATATTTGAAGACGACATTCACCCGATTGATCTGGTGGAACATCTTGCACAACATCATGAGTGGGATTTTGACCGCATTGCCGACGATCAGATCGCAATGTCTGTTGAGGGCCAATGGCGCACTTATTCGGTGACTTTGGCATGGGCTGCTTTTGATGAAACATTGCGCATGGTCTGCACCTTCGAGATGGAGCCACCAGCCGACAAGTTGCCAAAGCTATATGAGCTGCTGAACCTGATTAACGACCAATGCTGGGCGGGGTCGTTCACGTATTGGGAAGAAGAAAAGTTAATGGTGTACCGCTATGGATTGGTTCTGGCAGGTGGTCAGGATGCGGGACCAGATCAAATTGATACCATGATTGGTGCTGCCGTGACGGCCGCCGAGCGGTATTACCCTGCCATGCAACTTTTGGTGTGGGGGGATCGTACACCCCAAAATGCCATTCAAGTTGCCATTGCAGAGGCCTATGGCCGCGCGTAACACTTTGCCCTGAATTGAATTTGTAAGGGCGTTCCCATGAAAACCAGTCGTATCGCGCAGCAGGGCCTTGTCTTACTTGGGTGTGGAAAGATGGGTTCCGCGATGTTGGCCGGATGGTTGGATCAAGGGCTGCCCGCGACGTCCGTTCATGTCCTTGATCCCTATCCATCCGATTGGTTGAAAGGCACTGGCGTTGCGATAAACGCTGTATTGCCGGATACGCCCGCGATTGTTCTGGTCGCAGTAAAGCCGCAGATGATGGCGGACGCGTTGCCTCGACTGCTCGAAATGGGCGGCGGCTCGACGGTGTTTGTCAGCATCGCTGCAGGAACCACCATTGCGCATTTCGAAAACGTTTTAGGGGCGTCGACCCCGATTGTGCGTGCGATGCCCAACACGCCTGCTGCGATTGGTAAAGGCATCACAGCAGTTATTGGCAATGGTGCTGTTTCTGCCGAAGGTGTTGATGAAGCCGTCCAGCTTTTGCAAGCGGTTGGGCAGGTGGTGCGATTGGAAAACGAAAGTCAGATTGATGCCGTAACGGGGGTCAGCGGCTCTGGCCCAGCCTATGTTTTCCATATGATCGAGACACTAGCGGCGGCGGGCGTGGCGCAAGGCTTATCTGCTGGCATGGCGATGCAATTGGCCAAAGCAACTGTTGCAGGTGCGGGTGCGTTGGCCGAAGCGGCGGATGATACCCCGACGCAATTGCGTGTGAACGTCACCAGCCCAAATGGTACAACCCAAGCCGGACTTGAGGTGTTGATGGACGAAACAAGCGGATTGCCACCTTTGATGGTGAAAACAGTGGCTGCGGCGGCAGATAGATCAAGGGAGCTGGCCAATGGCTGATGTGATAACATTTGACGACTTTATGAAGGTCGATATTCGCGTAGGTAAAATTCTACGTGCTGAAGATTTCCCGGAGGCCCGCAAGCCTGCGATCAAGATGTGGATTGATTTTGGCTCAGAGATTGGGGAGCGTAAAACCTCGGCCCAAGTGACAGCGCATTACACGCCTGAAACCCTTGTGGGCAAACAGGTGATGGGTGTCGTGAATTTCCCGCCCCGTCAAATCGGTAAGTTTATGTCAGAGGTTTTAGTTCTTGGTCTTGCGGATAACGAGGGTGGTATTGTGCTGCTCTCGCCTGATCAAGATGTACCATTGGGGGAGCGGATGTGTTGAAAAAAGTTCTAATAGCGCGGCCACTGCCCGAAGTTGTCTTAGCTGAGGCGTGCAAGCATTTTGACGTTGTCGTTCGTCAAGAAACAAAGCCGATGTCCCAAGATGAGATGCTGACAGCGTTGCGCGATTTTGACGGTGTGATGCCGACATTGGGTGACATGTTCCAGCCACCGATCTTTGCAGCGGTAAACGAACCACGTTGCCAAATTTTGGCAAATTTCGGGGTTGGCTATAACCACATCGATGCAGCCGCGGCGTCTAATGCAGGACTGACTGTTACGAACACGCCGGGGGCTGTCACCGACGCTACAGCAGATATCGCAATGACCTTGATGTTGATGTCCGCGCGGCGTGCAGGTGAGGGGGAACGTTTGGTCCGATCTGGCGCATGGGAGGGATGGCACCCAACACAGATGTTGGGGCTGCACCTCAGCGGTAAGACTGTTGGTATCGTGGGCATGGGCCGGATCGGCCAAGCAATTGCGCAGCGTTGTCATTTCGGGTTCGGAATGAAAGTGGCCTATGTCAGTCGGTCCCCAAAATCACTGTCGTTTGAGGCACTTGCGTTCGAAAGCTTAACCGAAATGGCCGGGGCTGTTGATGTAATGGTAATTGCGGTGCCAGGTGGAGTGGAAACCTATCATCTGATCAACGCGGATGTGTTCAAGGCCATGCAACCACATGCGCATTTGGTGAATATTTCACGCGGCGATGTCGTGGAAGAGGCGGCGTTGATCACCGCATTGTCATCGGGGCAAATCGGCGGCGCAGGGTTAGACGTTTACGAATTTGAACCAGGGGTCCCTCAAGCGTTTAAAGACTTGGAAAACGTCGTGTTGCTACCTCATCTGGGCACTGCTGCATTGGAAGTGCGTAGCGATATGGGGTTGATGGCGGTTGCCAACCTAAAGGCGGTTTTAGTTGACGGTATTCCTGCGCCAAACTCAGTTTAGGTAATATCGCCAACCGCAATACGCCAATGACGGCGGCATAATGAAACGTAGGTTTCATTGCCGCCGATTTGCACCTGTTCCCCGCCGGTCAAGATTTCGCCTTCACCGTCTTGACGCACCACCATTGTCGCGCGTTTGCCGCAATGACAGATTGTGCGCACTTCGCGCATTTCATCGGCCAAGGCGAGTAGGGTGGCGGACCCGGGGAATAGATCCCCTTTGAAATCTACGCGCAATCCGTAGCACATAACGGGCACATGCAAGTCGTCGACAGCGCGGGCCAATTGCCAAACTTGATCCTTGGACAAAAATTGCGATTCGTCGATAAAGACACAGGCGACATCATGAGCACCCATTTGTGCTTTGATCTTGGCAAAAAGATCGTCGCCTGTCCCAAAAGTATCCGCGGGTGAGCCAATGCCAATGCGCGAGGCAATGCGCCCTTCGCCTGCGCGATTGTCGAACTGTGCCGTAAGTAAGTAAGGCTCCATCCCACGTTCGCGGTAGTTGTGCGCGGCCTGCAACAGAACCGTGGATTTGCCCGCATTCATGGTAGAGTAGTGAAAGTAAAGTTTTGCCATGCCCTCTGATACGTTGCGTGCGAAAGGGGGGCAAGATCAGGCGCGGCATCAATTTGGGATTATACGAACAAAGGGTTTGTGTTCGGGCGGGTCGCCACAATTATCTGTGCGTCTTGTGGGTCGAAGCCCGAGGGATGGTGCAAGACTACACAAAAAACTTTAACGAACCCGCTGACTACAAAAGACCGAAAGAGCAGCTGCAACAAAGTGAACAAGGCTTTTGGCCCTATCCGAACTTTGAGAAAACACCCAAGATTACTGGTTAACTCCCAAGTACTCTGGGATGTTTATAAATTATACTGAGAGTCATTGAGGACCCGAAGAAATTGTTGATGTTTGCACGGGAATAGATTCTTCTTCGCCTATGATCCGTCCCAAATTTCTTTCCGGCGAAGACCGCTGCGAGCTTTTGAGCTGTGTG
>JBLHPE010000175.1:0-4465 GCA_047624005.1 Ascidiaceihabitans sp.
AAATGGCGTATTTCGAATGCCTGCACGAAACCAAGTTGATCGTTGACCTGATCTATGAAGGCGGTATCGCCAACATGGACTACTCAATCTCCAACACAGCTGAATACGGTCAGTACGTTTCTGGCCCACGCATTTTGCCATACGAAGAAACAAAGGCAAACATGAAAGCCGTTTTGAACGACATTCAGTCCGGCAAATTCGTACGCGACTTCATGCTTGAAAACGCGGTTGGTCAGCCAACAATCAAAGCATCCCGTCGTTCCAATGACGAGCATCAGATCGAACAGGTTGGCGGCAAGCTACGCGCCATGATGCCTTGGATCTCTGCTGGTAAAATGGTCGACAAAGCCAAGAACTAAGCGATTTGTGTGGGGCCGGTCTTTTCCGGCCTCACATCACCAACCCATTGCCTAAATTAATTTGACCTACCCCTACCGCCTATTCGGCTCTACCCTCGTCAAAGACCTTTTGGATTAGAGCAAACACCCATGAAAATCGCATTCCTTCACACCGCGCAGGTCCACGTAGCGACGTTCAACACATTGGTAAGCGCACTTTCGCAAGACGTGGAATGTGAACACCATGTCGCCCCTGATCTGTTAGAGCGTGCCCAAGCAGATGGTTTGGCAGCAGTCGCTTATGAAACAACGGTTCTCCTCGCCAAACTGGCGCAGGCGGATGCGGTCTTATGTTCGTGTTCTACCCTTGGGCCGCTGGTTGATGACGTAGCCAAAACCCACCCTAACGTGATCCGCGTGGACCGTCCTTTGATGGAAGCTGCGGCAAAAGCAGGGCCATACGTCATGGTCGCAGTCTGTTTGCAAAGCACCCGCGACGCGACGCTTGAATTGTTGCAAAGCTGTGCTTCACAGATCGGTGAAATCATCACGCCACGATTGGTCCTGTGTGACGCCGTGTGGCCATTTTTCGAACAAGGCGACACCGCTGGGTTTGCTACTAAAATTGCATACACAATCAACACGGCAATCGCCCAACATGGCAAGCCAGATTGCATCGTTTTAGCACAGGCTTCAATGCGCGTCGCGGCGGTTGAATTATCCGATCTAGGTATCCCTGTTTTGTCATCTCCATCCCTTGCCACGCGGCGCCTTTTGGATGTTGCTACAGCCTCACTTGAAAGATCAAACACATGACACAAGCCCCTGATATCACTGCACGTAGTTGGCTTATGGTTGCGATCCTCGGGTTTACGTGGGGTGGCACATTCCTGATCACAGAGATCGCATTGGAAGGCATCACGCCGTTCTGGTTAGCTGCAGGTCGGATTAGCTTCGCCTCGCTGTTGATGTACGCCATCTGGAAAGCCCGTGGAGCGCCCCTATTTGCAGAACCACCAACACGGGGCACAAAGGTAAACATGCTGATCATGGGTGCCCTCAGTTCGGCCATTCCGTTCATGCTACTTGCGTGGGGGCAGCAATATGTGACGGGTGGATTTGCAGGTGTTTCGATGGCTGCGGTGGCGTTGATGGTCTTACCACTTGCGCATTTTCTTGTTCCCGGTGAACAACTTACATGGCGAAAGTCACTTGGATTTTCGATAGGGTTTGTTGGCGTCGTCGTCTTAATCGGCGCACAAGCGTTTGAAAGTACGGGGGCCTCGCTCGAAACTGCGGGACGGATTGCCTGCCTAACCGCAGCGATGTGTTACGGATTGAACTCGATCCTGATGCGTAGATTGCCCGCGGTCGACACCATCGGGTTATCAACTGTTTTGCTGATCCTTTCGGCTGCAATCGTCATTCCGATTGCGTTGATCGTCGAAGGACCACCACCAATGCCAGACCCCAAGACGTTGTTTGTAGTCATTTTCTTGGGCTTGATCCCAACGGCTGCCGCAAACTTTTTGCGCACCTTGGTCATCCGCACAGCAGGCCCAGTGTTTATGTCGCTGACCAACTATCAGGTGCCAATCTGGTCCGTTTTACTTGGGGCTGCCCTGTTGGGTGAACCATTGCCAGCGTCCTTGTTGTGGGCAATGTTACTGATCCTAGCGGGTGTCGGATTGTCCCAATACGGAGCGTTTCGTCGGTTGTTCAGCAAAGGTTGAATATGCACAAAGCTGCTCGATTTTCGAAAATTCGTGCTGATTGGTTTTGAACCCTGAGCCGTAAATAATCTTACAAAAATCACAGGTTTTTTTGTAGTTTGAACCCACTGTTGGAGGTTAAAATACACCCCAAGATCGAAATTGTACAATTGCAGCCCCCATATTGTACAAAACCTATCGCTTTTTATTCACAAAAGTCCAAATCGGCCTAGTTAACGAGACGGATGCTCCGTTAACCAAACCCGTCAGGCAAGAATTGTACAATTCAGGGGGGGCGAAGTGTACAATTTGGAAATCAGTCGCGGCCCAAACCTATCTTGATCTTTGCTCGTATTCTTCCACTCGCTTCTACAGTTATTACGTCTGCATGTTTCTTGTTCCCACGCCCCCGGAACAGGACAGCATTTCAACCTTGCCGCCGTGCAATGTTAAGTGCTGGCCGCTGGGTGCCTTTTTGCTGTTGTAGGAACTGGAAACACTGGCCTTCAAATCAACGAATGCGGTCAACAATAGGGCTGGCAGAACAAAAATTCTTATCGCGCATTTCCTGAAACAGCTATGCCTATCAGGTTGGCCCATGATGAAACTTAATTCAACGTGCGACCGCATTCTCAACTGCTGCAACGATACTATCGACGGCTTGGTTCAAGATGCCCTCGTCCTCGGATTCCGCCATCACGCGCACCAGCGGTTCGGTTCCAGATTTGCGGATCAACAAACGTCCGTTGCCGATCAAATCGGATTCAGATTGTGCGATAGCCGCCTTCACCGACGCATCATCAAGCGGAGTTTGGTCGGCGCTGTAGCCCACGTTCTTCAGAAGTTGTGGCACAGGCTCAAACGAGTTGAGTAATTCGCTGGCCGGTTTTCCGCTGCGGATCATTTCCGCCATGAATTGTAGCGCGGCCATCAGGCCATCACCAGTCGTAGCATGATCTGTCATGACGATATGGCCAGATTGCTCACCGCCAAGGTTAAAGCCACCACTGCGCATCCGTTCCACAACATAGCGATCACCGACAGCCGTGCGTTCAAGGCGCAGCCCCTGTCCGTTAAGGTAGCGTTCAAGCCCAAGGTTGGACATGACCGTGGCCACAAGCGCATTGCCCTTAAGCCGCCCTTCAGCCCCCCAACGCGACGCCATAAGCGCCATAAATTGATCGCCGTCGCCCACTTTGCCGTTTTCGTCGACCAAGATCACGCGGTCTGCATCGCCATCAAGACAAATACCAAGGTCCGCACCATGGGCCACCACTGTTTCAGCTGCCATTTGTGGATGGGTCGACCCGCACCCTTCGTTAATGTTTGTGCCGTCAGGATTGTTTCCAACAGGAATAACCGTTCCGCCAAGTTCCCAAAGCGTCATCGGAGCGACGTGGTGTGCCGCCCCGTTTGCACAGTCGATTACAATTTTCAGGCCGTCCAAGCGTGTTTGGCGTGGGAAAGACGATTTGACCCGTTCGATATAACGGAACCGACTGTCGTCGACACGTTTTGCACGCCCAATTTGAGAGGCTTCGATGGGTTCAACACCAGCGGCCACCAAGGCTTCGATCTCTGCCTCGACTGCGTCAGACAGTTTGAAGCCGTCGGGTCCGAAAAACTTGATCCCGTTGTCGATTGCAGGATTGTGACTGGCGGAAATCATCACGCCCAGATCGGCCCGCATAGACCGTGTCAGCAATCCAACAGCAGGTGTTGGCACGGGTCCCAGCAACAGCACATTCATGCCCGTACTTGTCAGCCCTGCCGTCAGCGCGTTTTCAAACATATAGCCGGACAGGCGCGTGTCCTTGCCGATCACAACGCGGTGCACGCCTTTGGCGTCACGTTTGAAATACCGCCCAACGGCCGCGCCAATGCGCAGGGCCATTTCGGCGGTCATGGGATGCATATTGGCAGTGCCACGCACGCCGTCGGTACCAAAAAGCTTTGTCATATCAGTCTTGTGACACGCAAGCCTGCCAAAGCGCAATGGCTTGGGCGTGATCACCAACATCATGCGCTCGGATGAGTTGCACACCTTGGCCGATTGCCGCCAAAGCAACGCCAACTGACCCTGCCCCGCGCTTATCTGCAAGCGGTTCCTTGCCGATTGTGCCGATAAATCGTTTGCGTGATGCCCCCAGCAGGATGGGCACACCAAGGCTGTGGAACAGGCTGATCCGGTTCAGGATCGCAAGGTTGTGGGTCTGCGACTTCCCAAACCCAATACCGGGGTCTGCGATGATGGCGTTAAGCGGGATACCGATGGTCGTGAGCACATCAATCCGCGTCTTTAGGAAGTCGTAAACATCAAGCAGGACATCGTCGTAATGCGGGTTTTCTTGCATCGTCGCGGGGTCCCCTTGCGCGTGCATCACACAGACCGGCGCGAATTGGTTGGCACAGACC
>JBLHPE010000176.1:0-4442 GCA_047624005.1 Ascidiaceihabitans sp.
GTCGCATCTCCTGACAGTGTATCCGATGCCGTTGGAGCAGATCCGGATGAGAACATTTCGACATGATCACCATCAATCATATCTGTATTCAAAGGCGCTACATTGGTTTCAAATTTGCGTTGAGCAGTCATTTTTAAATCCTCTTAGGTTTGTCGTTTCAATACCTAAAACGCTGCCCTCTAAAGTTGATTAATAATAGATAGTTTCTTCTTATTGGTGTTCTGAAATGAAGTTATCCACATCACATTTGTGTACTAGAAATTTGAATGAATTGCCTTTTCTTACTTACATGGCTTTGTAAAAAAAAATTATCCACATCGCTAAAACCTGTGGATATTAACCACAGGGTAATAATGGTTAAATCATCCCTAACGGGAATTGACGAATCGATCAGACCTTATGTGCATTTTAGTCGAACACCTCGCCTCTTGCTCAGGCGGGTGTCTTAGGTGATAGCTGAATTAAGAAACGCAGGAGCCACGTCATGAAAATCGCCACATTCAATATCAACGGGATCAAAGCACGGATAAATGCACTTCCAGAATGGTTGGACGAAGCGCAGCCCGATGTGGCTCTTCTGCAAGAAATCAAATCTGTCGACGAGGCCTTTCCGCGCGAGGTTTTTGAAGACCGAGGGTATATTGTCGAAACCCACGGCCAGAAATCATTTAACGGCGTCGCGATCCTATCCAAACTTCCGCTTGAAGACGTGCGGCGTGGCTTACCGGGCGACGACAGCGACGAACAAGCCCGATGGATCGAAGCAACCGTTGTTGGGGAAAAGGACGCGCTGCGGATTTGTGATCTGTACCTACCAAACGGCAATCCGGTTGAGTTGGAAGCTGACGGCACCCCTGTGGCTGGCGGGAAATACGCGTATAAATTGGCTTGGATGGAACGCCTTCAAGCCCGCGCCGAGGAATTGATGGCCGCAGAAATGCCGTTCTTAATGGCGGGTGACTATAACATCATTGCCCAGCCTGAAGATGCAGCCCGTCCGGAAGTTTGGGTGGGTGACGCCGCCTGCCGGCCAGAAAGCCTTGCCGCCTATCGCAAACTGTTAAACCTTGGTTTCACAGACGCATTTCGCGCGCGTGACCCCCGTCCCGGTCAATATTCATTCTGGGATTATCAGGCTGGTGCGTGGAACAAAAACCATGGCATCCGTATTGACCACTTCCTACTTAGCCCATCTTGCGCAGACATGTTGGTCGACTGTGGCATCGACAAAGACATCCGCGCCCGCGAAAAGCCGTCTGACCACGTCCCGGTTTGGGTGGACCTTAACGTCTAGCCATCAAATCAGAATGTCATGCAGCGGCGTAGCCTGTGCGTCTTTGGGTCAGGTTTGTTTTTGGGTCACATCGTGGCGATAAAGCCAATCAAATGGACGCAACATCATTGAGGGTGCCACCTTGCTGACGGTTTTCAATCCTAAGTGGGCCGCCAATCGCACAGGACCATTGCGCAAATGATAACGCTTGGCATTGCCCTGCGTGATTTTGACCACCTTCGCAACTCGCGGTGCACGCTGCGTTTGATAATTGTCGATCTTCCCAGCTTTAAGTGCGCTGCCTAGCACCCACGCGTCTTCAAGCGCCATATTGGCCCCTTGCGCCAAGAACGGCAGCATCGGATGGGCTGCGTCCCCAACAAGCGCAACGCCATCCCCGCACCAATGTTTGGCAATAGGATGACGAAACAGGCCCCAAACCGATACATCCTTAACAGCGTTTAACAAAAGTGCCGCGTCGCCTGTGAAGTCAGCGAAAACCTCACGCAATTGCGAAGGATCGCCTGATTGATGCCACCCTTCATCTTGCCAACCATCACGTTCCTCGACAGCAACCAGATTGACAAAATCGCCATCTCGCAAAGGATACGCAACGATATGTTTGCCAGGCCCCATGAACACCCGCGCCTCTGCGGGTTGGTTTACAACATTTGGCACGACTGCCCGCCACGCGACTTGTTTGGTGAAAAACGCTGTCGATTGTGGATTAAGAACCGAACGGGCAACAGAATGGACACCGTCCGCGCCCACGATCAATTCAGCCCGCAACGTTTCCCCATTTTCGAAGACCACTTCCGGTAGGTCACCAGTGTGCACGTCTATTACCGATTGGTCTAACCGAATATCAGCAGATGCGCGACGTGCAGCCCCAGCCAGCACATCCAAAAGATCAGCGCGGTGTACAAAATAGTAGGCTTGATTGGGCATAAGACGCTGCAAATCCAAACGTGCAACTTCACCCGTGCGGCGATAATCACGCAGGGACACCGCCTGCCCCCGTACCGCGCCGCGTTTGATCAATTCCGGCTCAAGCCCCAAGGCCCGCAAAACACAAAGCCCATTGGGGCTAATTTGAAGTCCAGCGCCAACTTCTTTTAACACAGGCGCTTGCTCAAGGACGGTGACGGATACACCCATACGGCCAAGCACTGCTGCTGTGGCCATACCAGCAATACCACCGCCAATCACAATTGCACTGCGTATCATCTTAGGTCCCTTAAAACGAAAAAGGCGCAAGGGACTTGCCCTACGCGCCTTTGACTAAATTACTATGCGAAACGATCAATCGTCACGGTGTACTTTTTCGCGACGCTCGTGACGCTCCTGCGCCTCGAGGCTCATGGTCGCGATCGGACGTGCATCCAGACGTTTGAGCGAAATCGGCTCACCTGTCACGGAACAATAGCCAAATTCATCTTCGTCGATGCGGCGCAAGGCAGCATCAATCTTAGACACCAACTTACGTTGACGATCCTGTGTCCGCAGTTCAAGTGCACGATCCGTCTCTTCCGAGGCGCGATCGTTCACGTCTGGAATATTGCGTGTCGTATCTTGCAAGGCTTCGATGGTATCGCGCGTGCCAGCTTGCAGCTCGTCTTTCCAATCGTTCAACCTGCGACGAAAATACGCCACCTGCAAATCGTTCATAAATGGTTCATCATCGGCCGGACGATAATCATCTGGCAGAAACACTTCTTGTTTCATCTGGTTCCCCTTAGCGCGGCTTACGTTGCTCATGCAAAAATCCCTATATTGCCTAAACAGTTGCCTTCTTCCGCAGCGTCTAAACCAGCATATAAGGATTGTCACTACACAATCCTGCGGAGATATGTCTAAACCGCTGCACAACGATATGTGCAAAAACAGGGACATTGGCATGAAATTTCAAGGCACTGACAGTTACGTCGCAACAGACGACCTGACCATCGCGGTAAATGCGGCTGTAACATTGGAACGCCCACTTCTCGTCAAGGGGGAACCTGGCACCGGTAAGACGGAATTGGCGAAACAAATAGCGACCTCATTGGGCCTGCGTCTGATTGAGTGGAACGTCAAATCGACGACGCGTGCCCAACAAGGTTTGTATGAATATGACGCCGTGTCTCGCCTGCGCGACAGCCAGTTGGGTGAGGAAAAGGTGCACGACGTTGCCAACTACATTCGCAAAGGCAAAATGTGGGAAGCGTTTGAAGCTGGTGAAAAAGTTGTTCTTTTGATTGATGAGATCGACAAAGCCGATATCGAATTCCCGAACGACCTTTTGCAAGAGCTCGATAAGATGGAGTTCTTCGTCTACGAGACGGGCAAAACGATCAAAGCTGAAAACCGCCCAATTGTGATTATCACATCGAACAATGAGAAAGAATTGCCCGACGCGTTCCTGCGCCGCTGCTTCTTCCACTACATCCGTTTCCCGGACATGGACACAATGCGCGCCATTGTTGAAGTCCATCACCCTGGGATCAAAGAGCAGTTGTTAACCACAGCCCTGACCCAGTTCTTTGAAATCCGCGAACAGGCTGGATTGAAGAAAAAACCATCAACATCAGAGGTCTTGGATTGGCTCAAACTATTGTTGGCCGAAGACATGACCGCCGAAGACCTCAAAGCTGGCAGTTCAGCCGCCCTGCCCAAACTGCATGGTGCATTACTGAAAAACGAGCAGGATGTGCATTTGTTTGAACGCCTCGCTTTCATGGCGCGTGGCCAACGCTAACGTTTAAACAGTTTTTCAAGCGGGCATTTGACTGCGTTCAGTCGGGTGCCCGTTTGCGTTTTGGCCATTAATTCCATCTCAGCAACAATTCCCGCTTAAGTTGGGCATTATTCCACCAAATGGGGCAATAGCCTTATTCTCGCCTTATTTCAAAACAGAGTCAAAGCCGACCAAATTTGTTATTTAACAATGCGTTAACCAGAAATACCTACTGCCTCATTTGGGCCACACCTCCTGCAGTTTGATGACTTCTGCCACAAACTTGCCTTATTTGCTCCCTATGAAGGTCGGGTTGAGAGGCGATAAGATCTCCAACCGAGGCTATTGAGCAGGCAGGCAGTA
The DNA here is from genome assembly GCA_047624005.1 of Ascidiaceihabitans sp. Classification (GTDB taxonomy): domain Bacteria; phylum Pseudomonadota; class Alphaproteobacteria; order Rhodobacterales; family Rhodobacteraceae; genus Ascidiaceihabitans. The sequence goes on from JBLHPE010000176.1 coordinate 4,353, forward strand.
ACGAATGACCAGTATTTCCGCACTTAAGGTGCGCCCTTTGATGGCGTCTGATCGTGACGCTTGGGCTGCCCTTTGGACTGCCTATCTTGA
>JBLHPE010000177.1:0-4369 GCA_047624005.1 Ascidiaceihabitans sp.
TCAACAATACCGAAATCAACACACGGCTTGGGTGGTATTCCTCTAGCGTAACGGCGGACACCAGCGCGACATCCCAACAGCAAGACACCGACACGGAACAGAAATCGGATGGCGGCTGGAACGGGGCAACGCCTTTCCCCCTTATTCAAGGCACCGATTGTTGCGGACAGGTGGTACAAACGGGTGATGATGTAGCACAAAACCTGATGGGAAAACGGGTCTTGGTGCGTGCCTGCATGCGGCCCAACGGGTTCGATGTGATGGACAACATCTGGATGGCGTCTGACTTTGATGGGGCCTTTGCCCAATATGTAAAAGTGCCTGCAAGCGACGTATTTCCAGTCGATTGTCAGTGGAGTGATGAAGAATTGGCGACCATTCCCTGTGCCTACGGAACAGCCGAGAACATGTTACATCGGGCGGGTGTTGGTTCCAAAGACGTGGTGCTTGTGGCGGGGGCATCTGGCGGCGTTGGGTCTGCAACGGTTCAGCTTGCAAAACGCCGTGGCGCGAAAGTTATCGCCATCACCAGCCAAGGGAAGATGGATCAGCTTCGCGACCTTGGCGCAGACGTTGTTGTTGATCGGAGCAAGGATTGTGTCGATTTTCTTGGTGAAAACAGCGTTAGTGTCGTCGTGGACAATGTTGCAGGACCAACATTTCCAAGTATGCTTAAGGTCCTAAAACCGGGAGGGCGGTATGTCTCGTCCGGTGCCATTGCAGGCCCAATCGTAGATTTGGACATGCGTGACATGTACCTCAAAGATATCACCCTCCTCGGGTGTACCGCTTGGGACGAACCTGTGTTTCCAGATTTGATCTCCTATATCGAGAAAGGTGAAATTCGCCCGTTGCTTGCGAAAGTATTTCCGCTTGAAAAAATTGCGCAGGCACAGCAGGAATTCATGGAGAAAACACATTTTGGAAACTTCGTTCTGGTCCCGCCAAAAGACAATATCTGAACGCAAGTATCCTATGGTGAACGCGCACTTGCAGTCTTTAGAAAGTCATAGGCGTTTGAATTTCACAAAATAATTTCCCCAAGATACGCCCATCTGTGCGAAGTTTGCTGACGACCTGCCGTCCACCCAAACACTCAACATGCCTGACCCACCTACCGCGGTACAACCCAAAGACGTAGGGTCACGCCTTGATCCATGACATATCTGTGTCACTGTACCGCAGTACAAAGTTTACATCACGTTACCCCTAATTTTCTTAATTCAAGATCGGAGAAAACGATGACCCTACTTTCGCGCATATCAGCGTCCCTACTTGTCCCTCTTTCCATAGGCGCCACAATGAGCCTTAGCACTTTTGCCGCAGCGAACCCTATCGACACCATCCGGCCAGATGCGCCGGCTTTGTCAGCCTACGGCGACCACGCCATCGGCGTTCAAACATTTACGTTCACCAATGCTGGTCAAATCGACATTGTGAATACAACGGCTGACGCCACACCGACATATGACCGTCCTTTGACGGTTGAGGTCTGGTATCCTGCAGCAGACGGCACAGCCCAAGGCGGCAATTACACCGCAATATTGCGTGACGGGAAAACCGAAGTGCCCCTCACAGGCCAAGCAGCGCGCGACGCAGCACCTGCATCAGGCGAAAAGTTCCCACTTGTTCTGATCTCTCACGGGTATCCGGGCAACCGTTACTTGATGACGCATTTGGGCGAAAACCTTGCCTCTAAAGGTTACGTGACCGTTTCGATCGATCACACAGACAGCACCTACTCTGACCAAGGCGCGTTTGGCTCGACCTTGCTCAACCGTCCAATCGACCAACGTTTTGTCATTGACCAAATGGAAGCGATGGAAGGTCCACTTGGCGATATCATCGACGCAAGTACCACAGGCGTTATCGGATATTCGATGGGCGGCTACGGCGCGTTGATCTTTGGCGGCGCTGGCGTCACCCAAGGGTCGACTGAATACCCATGGGGTACACCAAACGGGCTGTTGGAACGTCACCTTGCCGGTTCCGAAACACACGAGGCACTGGTTGACGAACGTGTCAAAGCGATGATCGCAATCGGTCCTTGGGGCAACAACGCTGGTTTCTGGGACGCGGAAGGCCTGTCTGGCTTTCGCAAACCTTTGATGTTGATGGCTGGCAGCGTAGACGACGTATCTGTCTACGAAGCGATCCGCGGTATCTTTGACGGCACCACGGGCACAGACCGCCACCTACTGACCTTCGACAATGCCAACCATAACGCCGCCGCCCCAATGGCCCCACCTGCCGAAGCGATAGCAATGACTGCCGAAGGTGAAACTGGTCCTTATGACCACTACGCCGATGCAGTTTGGGACAACACGCGCATGAACAACATCACGCAGCACTTTGCGACTGCATTCATGAACACCCACCTGAAAGCAGACGCTGAAATGGCCCCGTACTTCGATCTGTTGCCAGCTTCTGGTGACGGCGTGACGGCGGTGGATGATGCGGGCAAGCCAACTGCTGATCACACCTATTGGAATGGTTTCCAGCCGCGCACTGCGGTTGGCCTACGCTTTGAATCCAAAGCTAAAGGCGAGTAATGGAAACACATTCCCTTACCTTGAACGGGCAGGACTTTTTTGTCCGTTCATGGGGCCAACCCCACTTACCTAAATTGATCATGCTGCACGGCTTTCCTGAATATTCAGGGGCGTTTGACGATCTTGCGCCAAAGCTGTCCGGCATGTTCCATTGCATAGCCCCCGATCAACGGGGCTATGGGCAAAGTTGGGCACCGTCCGAAGTGGGGGAATACACCACATCAAAACTGGTCAGCGATATCGTTTTGCTGATCAATTCCGATCTGGTCGGTGGTGGCCCAGTTGCCGTCATGGGCCACGATTGGGGGGCTGGCGTGGCCTATGCCCTCGCCATGTTCCACCCGGAATTAGTGAGCCGCCTGATCATCGCCAATGGCGTACATCCGGCACCGTTTCAACGCGAAATGGCCAAAGGCGGGGCGCAATCAGAAGCCTCGCAATATATCAATTTCATCAAAACAGACACGTCACATGATCTATTGGCTGCCAACGAGTGCGCCAAATTGATCAAGCTGTTCTCGGCTAACATGGACACATCTTGGTTGGCGGGCGAACGATTGGATGCCTACAAAACGGAGTGGCTTAGGCCCGGTCGATTGCAAGGCATGACCAACTGGTACCGCGCCTCGCCGCTTAAAGTGGCTGATCCCGGGTCTCCGCTGACCGATCCGCCCAAACTGCCGCTGGATAAGATGCGAATACACTGCGACCACCTGTTGATCTGGGGAATGAAGGACACGGCTGTTTTGCCAGAATCCACCGAAGGCCTCGAAGACTTCTGCGAAAAACTCACGCGGGTCGAAATTGCGGATGCAGATCATTGGGTGTTGCACCAGCAACCAGATGAGGTGGCTGAGGCGATTGTAGAGTGGGTGATCGGGGACGACCTTTATATTCCGTAAAGGTAATTCTACCCGCCTTAGGAATCCGACCCTGACGGAGTAAGCACAGGACCAATGTCCTAAATCCTATCAACCACTACGGCCAATGCAGCCTAGTTCAACCAAATTGGGTTTTGCAGCCTATGTTGCAGCAGCTTGACTTCATTTTCCGAAATCACGACACTTTTTCGCCACTGATCACCCTTCATTACTGAAGGGTACGCCTTTGCATAATCGCGGAACTGATCATTGGTCACAGCGAACGATACAGGCAAATATTTAAGACTGTCCAAAATATACTTATCGGCCTGAACCCCACTGGGCACCACATAGATTTCATCAGCGCCCAGTCCAAAAACATCCTCAAGCATCGCTATTGAATGGTGCTGATGACTGGGAAATGCACCGTGATCGCTGAGCGTGTAAAAAATATTGGCATCAAAGAAGCAAACGATACGGTAACCTTCGGTCCGAAATTGATGGGCAAGCATCCCAAGGGGTTGGGCGTCCACCCCATTGTCGTGGCCAAAATGATAAAGATTGCTGCCATCAAAAATCACAGTCTTTGCATCCAATCGCAGCTTAGACATGAAACCATGACGATCATTGGCCAACAAAGAATGTGCCTCAAGAGGCCGTGGCTTTTGAGGCAACCTGAAAACACGCCATCGACGATCAACAATAAATAGCATGGCAATCAGAGATACCAATATAGCCATCATCGCTATCGGGTCCAAATCGGGACGTGTAAAAAACCACCAAAGGGCGAGGACGGAAGCCACCATCAACAGCGAAAAAGTCAGCACAAAATACAGCGTATTTCGCACCCAAACAGCGAAATTGAACCGCAAAGCCTTCGGTGTCTTAGGTGCCAGTTTATCGCCCAAGCTAATTGGTTCGCTTAACATAATATGTTTCATTCAAATGCTTTGTGTA
>JBLHPE010000178.1:0-4348 GCA_047624005.1 Ascidiaceihabitans sp.
TGGCTCCGGCGGTAGGGGTCGAACCTACGACAAATTGATTAACAGTCAACTGCTCTACCACTGAGCTACGCCGGAATGGTATGGGCGATATAGCAAGGGTATTTTGCCCCGTCCAGTGGGTTTTGTTGATTTAGGGGAAAAAATTCGACATCTTCCTTAAAGCCTTAAAAATTGGGCGTCTTCTGACACGGCTCCGATTGCAGAGACTTCCGTTTGTCGAACTAAATCAATAAGATGGGCTAGGACGTTGCGTGTTGCTGCTCCCAGTAATGCGGGTGGGGTGTCTGTGTAGATCGCTTTGGCCAATTCCAGCGCGGTTGCAGGAGCGTCTTCCAAAAGGTCTAAGATAGCGGCTTCGCGATTAAGTCGGTGGTCGATCAGCCAATCCAACCGTTCAGATGGGTCGTTTATCGCGGCTCCGTGACCGGGGTAAAAAACCCGCCAATCATAATCTTCAAGTTTGGCGCACGATTCCATAAAGTCGGTAAGGTCTCCGTCCGGCGGGGATACCAAAGAACTGGCCCATCCCATCACGTGATCTGCAGTGAAACACAGATCGTTCCAAGACAGACAGATGTGATTGCCAATGTGGCCGGGTGTGTGGATCACTTGCAGTTGCCAATCGCTGCCGTTGATGAAATCGCCATCTTCGACCGTTTGGTCCGGTTGGAAATCGACATCAATGCCTTCACCGCCACCCACCATGCCTGAGGCCGCTAGTGCTTTCATAGCATCGCTTCGACCAGCCGTCGCATCACCAAAGGCAAGAATTGTAGCACCTGTCGCCGCAGCCAAAGAGCGGGCCAAGGGGGAATGATCCAAATGAGTATGTGTTACGATGATATGGGTAATTTTTTGTTCGGTCCCAACTGCATCTAAGATCGCTTGAAGATGAGTGTCACTTTCGGGTCCGGGATCAATCACCGCCAAATCGTTTGTGCCGACGATGTATGTGTTTGTCCCGCGATACGTCATTGGCGAAGGGTTCGGCGCTATGATACGACGGACTCCGCTTTCCAAGGTTTCGGCAATGCCGATTATTGGATCAAAATCATCTGGTGGTGTCATCTGAGGGGTCTTTCGCTTAAGCGCTGAGGTCTTTAAGGTTTAGCTATGTTCTTTACTTGGCTCAAACAATATCTACCACGCAGTCTTTATGGACGTGCAGCCCTGATTATGATGTTGCCCGTTGTGGTTTTGCAATTGGTGGTGATGGTCGTCTTTACACAACGCCATTTTGAAGATGTGACGCTGCAAATGTCTGACACTGTCGTGCGTGAGTTGAAACTGACGTTGTCTAATGTGCCATTGGAAACCCGCGAGGTATTACAGATTTCAATAGTGGATGTTGAACGCGATGCACTGAACGGTCCAAATGTGCGGCCATGGTATGATTTTTCTGGCATCGTCATAACAAGGCGGTTGATGGAGCGGCTTCCCCAAATCAAAGTTGTGGACCTGTCCGCCGATAAAGTTGTGCGTCTTGTTGCTGAAGTGAATGACCAAGCCAAAGAAGTCAGGTTTGATCGGCGTCGAATTTCAGCCACAAACCCACATCAGTTGTTTGTGAATATGGCCTTCTTTGGTTTGATCTTTACGTTGATTGCTATGATTTATTTACGCAATCAATTGCGTCCAATCAAGCGCCTTGCGATTGCCGCGGAAGGCTTTGGGCGGGGGCGCCATATTGCATTTTCGCCTGCTGGTGCCACAGAAGTTCGGGCCGCTGGCACCGCATTTGTCGATATGCGCAACCGGATTGAACGCCAGATAGAAACGCGGACCTTAATGCTGTCTGGCGTAAGTCATGATTTACGGACGCCTTTGACCCGTATGCGTTTGGCTTTGGCCATGTTGGACGACGCGGAACGCGAGCCTTTAGAACAAGACGTGGATGAAATGCAGGGCATGATTGATGCGTTCCTTGATTTCACAAAAGGCGGGCAGGGCGCTGAGCCCGAAGCCGTAGATATGACTGTTTGGATTAAACAAGTGGTTGCCGACGCGGGTCGGGCCGGTCGAGATGTGAAATTGGTACATTGTGAGGGTGAGGGCACTGTGATGCTGCGCCTGGTCGGGATGCGGCGGGCGCTGGACAACCTGATCGGCAACGCTGTGCGGTATGGATCGAGTGCCGAGGTCTCGATGGTACTTACCGATAAGTCGCTGCGCTTACGGGTGGAGGATGATGGTCCGGGTATCCCTGAAAGCAGGCGTGTTGAGGCGCAACGACCGTTCACACGATTGGACCCCTCGCGCAACCAAGACAAGGGCAGTAGCGTTGGATTGGGGTTGGCGATCGCTACTGATATTGCACGCGCACACGGTGGTGTTTTGCGTTTGGGCGAGAGCGAACGTTTGGGTGGATTGCGCGCCGATATCGTCATCGCCCGATAGGTGCCGCAGCGGCACGATTGTCCTGACGATGCGGTGTGCGTACGGTCTCTTCAATTGGCAGGAGACGACGATGAACCCTTATGACATGATCAAAACACAGTTGAGCACGATTGTTCCTTTTCAGAACTTTGTGGGGATTGAATTGTTGGAGCTAGGGGATGGCGTTGCCTCTGCTCAGTTGGGCCAGCGTGACGAAACGACCAACCACATCAAAACCCAACACGCGGGCGCGATGTTCACTTTGGGTGAAGCCGCATCTGGTGCTGCAATGGCCGCTGCGATGGCCCCGGTTATTCTGTCTGTGCGTCCCGTCGCGGCAGGTGCAAAAATCGCCTACACCAAGATTGCAAAAGGGACTTTGATTGCCCACGCAAAAACGTCAGAGCCAAGCAAAGAATTGCTGGCGAAGCTGGATGCTGACGGAAAAGTGGTTTTTGAGGTTTTGGTAGATATTCAAGATGGCGACAAAGACACTGTCGCTGAAATGGCGATCACGTGGCACCTAAGCCGGAAGGCGTCTTGATTTCGAGCGAACGACGTCACTAAATAGTTTTGATGATGTAATGCCCATGGCGTTTGGATTATTATTGGAGTGCTCGACGATTTAGGTAGAGGCTGGAAGAGCGAACTTTTCAACAAGTAGCGCTACTTTTGATATAAAATACGGATTCTGGTTCCAGCCGAACTAATAGCACTGCGAAGGTCGGTTGATGCGGCGATTACGGTGCCGTCGCTTAAATTGAGAAGACAGAACGTTATCAGCAGGTTAGATTCGCCTGAAACGCGGGAGACACCCACATGATAGCCTGTTGTTTTTCCTGATATATTTTTCTAGTTTACGCGGAACAGTTTTCATTAACTTTGTTTAGCAAGCTGAAACACTTCGCACCATCGCTTTGGTTGCAACTGCTTTGAAGAGCAGTCGTTTCACTGACTTGAATATAAGCATAATTTTTTGAGCGCTCAAAAAGTTGGAAACTTCCCCAAAAATTTCATGGTTTCAGAAAGGGAATTTCTTTGCCGACTGGTGAATTAAGTCATTGAGATGTATGACGTATGGTAGGCCCGGTAGGTGTCATATCCCGCCTTTGTACATCATATAAATAAGGGCTTTTTGAGTGCCGTGGAACACTTGGGATGCGGCGGGCGATTTTGCTGGCATGATTATGGGAAAACTTACAGGTGTAGTTCGCGCCCTAATGAGAAATTAGACATTAGAAAAGCCCGCCGCCTATTTCTAGGGGCGAGCTTTTGCGTTGGTAGGCGGGGGCGGCAGGCGGTCCTTACTTGGGTGTGGCGAGTGCTTAGGTTTCCAGCCTTTTGCTTGTATACTGTCTGGTACAGCTAAAAGAGATTCTTCTCTTTCATTCAATCAATTAAAAGATTGCGCCTTTCAGCTGCGGCCACATTCCACCCTGAAATTCCTTCACGGCTTCGTTCAGGTCGCCGCCTTCGTTCGCAACTCCCTGCAACGCATTGTGGAGCGGTAAGGCCATGCCTTCAACTTCGCCACGGGCCAAACGGTTGGACATTGCTATCAGCTGTTGAAGTGCATCACGGTATTCGCGCTGAGCAGCCGTGATATCATCTGTGGGCGCACGTAGCCCGCCAAGGGCGGCAATCGTCGTCACCGCCTTTTTGCGTAATTCAGAGAGTTCGAAAGTCATATCGATAGCAACATTTGGATTCAACAGCACATCACGGAATTCTAAACTGTCTTCGATCAGGTTTGATTGGGCCGTTGTTACCACTGCATAATCAGCGGTCAGGTTCTTACTGATGTCCTGTCCTAAAATGTACGCTTGCCAGCTTAACAGCGCCAAGCTGAGACCAAGCGTGATGATCCACGAGTTATGACCGAATTTGGGTGATGGCGTGATTTGAAAGGCGGCGTATTGTGGCAGGTGTCAAAGCCGGCCAGAACCTCACAAGGAGCAATACGCCTATGAAG
>JBLHPE010000179.1:0-4329 GCA_047624005.1 Ascidiaceihabitans sp.
TTTCTGGGCGTGACAGACTGTCGTTCAAGGCCTCATCAAAAGCGGGTTTATCCCAACCGTTTGTATCCACCGAATGGCGCAATACGGACGAGGTAGACAACAGATCAAACTGTTCCCCCGTCATAAAAGTTTGAAAACTCACAACTTCACCAGCACTGACGTGAACCCATTTGGAGTGGGTGCCGGGTAAACAAATCACGCCGTCCCAACCGAGGTTCAGGGCTAGAAACCCGGCGATTTGGGTTTCTTCACCGCGCATCACATCCGCAGGTGCGTTTTGTTTTAGACCGGGAATGACGCGGACATTCAGGCGCAGATCGTTGCAGTTTGGAATGGCATGTTGACTATGGTCCGGTTTGCACGGAACGCTAGAGTAGGGCGCTTCGACCCATCCTTGACGCGCACCAACCATGCCGCAAGCGATGACAGATATAGGGTCAGACCCCATCCATCCCCCAATCAATTCCAGCAACGCGTCTTCAAACTGATCTCTCTTCAGCTTTGCCATACCGTTGTCGGATTGGGCATGATCTAAAACGGTGCCACCTTGCATCGCCCAAACGCGCAAATGCGTGGTGCCCCAATCGGCTGCAATCCAGTCTGGTGTCACATTATCAGTCATTACATTTTACCCTGTTACAACCACGCCGCCGTCCACGACCATACACTGTCCTGTCATCATACGGCTGGTGTTTGAGGACAAGAACAAAACGGCGTCCACGATGTCTTGGGGTGCCAAATGTTCCTTCAAACATTGCGTGCTCAAATGGCCAGCTAAGGCGTCAGGCGTTGCCCATTTATCCAGCTGCTTTGGCGTCAAAACCCAACCGGGTGCGAGCGCGTTCACACGAATTTTGTCCGGTCCCAATTCACGCGCAAGACTGCGTGACATCGCCGTTATGCCGCCGTTCGCCGTGGTGTACGCGGTGTAGCCCGCCCCACCCATGATATAGCTGATCGAGCTGAAATTGACGATAGCACCACCAGTCGCCTTCATCTGACGCGCGGCCTCTTGGCAGGCAAAGAAGTAGGATTTTAGGTTGATCGACTGCATGTGATCCCAATATTCAGGGGTCACTTCATCCAGCGTGTGGCGGTCATCGTTGGCCGCATTGTTCACTAAAACATCGATGTCGCCGTTGGCCTTAGCCGCTGTGCGCATCGTGGCCTGCAAATGTTCAGTATCGGTGATGTCGCCCTGCAAAAATAGCGGGGCACGGCCATGTTTGGCCTGCATCTCGGCGACAAAGGCGCTGGCATCCGAGCGGCCAATAAACGCGACGTTTGCACCTTGGGTCATGAAGCCATCGGTAAGCGAGGCGCCAATGCCCGACCCGCCGCCAGTGATGTAAACTGACTTGCCAGCGATGTCGTGGAATGTTGCGTTTTGTGTCATGATCAATTCCTTACCGCCGCGCGGGTCCATTCGGGCAACCAGTCGCCGTGCGCGATTAACAAATCATCCACCATGGACCGGATTTGGCGCAAATCTAACTCAGCCGCCGTGTGTGGGTCCATCATCGCTGCATGATAAATGTGTTCAGGATTTTCATCCACCAACGCACGAACGGTCAATTCCTGCACGTTTATCTGCGTGCGCATCAGCGCGGTCAACTGTGGCGGAATACTGGTTATCACAATCGGCTGAACTCCATTGGCGTCCACCAAACACGGCGTTTCAACGGCTGCACCGTTGGGCAACTGCGGGATTTGGCCGTGATTGGGCAGGTTGCCATACATCACATAAGACGTGTCGGTGACGATTGAATTCATAATCTCGGCCGCAAATTCGTGGCTTTTGACAACCTCAACGCTGCCCGACGCCATCATTGCCGCCGCTTGAGTTTTCCATTCCGCCACTTGTTCAACGCAACGCATCGGATATTCATCCAGTGGAATGTTGAACTGCTCGATCAGGTCGTCGCGGCCTTCTTTGATGAACCACGGCACATATTCGGCGAAATGCTCTGAACTTTCGGTGCAGAAATAACCAAGCTGATCCATCACCTCGTAACGGACTCTGTTGCCACAACGTGGCATCAACAACGGCGCTTTGGGCAATGCTCCCGACGCATAACCTTTATGCAAAAGTGGATATAAATCTCGCATTTCGCCGCCCATATCTTGCTCAAGGCGGAGGAAGAATGCGACGTGGTTCACGCCAGCAACTTTGTAACGGATCGAATCCTGATCAATATCCAGATCATGGGCCAATTCCTGAACAGTATTTTGAACCGAATGGCACAGCCCAACCTGTTTCAACTTAGGGAACCGTTCGGCCAACGACCACGTGTTGATCGCCATCGGGTTCACATATTGCAGCAGGGTGGCGTTTGGACACAGTTCGGCCATGTCTTGCGCGATGCTCCACAACACAGGGACGGTGCGCAGGCCGCGCATAATGCCACCGATGCCCAGCGTGTCAGCAATAGTTTGGCGCAGGCCGTAATTTTTCGGAATATCGAAATCAGTGACTGTACATGGCTCATACCCGCCAACCTGAAATGCGGTGACGACAAAATCCGCGCCGTCCAACGCCTCGCGACGATCTAGATGCGTGGTGACAGTGGCAGCCGTGTCAACTGTCTTGATCATAGCACGGGCCAAAACCTCGGACTCGGCTAAGCGGTCCGCGTCGATGTCCATCAAAGCGAAATGGCTGTCCGCAAGGGCAGGGGTCAGCAGGGCGTCGCCCACGATATTCTTCATGAAAATCGTGGAACCAGCACCGATAAAGGTGATCTTTGTCATGTCGTAAATCCGAAAGAAGAGGTTGTTATTTCACGGCGCCCAAGGTTAGGCCCGCAATGAAGTGTTTTTGCATCAAGAAGAACATGGCCACAGGCGGCAAGGCAGCCACGATGGAACCCGCGCTCATCAAATGGTATTGCGCGACAAACTGTGAGTTAAAGCTGGTGATACCAGCGGTCACAGGTTGCGCACTTGGCCCTTGGGTCAGCACCACGGCCCAGAAGTAATCGTTCCAGATGAAGGTGAAAATCAGCACTGACAATGCGGCCAACGCGGGCTTCATCAACGGCAACACGATGTACCAGAAAATGCGCCATTCTGCGATGCCTTCAACACGGGCCGCCTCGACCAATTCAAACGGTAGGGCGCGGATAAAGTTACGCATGAACAAGGTGCAGAATCCAGTTTGAAAGGCGATGTGAAACAGAACCAAACCCAGTTTGGTATCATACATGCCCAACCCAATTGTCAGGTCACGCACGGGTACCATCAGGATTTGAAACGGGACAAAATTGCCCGCGATAAACATGAAGAAAATCCACAAGTTGGATTTGAATTTATACACGCCAAGGGCAAAGCCAGTCATGGAGGACAGAGCAATCGCACCGATCACAGTTGGAATGGTAATCAGCAGCGAATTCAACATGTAACGCGGCATGTCGGAATCAAAGAAAACCTTGCCATAGTTGTTGAACAACTCAAACGATGTGGGCATTCCCCAGTAGTTGCCACTGGCAAAATCAGCGGATGATTTGATACTGAACATCGCAACCGCAATCAGAGGCAGCAGCCACACAATCAAGGCCAAGGGCAGCAGCGCTTGATACATAATTTGCCAAGTGCGCGACGTCTTTTCAATAGGTGTAGGAAACATCAGTGCGCCCCTTTTTCATCTTGATACATCGACCACAGGAAGTAGCTGATAAAGCAGAGCATCAGCAGGAAGAGAACAACTGCGATAGCTGCCCCGTACCCCATCCTAAACCCAAATTCTGACAAAGATTCCTCGAACATAAAGAATGACAAAACGCGGGTGGAACCAAACGGCCCGCCGTTGGTCATAACCGAAACCAGATCGAAAGAGCGTAAGGCACCGATGATGGTCACCACGAAGGCGATGAATGTCGCAGGACGCAATTGGGGTAGGATCACATACCAAAGCATCTTGAAGCCCTTGGCCCCATCAAGACGGGCGGCTTCTACCTGTTCGGGGTCCACGGCATTCAAGCCAGTGAGATATAGGATCATACAATAGGCCGTTTGCGGCCAAAGCCCGGCGGCGATGATGCCATAGGTTGCCGTATTCGGATTGCCAAGAACCCCACCACGGATGTCCAGCCCAAAGCTGCCGATGATCACGTCGAATAGCCCGTTGTTGGGCAAGTAGAACCACGAAAATACCAACCCTACGACCACTTGTGAAATCACGAAAGGAAAGAAGAACATCGATTTATAAAGGCGGATGCCCCAGACTTTTTGGTTGAGCAGCAACGAGATTGACAGCCCCAATGGGATGGCCAACAAATATAGAAATAGCCATTTCAGGTTGTTCCAAAACGACACTTCAAATTTACGATC
>JBLHPE010000180.1:0-4313 GCA_047624005.1 Ascidiaceihabitans sp.
ATTTTTTACCGTATAATCTGGTTTATGTTAAATAACTTTCCTGCTTTTGGAACCTTATTACTTTAAAGCCAGAGATTAAGATTCATGGATTGGTTGAGGGCGCGCGTTGATTCAATTTACTTACCCCGCGCCATAATAAACCGTTTCCAGCGGTACGAGATCTCTGTCAAAAAGATCATAAGCCAAAAAGGAACCCATCCGAATGACATATGTGATTACACCACCTGCACAGGCCAGCCTTGCTGTTGCGAATACAACTGACCGCTTCCCAGTACGCCGCATTTTTTGCGTAGGTCAAAATTACAAGGACCACGTGATCGAAATGGGCAACGACATCCGCGAGGCACCGTTCTTTTTCACGAAGCCAGCAGATGCGGTTGTCGACAGTCCTTGCACTTTGCCCTATCCGACGTTGACCAAAAACCTGCATCACGAGATCGAACTGGTGATTGCCATTGGCATAGGCGGGTCCGACATTGCGCCTGACGATGTGCTTGATCATATTTGGGGTGCGGGCATTGGGATCGACATGACGCGGCGCGATATTCAAAAAACCGCAAAAGGCAAAGGTCGGCCTTGGGACATGGCCAAAGGGTTTGATAAATCCGCGCCAATCTCCGCGCTTGTGCCGCTTGCGGATGTGCCCAGCCTGACAAGTGGCCGCATCTGGCTGTCGGTGAATGATGAGGTGCGCCAAGACGGCGACATTGGTGATATGATATGGTCCGTGAAGGAGCATATCGCAATCTTGTCCCAAGCCGTGCGGTTAGAGGCAGGCGACATCATTATGACGGGTACGCCTGCAGGTGTCGGCGCAGTGGTTTCTGGCGATGTGATGAAGGGTGGTGCTGATGGAATAGGGACCATCGAGGTACGTATAAGCTGATCTATCACTCGATTTTTCCAGTGGCTTCACTACGATAGGAAAGGTGTATAGAAATGCGAGAACGCGCGCTTTGAAAGGCCAAATACTGTGAACAGAGAGACCAAACATTTCTTCCTGAACCTACCGCTTTATACGTTGAACCAAGTGTATGATGGAAAAGTGCACTGCGTTCAAATCGGCGCGAATGATGGCCAAATGGCAGACACGCTTTATCCCTTTCTTAGTCAGAATAGGTGGAGTGGTGTTTTGCTTGAACCACATCCACTTTACTTTAAACGGGTGCAAGCGCTGCATGCCGAACGAGATGATATTGTTACTCTGAACGTCGGTGCGTCAGACGCCGAAAGCGAAATGACACTGCATTATCTCGCCGAAGAACATGAAGAACTGTACCGCGAAAATGCGCGCGGATGTGCATCCTTTGACCGCGAAAGAATGGTCGAGGCCCTGTTGAAAGAGCGGCCAGAGGCAGAAGATCACGTTGCCGAGGTTACGGTTCCATTGCGCCCGCTTAAAGATATTCTTGCAGAGCAGAAAATCACGCGAACCGATGCACTTGTTATCGACACTGAGGGCCATGAACTTTCTGTTCTGGCTGGGGCAGATTTGGCATCTTTGCGCCCTAAAGTTGCCATTGTAGAAAACAATACCCGTCAAAACAAACGCCAGATTGTGAAGATCTTTAAAGACCTCGGGTATAACTGCTTTTCGCATATGAGCGAACTTGTTGCCTTCTCACCAGAGATGCCTGAACTGTCTATGAGCGACGTTTTTGAAGCGGCCGAAATCAGCAGAAAATAAGCGCTAATTGACACTTATGGTTGCCGCAATACACCGCTTCCACCGCTCATAAAGGGCGGTGCGTTTGGCGTCTGGCATTTGTGCAGTGAATTGCCGCTCACAAGCCCACATCTTTGCAAAGCCTGCGGCGTCGGGGTAAATTCCCGCACGCATTCCTGCCAGCCATGCGGCCCCTAATGCGGTTGTTTCGACGCCCGCGGGACGGTCCACTGGTGCGCCCAACATGTCAGCCAAGAACTGCATCGCCCAATCATTGGAACTGAGTCCACCATCAACGCGCAGCACGGCGTCGTCGGCATTTGGCCAATCGGCCCGCATGGCCTCCCACAAATCGCGTGTTTGGAAACCGATGCTTTCTAGTGCAGCCCGTGCGAAATCGGCCGGGCCACTGTCACGTGTTAGACCATAGACGGCACCACGACATTCGGCGTTCCAATAGGGTGCGCCAAGGCCAGTAAAGGCGGGAACGATGGTAACGTCGCCGCTTCCCTGTTCGGCCAAGCTTTGGGTTTCTGGCGCGGCTTCGATCATCTGCACTCCATCGCGCAACCATTGCACCACAGCCCCTGCGACAAAGATCGATCCCTCAAGGGCGTAGGTCGGAACCCCATCAAGTTGATAGGCAATTGTGGTAAGCATTTTGTTCTGGGATGGAACCGCATCTGCTCCTGTATTCAACAGCGCAAAACACCCAGTGCCATAGGTGGATTTCATCATGCCCGGTTCAAAGCATGCTTGCCCTATCGTCGCAGCCTGTTGGTCGCCAGCAACGCCCAAGATTGGAACGGCTGACCCCAAATGTGTGGTGTCCGCAATCCCGAAGTCAGCAGCGCAATCCAACACCTTTGGCAACATCGCCAGCGGCACATCAAGGATTGCGCACATGTCTGTGCTCCATTCACCGGCATGAATATCGTACATCATGGTACGTGCGGCATTGGTTGCATCCGTGACGTGGGACGCGCCGTTGGTCAGACGCCAAATCAGGAAGCTGTCCATCGTCCCAAACAGCAGTTCGCCATTGGCGGCGCGTGCGCGGGAACCCTCGTGTTGATCCAGCAACCATTTTACCTTGGTCCCACTAAAATATGGGTCCGGCAGAAGCCCGGTGGCTTTCATTATCGTCTCGGTATGTCCTGCAGCGCGCAATTCCTCGCAGAACGGTGCTGTGCGACGATCTTGCCAAACGATTGCATTGTGAATGGCCTTACCTGTTTCAGCGTCCCAAATAACGGTCGTTTCACGTTGATTGGTGATCCCGATACCGGCTAAATCTGCAGCAGTAATATCAGCCTTTGCCAACGCTTCCGCGCATGTATTTAGGACTGACTCCCAGATTTCCTCAACATCGTGTTCAACCCAACCAGATGCTGGGAAAAACTGGGTAAACTCTTGTTGAGCAGACGCAACAGGTTGCATTTTCGCATCAAACACAATGGCACGGGACGACGTTGTGCCTTGATCAATCGCCAGGATATACGTCATATTTTTTGCCCCTTTGCGCCCATCCAAACATCGATTGCTTTGATCTGATCGCTGTCCAATCGAAGACCCTGCTTTGTACGCCGCCAAACGACATCTTCGGCTGTGACCGCATATTCACGGGTCACCATCCAGCGCAATTCGGCCTCTGTCAGGGTCGCCCCAAAATCTTGGCCCAAGTCAGCAGCAGTGGCCGCATCGCCTAGCCATGCTCGCGCCTCAGTCCCATAGGTGCGCACCAATCGCGCAGCCCATTTTTGATCTAAGAATGTGTAGTCAGCCAGCAACCCAGCAACCAAGGCCCCTACCCCATCCACAGGGAAATCGCCGCCGGGCAATGGGACTTCAGCAGTCCATTCGCCGCCCAATTCTAGTTTTGCCAAAACCTGCTGTGCCAGCTTGCGATAGGTTGTGATTTTACCACCAAAGACGCTGAGCAACGGCGCACCGTTTGTGTCCAAGTCCAACACGTAATCACGGGTCGCAGCCGTTGCAGAAGCAGCCCCATCATCATAAAGTGGGCGAACACCAGAATAGGTCCAGACCACATCATCAGCCGTTACAGGTTTTTTGAAATACTCGGATGCAAATCTGCACAGATAGTCGCGTTCTTCATCCGTGATCGCAGGTTTAGTGTCTGGGTCCTCGTGTTCGGCGTCTGTTGTGCCGATCAGGGTAAAATCCTGCTCATAGGGAATGGCAAAGATAATCCTGCCGTCGGTCCCCTGGAAAAAATAGCATTTTTCATGATCATAAAGACGTGGGGTGACGATGTGACTGCCACGGACCAGACGGATGCCTGCGTGGCTGTTCTGGCGCAAAACACCTGACAAAATGTCAGCGACCCACGGGCCACCCGCATTGACCAGATTGCGAGTGGTAAATTCGCCCTGCGTTGTCTCTACATGCCAAAGATCGCCTTTGCGTTCTGCCGCAATAACACGGCAGCGGGTCAATATTTGCGCACCACGGGCTTCGGCGTCACGGGCGTTCAACATCACCAGACGCGCGTCTTCGACCCAGCAATCGGAGTATTCGTAAGCCATTTCAAAACGGTCTTGCAGCGGTGCCCCTTCGGGCCCGTCCTTTAAGTCCAACGTTTGCGTGGCAGGCAAAATCTTACGACCTCCTAAATGGTCGTACA
>JBLHPE010000181.1:0-4265 GCA_047624005.1 Ascidiaceihabitans sp.
GTAACGATTTCACCTTCATCCAAAGCTGTTTCAAACATGCCTAGGAAGAAATCATCTGCCGCAATCTCACGTGAGTTGGTGACGATTGTGGCACCCGATCCCAAAGCAGCAGCCGGATAACAAGCCGAAGGATCGTTGTTAGCGATTGAGCCACCGATGGTCCCACGGTTGCGAACGGCTGGATCACCGATCTGCCCTGCAAGTTCCGACAAACCTTTGTAGCTTCCATCTGCTGCCACGTCGACATGGCAGGTTGCCCCACCGATGCTAAGCACACCACCGCTGGATGAAATCCCCTTCATCTCGGCAATGGACGTCAGTGAGACCAATTTGTCTGGACTAGCCAAACGGGCTTTGAGCGTCGGAATAAGCGTTTGTCCCCCACTCATAGCTTGGGTTTCGCCGCCCAAGGCTTTTACAGCCTCAGCGACAGTTGCGGGACGCTCTATGTCAAATGCGTACATGTGTTCTTTTCTCCTAAGCGTTCTGCATAGCCGACCACACACGATGTGGGGTCACTGGCATGTCGATATGGGTGATGTTCTTGCCACCCGATTGCATCGCGTCGATCACAGCATTCACAACTGTTGGTGGCGACCCTATTGCCCCCGCCTCGCCGCAGCCTTTTACGCCAAGCGGATTGTGGGTGCAGGGCGTGCCCTGCGAATGATCGACTGTGTAAAATGGCAAGTCATCAGCGCGCGGCATGGTGTAATCCATGTAAGACGCGCTCAACAATTGACCGTTTTCATCATAGGTCGTGTTCTCAAGCATCGCCTGACCAATACCTTGGCCAAGACCACCATGAACCTGACCCGTCACAATCATCGGGTTAACGATGTTGCCAAAGTCATCCACAGCAGTAAAGCGATCAACCCGGACCTTACCGGTTTCGGGGTCTAATTCGACCTCGCAACAGTAAGCACCCGATGGGTAGGTAAAGTTGGCAGGATCGTAAAATGCCGTTTCTTCCAAGCCTGGTTCGATGTCCTCAAGCGGGAATTCATGCGGAACATAGGCTTTAAACGCAACCTCACCAAAACTAACCGACTTGTCCGTCCCGGCAACTGAAAATGCGCCATCATTGAACGCAATGTCACCTTCCGATGCTTCAAGCATATGGGCCGCGATTTTCTTGGCTTTATTGATGATCTTCTCAGTGGCACGCACAACAGCCGACCCGCAAACAGCGAGAGACCGTGATCCGTAAGTGCCCATCCCGAATGGGATTTTTGAGGTGTCCCCGTGAACAATATCGATGCTCATTGGGTCAATGCCAAGCATTTCAGCAACCACTTGTGGAAATGCCGTTTCGTGACCTTGGCCGTGGCTGTGTGCCCCAACCATGACAGATAGACTGCCAGTGGCGTTCACCCGAACTGTAGCGGCATCATAAAGGCCCACGCGGGAGCCCAGAATACCAACAAGGTTAGAAGGCGCGATACCGCAGGCCTCGATGTAAGCGTTCACACCAAATCCACGCAACAATCCCTTAGATTCCGAGGCAGCACGACGGGCTTCAAAACCCTTCTTGTCAGCAACGTCTTCCATCTTGTCCATCAGTGCGTCGTAGTTGCCGCTGTCGTATTCAAGGCCAGCAGCCGAAGCGAACGGATACTGATCCGGCTTGATGAAGTTTTTGCGACGCAATTCGACTGGGTCCATCCCAATCTCACGTGCCGCCATATCAATAACGCGTTCCAACGAGTACGTCGCTTCCGGACGACCAGCGCCGCGATAGGCATCCACTGGTGCAGTGTTCGTGAATACCGTTTTCACGTTCACATAAACATTCGGTACCGTATAGTTACCCGCCATCAATGTCCCATGAAGGAACGTCGGTGTCGCAGTCGAGAAGTTGGACAAATATGCGCCAACATTCGCAAGCGTTTCAGTACGGAATGCAAGGAAGTTACCCTCGGCGTCCATCGCCAATTCGATCTTGGTGACGTGATCGCGGCCGTGTGCATCAGTCAAGAATGCCTCGGTCCGGTCAGCTGTCCATTTCACGGGGCGGTTCAATTTCTTCGCCGCGGCCAGAACAAGGGCTTCTTCGCCGTAGTGGTAGATTTTAGACCCAAAACCGCCGCCAACATCAGGTGCAATCACCGTCAGTTTATTTTCAGGAATACCCAAAACAAACGCAGAGATTAAAAGACGTGTCAGGTGTGGGTTTTGCGATGTTGTATGCAACACGTATTCACCGCTTGCACGATTGTACTGTGCCATTGAACACCGTGGTTCCATCGCATTTGGAACCAAACGGTTGTTCACCAACTCCAGCGTCGTCACATGGTGCGCGCCTTTGATGGCAGCGTCAGTGGCGGCGCGGTTGTCTTCAATCCAACCCCAATCGAAACACTGATTTGTTCCAATCTCGTCATGCACAAAATTTGTGCTGGCAAGCGCATCTTTCATGTTCACAATCGCAGGCAGTTCTTCGATGTCAGCCTCTATGGCCTCAACCGCATTCTTAGCTTGCTCGATCGTTTCAGCGATAACTGCCGCGTATGCGTCACCAACATGGCGTACTTTACCATGGGCCAAAACCGGACGCTTCGGTTCATGCATTGGTGTACCGTCACGTGAATTGATCAGCCACCCAGCAGGGTTGCCACCAACTTCAGTGAAATCATCACCTGTAAAAATTGCCAATACGCCGGGCATCGCCGCAGCGGCAGTTGTATCAATGCTTTTAATGACACCGTTTGCCACTGTCGAGCGTGCAAAAACTGCAGCCGCTTGACCGAAAACTTTCATATCGTCGCAATACTGACCTAAGCCGGTCAGGAAACGAACATCCTCGCGGCGCACTGTTGCAGCACCTATTCCACCATCTTTTGGCATGAATTATCCTCCCCTAAAATTATTATTCGGCAGCGATGGCAGAAACATCTTGTCCAGATGCCGCCATGATTGCTTTGACAATATTGTGATATCCAGTGCAGCGGCAGATATTGCCTTCAAGGTATTCACGTACTTCTGGCACTGTCGGTTTTGGATTGTCTTTCAAAAGTGCAGCAGTCGACATCACCATACCTGGCGTACAAAATCCGCATTGCAATCCGTGGTGGTCTTGGAATGCTTGTTGAATAACATTCAAAGTCCCATCAGCAGCCGCCTGCCCTTCGATTGTCGCCACTTCGGCGCCATCGGCCTCGGATGCGAACATCGTACATGACTTAACCGCGCGCCCATCCACATGGACCACACAAGCCCCACACTGAGAAGTGTCACACCCGATATGGGTTCCAGTTAATTGTAGGTCCTCGCGCAAAAACGAAGAAAGCAGCGTATTGCCTTCCACATTGCCTGCAACCGATTTTCCGTTGATGGTCATTGTCACTTTTGTCATCGTTATCCTCCCTTGGATATTCTGTTCGTCGCCGTTTATTAAAATCAGGTTCTACCCAATCAGCCCTTTAAGCCAGCCCTTTTTCTCTTTGACTTCTGTATCATCTGTAGTGTCTTCCACAGCCAAGTCCGCGTCTGGAACCGGTATGCTGACCGCATTTTCGAAGTTTTCAAAAAACTTATCTGACATTTTTTTGGCAAAACCATCAATTATGCGACTGCCCAATTGGGCCAGTTTTCCACCAACCTTAGCTTCGACATCGTAATGCAGAATGGTTTTTGCGCCGTCCTGTTCAAGGCGGACATCAGCGCCTCCTTTGGCAAAACCAGCAGCACCGCCTTTACCTTCACCAGTGATGGTGAGGCTCATGGGTTCGATCAATTCGCTTAGGACAACAACGCCTTTAAAGGTTGCTTTAACTGGGCCAACTTTTTGAACAACAGTCGCTTCAAACCCGTCTTCGGCAGAACCACTCATTTCGGTGCAGCCCGGAACACAAACCTTCAGAACCTCAGGGTCCAAAAGTGCGGCCCAAACGGTTGCGACTTCCGCATTGATTGTACAACTGTCACTTAGTTTCATTGTCGTGTCTCTCTTGTATTAGGCTGGAGCCTATGAAGTTTGTAACTAATCATCAATTGAACAAAATGTGTAAGACTAAAATTTCTGATTAACGTTTTTGCTTCGTCTCGCGATTCCGATTGAGGCTGCAGGACATTTGTTTTGCTCCTCTAAGACCGAAGGCTCCGAGTTCCGTTACGTTAAATCAACTTTACATGGTTTTATACTGAGAGTCATTGAGGACCCGAAGAAATTGTTGATGTTTGCACGGGAATAGATTCTTCTTCGCCTATGATCCGTCCCAAATTTCTTTCCGGCGAAGACCGCTGCGAGCTTTTGAGCTGTGTGA
>JBLHPE010000182.1:0-4248 GCA_047624005.1 Ascidiaceihabitans sp.
AAATCGCATTTCTTGTATAGGAATTGCATTCGGGAGTTGAGGCCCGATATCTAATTGATCAAGACCTCCCAGAGGCCACATAGAAAAAGACGCTACAAGCCAATGCAGCGCCTTTCAAATTCTATTAAGTCAATAAACCGTATTAGCCAGCTGGTTTAGGTGCCGGAGCAGCAGACTTAGGTGTTGGAGAAGCGGACTTGTTGCCGCTGTTCAATGGGTCATCCTGACGTTGGACTGAACCTTCAAAATGGGCACCGGATTCAATAGCGATTGTCTTGTGGATGATATCACCCTCAACACGCGCAGTGGATGTCAGACGCACCTTCAAGCCACGTACACGGCCAACGATACGGCCATTGATGACCACATCATCGGCAATCACTTCACCTTTGATTGTCGCGGTTTCACCAATTGTCAGCAGGTGGGCGCGAATGTCGCCTTCCACAGTGCCTTCGACTTGGATGTCGCCAGTTGTCTTCATATTGCCCGTTACATGCAAATCAGTAGACAGAACGGACGCAGGCGGTTTCGCCTTTGGTGCGCTTGCCTTAAATTCGCTTTGTGGTTTGGGCGAAGGGGACGCTGCAGGAGCTGCAGGTGCCGCTGGTTTAGCCGCCGCATTGTCTGTCGGGGCAGGGTCGTTGATTTTGCTTTTAGAAAACATCGTTTGCAGCCTTGATATAAATCATTGGGTTAACAGCTCTACCACCTACACGTACTTCATAGTGCAAATGGACGCCGGTCACCCGTCCAGAGGCACCCATATCACCGATACGATCCCCGCGCGAGACCCTTTGACCAACTTTTGCGCGAAGTTTGCTCATGTGGGCATACCGAGTTTCGATACCGAACTCGTGTTGAATCTTGACCAAACGTCCATATCCTGAGGACCAACCAGCGTGAGTCACTACACCGTCCGCCGTAGCATAGAGTGGTGTGCCGTTTGGAGCCGCGAAATCGACGCCTTTGTGCATACGTCGGCCACCCGTTTTAGGGTCACGACGAGGGCCAAATTTGGATGTGAAGCGGAAAGATGCCTTAACAGGCGCGGCAAACGGCGCTTTTTGGGCCGCAATCCGGTACAGGTTGAGTCGGTCCATTTGGTTTAGCAAGCGATTGGCGCGCAGTGTATCTGCCGATGCTTCTCCGCCACGGGTAGAGAAGGACAACGGCGTCAGCGGGCCACCTTGGCCGGAATAGCCACGACGCACTTGTTCGATAATGCGTTCTGTCGGCATGCCAGCGGCGCGGAACATCTTGTCGAGTGGCGCGACAGATACTGTCATAGCCTCTTCCAATTGGCGGAAAATCTGGTCGTTTTGCTGCTTCATAACTGCGATTTGTTCGGCCATCAGATCAGCCTGCAAAAACGCGTCCTGTGCATCACTTATAACTTGGTCGCGTTCAGCGGCAGTCTTGGCCAGTGCTTCTGCAACGAAATCCATCGGCGCACCGCTACCAGCAGAGGCCAGCGCTGTTCCTGATCCACCGCTGCTCACTTGATCCTGTAGTACGACCAGCTGTGAACGTGCGGCTTCGCGATCCTTCATCGTGCCACGCAGGGTGGATTGAATGACTTCGATGCCAGTTTCCAATTCGCGGCGGCGGGTTTCGCTGCTCAGCAGTTCGGATTGCATCACGGAAATTTGGGTTAGGGCAGCGATGAAACGATTTTGCGCGGCCAAGGCTTCTTCGGCGCGGCTGTCGCGCTGCGAAGAAAGTACGTTCAAACGGGTTTGATAATTGCGTTGATCGCGTTTGGCTTGTTCACGGAAGTTACCAGACCCGATACTGTCCATCAGGATAATAGCTGTAGCGATAATGGCCCAAGCCACTAAGAGTGCGCTGCCCGAATAGGCAATCAACTGCATTGTTGGACGCAAACGGATAAACCGCGTGTCCGTATCTGATTTCAGAAATACGCGACGCTCTGGAAACAACTGTTCCAGTTTCGAATGAATTTTATGTCCTAGACGTGTTCGCACCAAGGGCGTCCCTTTTCCCATCCCAAAAATGGACGCCGGGTCCCCAAACCTGATCGTCACAAGGAGTTGGAATAGACAGTGGCGTGCACGCAAGCAACCCTGTTGTCCGGTTCCTACCAATCGCATAGGCAATTTGTGGTAAATTGGCAGATAACCGCCTAGTCTGGGCAGCTTGTGGCACGTCCTTCAGGTTGAAACGGCAAGTGGCCAATAGAAATCGGGTGGTATTCCGGCTTCGGCCCGTTTTTCTTCGTTAAACGGTGGCTTTAGTTGACCGTGGAAATATTGCTGTACCAACGCGTGAAATGCGTCCTTAGGGTCTAGGTTCTCGCGGCCACACATAAAGTGGAACCATTTCGATCCATAAGCGACGTGTGCAACTTCTTCTGCATATATTGTTTCAAGTGCAGCAACGGCACTGGGTTGTTTTGCCTGCTTGAACAGTTGGATCATCTTGGGGGTCACATCCAGCCCACGGGCTTCCAAAACCATAGGCACAACGGCCAGCCGGCCCATAAAATCAGTGGCGGTGTCTTGAGCCGCGCGCCAAAGACCCGCGTGGGCAGGCAGGGCGCCATAGTGACTGCCAAGTTCTTCAAGGCAGTCTGCCATCAGGTTGTAATGTTTGGATTCTTCGTCAGCACACTTTACCCAGTCGTCATAAAACCCAATCGGCATCGGGATATGTGAAAACCGCGCAATGATATCCCAATGCAAATCCACCGCGTTCAATTCGATATGGGCAACGGCGTGCAACAAGGCGATCCGGCCAAGGTCTGTGCCGGGCTTGCGTTGGGGGACATCACGTGGGGCCATAAGCTCGGGCTTTTCCGGTCGCGCGGGGTCCATCGGTGGTGTCGCATGGCCCACTTCGGGTATCTCGCCAGCGGCACGCGCAGCTTTCCACGTCGCAGCGTGCTTGTGCGAGAGTGCGGTTTTTTCACGGCCATCGGCGCATGTCAGCACCTCGACAGCCATTTGAGCCAATGGGATCATTTTTGTATCAGAGGCAGTCATAGCGATTTCACCGCGTCCAACACGGCCTCAATATGGCCCGCAACTTTTACCTTTGCCCAGATTTGGACGACTTTCCCATCTGCGCCAATCAAAACCGTTGTCCTTTCGATCCCCATGTAAATCTTGCCGTACATGTTTTTTTCTTTCCAAACGCCATAGTCCTCACATACGGTCCCGTGTTCGTCGGACAACAACGGCACTGTCAGCGCGTGTTTTGTGCTGAATTTCCCGTGTTTGGTCAGGCTGTCCTTTGAGATGCCGAACACTTGTGTCCCCGCATCGGCAAACTCTGGTAAACTTTCAGAAAATCCGATGGATTCCTTGGTACAGCCCGGGGTATCATCACGCGGATAAAAGAATAAAACGACAGCCGATCCATGCAATGCAGACAGCGTCACATCATCGCCCCCATTTTGCGGTAGCGTGAAATCGGGGGCAGGTGCGGAAATTTCGATCATTTGATCCTCTTTGGTTGGCCGATCTATTCGTGCCTGTCATAGTAGGGCGAGGCGGACAAGAATAAAGACATGAGTACCGATGAAACACCCAAAACGCCAATAAAACGCAACTTTCTGCGTCGTTTTGGGCTGTGGTCAATCGGAATTACGTCGGTTCTGGTCTTAGTGATTTGTTTCGTCATTCTAGGCGTGATGGGACGCGCCATTGCAGCGCCCGATTGGGTGCGCACACAAATTGAACAGCGTGTAAATAAAGTGACACCGCAGGTCGATGTGAGCTTTGGCGAAATTGAGGTTACATTGAACCACGGGTGGCGTCCGGAGGCCCGGGTGCGCAACGTCATCCTTAAGAACGCGGACGGCGCCGAGATCATTGGGTTCTCAGAGGCCGATGTTCAGTTGGCGATGCGTCCACTGTTTCGGGGAGAGGTAAAGCCCAAAAGCATTTCGGTATCCGGCGTCTTCGCCACACTGCTGCGCGATGAAGATGGAAACGTAAGCTTGCGGGGTGGGTCTGCGTTGTCTGGTCCCTCTAAAGAGGCCGCAAACCTGCCGGCCTTGATTGAACAGATGGACGCCGCGTTTGAGCTGCCGGAACTAAACGCATTACGGACCGCCGATATTCAATCGCTGACCCTACGCTATGAAGATGCGCGCGCCCAACGGGTGTGGGTTGTTGATGGTGGGCGGCTGCGCTTAACCCATGATGGTGATGATTTAACTCTGTCTGCGGACTTGGCTGTTCTGAGTGGTGGTACGGATGTCGCGACGCTTGAGGCGAATTACAC
>JBLHPE010000183.1:0-4062 GCA_047624005.1 Ascidiaceihabitans sp.
TACGCACTCCAATGACTTCAATTCGTTCTTTTTCAGAGATTTTGCGGGACACTGAGGGATTGGAAACCGTCGATAAGACCAAGTACGCCTCTATTATTCATGTGGAAGCGATCAGGCTGACCCGTCTTTTGGATGACCTGTTGGACCTTAGTGTTCTTGAAAACGGGCAGGTCAGCCTGAATCCGTCCTCAGGACTTTTGGTTGACGTCATTGATCACGCGATCACGACGACCCAAGCAGGGGCCATCCGCATGATTGAAATCGACAAACGCGGCGTTGATCATTCGACCATTCTACACACCGATTTGGACCGTTTGGCGCAAGTTTTTATAAATTTGATCAGCAACGCCCAAAAATACTGTAAATCTAAAACGCCGAAACTGATGATCGAAACCGTTGTTGAAGGCGACACGGTCACTATCTTATTCACCGATAACGGGATTGCGATTCCGGTCGATACACGAGCGCTGATTTTTGAAAAATTTGCACGTATCAATGACCAAGACGGCAGTGGTGCTGGTCTTGGCCTAGCGATTTGCCGCGAGATCGTTGCGCGACTTGAGGGCGAAATCGCGTATGTTCCTACCTCATTGGGCAACCAGTTTAAGGTTCGATTACCTCTCTAATATTCTCAAATGTTTTGCACTAAATCGCCCGTATAAATCCGTTGGTAACCAGTGCTCATATATCTAGTCTAAGGACAGTAATGGGATGAACTGAGTCAATGGTTTCGACTGAAACACAATCTATTTTGCAACGAAAAGCTGCGTTGGGCACGCAAGAACAAGCGGCGAAGGCAATGTCTGTGGCAAGAGCAATGCGTCAATCCATTGCAAAGCTTGGGAAAGAAATGTTTGAAATGTCCTTGTCGGCCATCGGAGTTATGACCGAAGAACGCAAATCTGTGAGCCTTCCTGAACTCATAACTGATGATTCACTCCTTTGTTTGTTAGAAGGAGACGACGGTAAAGTCGGCGCTGCTATCATTGGCGCAGACATTGTTGGTGGGTTGATCCAACAACAAACGATGGGACATATAAGTGCACCAAATAGTGCATCACGTACTATGACACAAACTGACGCTGCAATGTGCGCCCCGCTGCTAGATGCGTTGTTTGAACGGGTTGTCCCAATGCTAGAGATCGAGGCTGAGCGGAACATCGTAGGTGGTTTTCGATTTGGTGCCCGATTTGAAGATGCGCGGGCATTGGACATGGCATTGGATATGCAAGACTATTTTGTTGTGCGCTTAACGTTGGATTTGGCCGGCGGGATCAGACAGGGCGAAATGTCATTGATTGTTCCAAAGGTGCCGCCTGCCGCTGATTATGGGGCCGCAACATCATCTAATAAGGATGAAGACCCACAATTGGTTTCGAAAATGAACGATGTGGTGATGGAATTACCTACTGAATTGAACATGATACTTTGTAAGATATCGCTGGAATTAGCTCAGGTTGAGCAACTGGTCGTGGGCGAAACACTAGCCTTACCCCACAATACCTTTCCTGAGACCGAAATAGTAACGGCAAATGGAAACGTGATCGGCTCAGGAGTTCTGGGGCAGGTGAATGGGATACGTGCTTTGCGATTAAAGAGAGTGCCCGATTATGTAACTGAACCACGCCGTCGGGAGGCTGATTTGCCCAAACTTGATCTGCCTGACATTAAGCCACTTACATTACAAAATAATAACGTGGCTGAAAACACCAACGAAGCTGACGTTGAACCCCTCTACGTCGATTCAGGTGATGATCTTCCTGCACAGAATGTGGCAACAATAGTGAACGGTAATACTGATGATGAACATTCACAGATTTCAGCTTTGAATGTCATAGAAAATGGATCGGAACTCAGTGTTGAAGTACCCGAACTCGATGATTTTCCTGATTTGACTGAACTAACACAAGTGGAAAAAGTTGGTTGAATTTTCTGCCCTTGAGGTCACATCTGGATCGTCGAAAACACTCTTTGGCGCAAAGGCTATATTTTTCGGGTTAGTGCTTCCAGCGTTGGTCTTAAGCCTTCCAATTGATATCCACCGGCTTCAGCAGCAGACAAAATGTGGTCAATTTTTTGGCCTTCAATAGCTTTGCCCATAGCCCAAGCCACAGTGCAACGTGTTCCTGATGCGCAATAGGCGAGCACAGGGCCATCTAGGCGTGACAACGCCATCTGTTGTGCGATGACATCGGGCGTCATTGTTTGATGGGTCAGCGGCAATACATGAAACTCAAGGCCTGCCGCGCAAACAGCAGCTTCAAGGGCATGTGCTTGATGGCTGGGCGGGACTTCGGTGTCGGGGCGGTTGCAGATGACAGTTTTAAACCCTGCTTTCACAATAGCCGGAACATCGGAAACTGAAATTTGAGGCGCGACGAAGTAGTCTTTGCTGATAGCTTTGATTTCCATGGCCTTTGGTTACGCTTGTCCGCTCATGCTGTCCAGTCGCCGCGCTGCAGTGGGTGCCATAATCATGCCACCCAACATTGCGATCATAAACAACGCACCGGTCCATCCGCCGTAGGTTAAGGATGCAATTGCGGGACCTGGACAAAGTCCTATCAAACCCCACCCTACGCCAAACAGAATAGAACCAGTTATAAGGCGTCGATCCAAAGCTGGGTCTGGCGCAGGGGTAAAACTCCCTCCAACCAATGGGGTGCGTCCTGGAACCATTCGCCAGGCAACTGCCATCGGAATAATTGCCCCGCCCATGACAAAGGCAAGTGTCACATCCCAGGCACCAAAGAAATCAAGAAAACCCTGTACTTTAGTGGTGTCCGTCATGCCAGAAATGTGCAGACCGGCACCAAACAAACTGCCAGCGACCAATGCTAAAATAATCCGCATTACAGACCTCCCAAAACTAGACGAAGGGCAAGGACGGTCAATGCACCCGCACCGATATATACAAGCGTGGCAACAATTCCGCGCGGGGAAAGGCGGGAAATGCCGCAGACGCCATGACCCGATGTGCAACCATTGGCGATGCGCGTTCCAATTCCCACACAAATTCCAGCCAGAATTAGCAAAACGGGTGCTTGGGCTGTTGCGGTGTCAACCGGCATGCCGACTTGGAGGACGGCGGGAACAGCTACAAGTGCACCCAAAAATGCGAGCCTTTCCGGCCATGCCCCGCCAGCAGATCTATCAACCAGGCCTCCGATTATCCCGCTTGCGCCCATGACGCGCCCATTGCCCAGTAGGTATATTGCACCTGCCAAACCGATCAGCAGACCGCCGACCAACCCCATTATCCAATCCATTGGCATGGTTCATTTTCCTTCGTCGTTAGATCCAAATTTTGATTTCCAGGTGACGCTTTAAGAAAAGGCAATGCCTAAGCCAACCATCATCAATCCCAAGATTGATAAAAACAGGGCACCCAAATTCATAGGAAGGACAGACTTCAATGTGCTTTGCATTTCCGCCTCAGCCAAGTTCGCACTGCGCGCACGTGCAACCCGTACGATGCACCATACAATACCAATGAGGCCGATCACCGAAATCGTTGCACCAGCCCAGATTATCATCTCAAATATTGAGGTCGTTTTTTGTTCCATGACGCCCAGCTAACTTAAATTATGAAATTGAACAAGAACGGGCATTGCGGCAGCACCAAACGGCAGGTATCGAGAGGCCTTGTTGATCCCTTTAGGAGCTTTGAAATGACCGAAACTGCGACAAATGCTGAAAGCTACCGCGTTACCGCTGACGAATTGCGCCAATTTATTGAGCGGATCGAACGTTTGGATGCCGAGAAGAAAGACTTGGCGGAACAACAAAAAGAAGTGATGGCTGAAGCCAAAGGGCGCGGTTATGACACCAAAGTTATTCGCAAAGTTGTAGCGCTTCGCAAACGTGATGAAAACGATATCGCTGAAGAAGAAGCGGTTCTGGAAATGTACAAAGAAGCGCTGGGTATGTGATTTCCCACTTCCTACTTTGATCGGGCAAAAACTATGGCGCGATCAAAGTAACACCAGGAATACGCTGAACTTCTAACATATCTTCGTCGTAGACGTCGGTCATGTCATCCATCAGTTGGTCGTCCCAACC
>JBLHPE010000184.1:0-4038 GCA_047624005.1 Ascidiaceihabitans sp.
ACAATGACGAAATCAAACACAACCTCTGTTAGAAAGACCTGCCATCGCTGTGTTGCAATACGCATCTTCTTTGCGGCTGTAGTGAGTGTAGGCTTATTGCAGGTTTTTGCGCCGCAAACTTTTCAGTTGGTCAAGGGGTTCAGCCCCATGACATTGGCCGCCCTTTTCGTTGGTGCGTTTGGCCTCGTTGCTATCCTTAAATCGGTCGGAGATCACTACTCAGATCATTCAGATGAGAGTAATGATCTAGAATAAGGCTGAGGCGGCGACAGTCTGGCATAATGACCGATTTCACCATTTTCGTCAGATCATGGATCTTCCTATCGTTGATTGTGTTCCCTCTCGGCATTGTCTGACGATCACCAGCTGCACATTGCACCTGCGTCGTTGAAAAATTTTGATGTCTCAGGATTCACTGTAAAAGTTGGAACAATAGTTTGACACAATGTCGATCTATAGGACGAAATGCAACTTTTGATACCATTGTTAGTGGCGTGCCTGAACGATTAGTCTCGGTAAGATACTTCTTAGTCAAAAACCGTATTTTGACACCCTGAAGCAACCGAATGTAAAATGATGATATCTTTCTCGATGAATGCGCACCTTGCGCAAAAGCAGTCACTTACTTTCACGCCACAACTGCAACAGGCTATCAAACTGCTGCAGCTTACCAATATAGATTTGTCAAATTACGCTGAGAAGTTGGCAGAGGAAAACCCATTCTTAGAGGTTGAGCTGCCGTTACGGGGTAATATTCACAGCCAAAATTCAAGTACTCCAATGCCATCTATCGGTACTCCGTCTGACTTAGATCCAGTCAGCTTGTTGGAGGATACTTCTGGGGAAAGCTTCGGCGTGCGGCTATTTAAGCTAGTTGAAGAAATTCTTAAGAGCCCGTCTGAACGTAGAACTGGTTACGCGATAGCAAGCCATGTTGAGGCAACGGGTTGGCTGTCGGTATCCACATATGCGCTGGCTGAGAAGCTTGGTATCGACGAGAAATTTGTTCAGCATGTTTTGACGAAGTTACAGAGCGCAGAGCCCTCAGGTTTATTCGCCCGCAACCTTGCTGAATGCCTGCTGCTTCAGATCCCAGCCTCTGACCATGATCGCATCCATCTGACCATCATGATTGATAACCTGCAGCTGGTTGCGCGTGGCGCGCTGGTAGAGCTACGTCGAAAAATAGGCTGTCATGAGGATGAAATACGGCGCTTATTGAAGCGGTTGCGTTCGCTTGACCCAAAACCAGGCCTCGCTTTGTTCAGTGGCTCTGCGTTACCCGTTCGGCAGCCCGATATCATCACTGGAAAGACGTCCGACGGGGAGTGGTTTGTCGAACTGAACCATGCCACCCTTCCAATCATCAAAGTGGATGAAGCTGCAGTTAACAAAGTCCGCAAGTTAGTCAAGGCACCTCAAGATCAGGCATTCGTGCGCGATACCACGGGAAATGCACGTTGGCTAAGCCGCGCCATTGCACAGCGTAATGAGACAAGTATCAAAATCGCTGCCGAAATTGTTCGAATTCAGAAACCTTTTCTGGAATATGGAATGCAGCACATGCGCCCACTAAAGCTGAAGGCCGTAGCCGATGCCGTGGGTGTGCACGAAAGTACAATCAGCCGCGTTACCTCCGCGCTGATGATGCAAACACCACAGGGCACTTATCCGCTCAAAATATTCTTTAGCACGGCAATCGAACTGGGAGGTGTTGAGGAAGGCGTCTCTGCACGTGTTGTGCGCGAAAAGATCCGCCGCCTTGTAGGCGCAGAAGTGGCGGGCAACCCCCTGAGTGACGAAATTATTGTAAACGAGCTGAACGGGGCGGGCCTAAACATTGCCCGGCGCACAATTGCCAAGTACCGAAAGCTGGACGGAATTCCTTCATCTTTTCAGCGCCGTCGCAACTATAAACTGCAGGGCGCAATTTAAGATTGCAGTGTCTTTGGCTGTAGACACCTCACATCTTGGTCCGGGAACCACTCCATAAAGGGCTGGCCACAATACCTAAAGATTTATCAATGTTAAATTGCATTAACGCGCCCTTAGCATTGCGGCCGACCCCGCTGTAGTCAGCCGTTCTGAACGTGTGCAGGTCTACTGAGCAACCTTCCAAAGCTGGGCTTGCGGATTGCCGCGGACTCAGATTTAGGCTCGACTGTAGCCTTTCGCATTGAAGGTCCATTGATCTCAAAACGGAACGCTTGGTGCACTAGTCTGTCGAGGATGGCATCGGCGAGCGTCGGATCAGAAATGATGTCGTACCATTGTTCGACAGGCAACTGGCTTGTGATAACGGTGGACTTCCGTTCATAGCGCGCATCCACGACCTCCATGAGATCACGACGCTGTGTGGCGGTCATGAGGTCCGGGCCCCAATCGTCCAAAATCAATACATCAGCACGTGCAATTCGCTTGAACAGACGATCGTAAGTGTCATTGGCTTTTGCTGACGCGAGTTCTGCAAACAGTTGTGGCATACGGAAGTAGAGAACACTCTTGTCCAATTTGCAGGCTTCATGTCCTAATGCGCAAGCAAGAAAAGACTTTCCGACACCACAGGGTCCCGTCATCAAAACGGTACGATGGCTTTTTATCCAATCTCCATCGCGCAAATTTTCAAAAGCCGTCCGATCTAAAGTGCGCTCGGCGTTGAAGTCAACAGTGTCCATTGTTGCGTCCGGCTCACGAAATCTGGCCATCCGCAGCAGGTTTTGCACGCGCTTTGCATCTCGTATGGATTTTTCGCGAGCGACCATGTGACTGACCCATTCGCTTGGGTCCTGCGTTCCCTTCATACCCTGAGACACAAGTTCGGCAAAAACATCTGCCATACCATCCAATTTGAGCGAACGGAGAGCATCATAGGTAGCGTTTGTGGTCATCGTTATTTCCTTTCAGTGAAAATGTTGTGGCCCGCGGATATTGCCATGAGCAATCCCTGGCACAGAGGCTTCTGAGTCGGCCTCTGATCTGCCGACCTCTTCATCTAGAATTGCAACAATGGACCAAAGCGAACAATCGCCTTGCTCCAAAGCGGATGCGCAAGCTTTGTCAAGTATTTCAGGACCACAGGCCTGTGCTAGGGTCAGCATGTCCACCCGAACATGGGTACCATCCTCATCGTCGGCCAACGTATTCAGAATGTGCATCAGGGCATTGTCGATATTTGGCCCCAGCGCACGCACCTCATCCAACGTCGTTGTGTTGTCAGTCTCGGGGGAGGTTTCGATAGCCTTAACGGCTTGCTGCTGATCCTCCGGCAGTATCACGGTCGAAATGGCCACTGGCTCCAACGACCGCACCGGTTCGGGTGGTTCGGATGTGGCGGATTCCGCACCGCGCAAGCGGATCTTCAGCGACAGGTTCTTGATCCTGTCCCTTATGCCATCCTGGTGCTTTTTTCTCTGTTTGCCAAACACATCACCACCAACGGCAATGATATTTTTGTTGGTTTCAGCCTCATTACGGGCTTGGGTCATAGTCATCTCAGGGAAATTACCCAGTTCAAACTCCCGACGCATCCCGTTTATTATAATACGTTGAACCCATATACGTTCACCATTGGCCCTCGCTCTCAAGAAAACGCCGGCAGTCCATCCTGATTGATCCAATTTCCGCTTGGAAAACTTCACTTTGGATGTCGATTGGTTTGCGGCAACACTGCCGCGCTTTAAATTATCGAGCATTTAATTTCAAAACCCATTTTCAACAATCAGGAAGGCGAAAGGCACACGCCCTTAGCTATTATTCAAACTCGATTTCAAGTTCGATCCGCCGGTTTTGTTCGCGCCCTTCTGCAGTCAAATTGTCTGAGATCGGTTTGGTTTCGCCAAAACTGACGGCCGACATTTCACGCCCCAACACAGGACTGTTCGCCTCGATTTCCTGCACCACGCTTGCGGCACGCGCAGCGGCCAGGTCCCAGTTGTCGCGATACAATGCGCCAAAGGCGATCGGCACATTGTCCGTATGACCGGCAACGATCACACGGCTACTAGGATCATTGGCAGCGCTAGCTAACTCCTCGATTAT
>JBLHPE010000185.1:0-3988 GCA_047624005.1 Ascidiaceihabitans sp.
TGGTGGGCGACCCTGGAATCGAACCAGGCGTGCGTCTCCGCGAGGGAGTTACAGTCCCCTGCCACACCTTGCGGCCTGTCGCCCACTGTCATGCGCATTGCGTCTGACGTGATGGGTGATTACTAGCGACCCAAAGGCCCGTCAAGGCACAAATTGGCTTGAATATGATGGTCACTCAACAAAGGCGAAAAAGATGCAAAAACCGAAATGGGTCGTTCAGAAAGAACAAGACAAAAAGAATGAAGCAAATGCGACTGTTTGGTTGTTCGGTCTGCATGCTGTACGCGATGCTTTGATGAACCCAAATCGTGTGCGTTTGCGTCTAATCGTGACGTTGAATGCGCAAAACAAGTTGGAAGAGGCGATCGCAGAGTCTGGAATGGAGCCTGAAGTGGTTGAGCCGCGCAAGTTCTCTGCACCGCTGGATCCGGGTTCTGTGCATCAGGGCGCAGCTCTTGAAGTGAAACCGTTGGATTGGGGCCGCTTGGATGATGTTGTCATCGGGGATGAATGCCCACGCGTGATTTTACTGGATCGTGTGACGGATCCACACAATGTTGGTGCGATTCTTCGATCCGCTGAGGTTCTAGGCGCGTCTGCTGTAATCGGGACTCGTCACCATTCTGCGCCTGAAACGGGTGCTTTGGCGAAATCCGCGAGTGGTGCGTTGGAACGTCAGCCATATTTACGGATGCGTAACCTGTCCGATGCAATTATTGCGTTGCAAAAAATGGGGTATCTGGTGTTGGGCTTGGATGGAGAAGCGGAGCAAACTATTGAGTCTGTTGTCGCTGGCAAAACCCATTTGCCTGTTGCTTTGGTATTAGGAGCCGAAGGGCCAGGACTACGCGATAAAACCAAAACAACCTGCGACATGTTGGTGCGAATTGACGCAAGCGGTGGATTTGGCTCGCTCAACGTCTCGAATGCAGCCGCATTGGCCTTATATGCCTCTCAAGGCCGCAGTTAAACGCTGGGTTTAACCTGAACAGGCAAGGGCGCGCAGTGGCTTATCCAACCAAGATCGTAACCTGTTGTTACTGCGGTGCCCGTGCAGCTTTGGTGATTGCGAAACATGGGCGTCATGAATTGGCCTGTTCGCGGTGTGCGGCCCCTTTGCATGATATAAAGATGTTGCCTGTCGCCAGGCCGGCTGCCAAATTGGCTAAACGCGAATTGATCCGGCCCAGCTCTGTGCGGACAGCGAAAAAAAGTGAAACGCGCAAGATCAAAAAACCCTCGTCCAGGCGGAAAAAATCCAAGCGGCGCTTTAAGTTTTTCAAAGACGTTTTTGAAGACGCAGTCGACTTCATCGAAGATATCTTTGACTGAGGTCTTTGGTGCATCAGTGGATGAGCTTGTTTCCGCCTAAAGCGCTATAGATTTGGTTTTTTTGCTCACATTATGCGCAAGGGGCCTTTTTCAGAACCAAAGTGGCACTATCTCATGAGTACAGGGTAACCAGTTTGGAACATCTGGCTGCCACGATACTGTCCCTCGTTCCTTACCTTGAGCGCTCCCTGGCATGTGTCACGGGGCGCCTTTTTTTTGCAGATTAGCTGATATACAGAACTTGGTATGACAGAATATTCAGATGACTTCCTCAAATCTATTTTGAACAAAGTGAAAACCGTTGCCGTAGTTGGTGTTTCCAGTAACCCGGTGCGGCCAAGCTATTTTGTGGCTCGGTATTTAACCTTGAAAGGTTATACCGTCATTCCTGTGAACCCGGGACTTGAAGGGCAGATCTTATTTGGCCAAGAGGTCAAAGCGTCCTTGTCGGACATTCAGACACCCATAGATATGGTCGATATTTTTCGCCGTTCCGAAGCAGTACCTGAAATTGTGGATGATGCATTAGCTGCGTTTCCTGATTTGTCAGCGATTTGGATGCAGATAGGCGTCCAACACGCTGAGGCTGCACAAAAAGCACAGGCACGCGGTGTTGAAGTTGTACAGAACCTTTGCCCAAAAATTGAATATCAAAGGCTGTTCGGCGAACTTAGGTTTGGTGGGTTCAACACGGGGATCATCAGCTCGAAACTATGATCGTTAGGTCAACGAGATGCTTTTTCTGCGATGCCGGACTTTGATTGCCGTTTGGCCAACTCATCTACCACGTCGTCCAATGTCACGTCTCGCGCGGCCATCATTACCATCAAATGGTAAAGCACATCTGCCGCCTCTGATGTCAGTGCGGCTTTGTCACCTTTGACGGCTTCGATGATCGCCTCAATCGCTTCCTCACCAAACTTCTCTGCACACTTCTCTGGCCCTTTGGCAAACAATTGAGCAGTCCAACTAGAACTTGGATCGGCAGATTTGCGTGACTGGATTGTGTGGAACAGGTCGTTAAGTGTCATGTAAGCCTCATGGGGATACCGGCGTCTGCCATGTGTTGTTTGGCTTGCCCAATTGTGTATTCGCCGAAGTGGAAAATGGATGCAGCCAAAACGGCAGATGCGCCGCCTTTGGTTACACCTTCGACCAAGTGATCCAGATTACCGACGCCGCCAGAAGCGATAACTGGAACGTTGACAGCGTCAGAAATGGCGCGGGTGAGGGGCAGGTTAAACCCTTGTTTTGTCCCGTCGCGGTCCATTGAAGTCAGCAAAATTTCACCAGCGCCCTTGGCGGCGGCAAGGCATGCAAATTCGACAGCGTCGATTCCGGTAGGTTTGCGTCCGCCGTGAGTGAATATTTCCCAACGCCCGGGTGCAACAGTCTTTGCGTCGATCGCGCAGACGATACATTGGCTGCCAAATTGATTGGCTGCGTCAGCCAGAACGTTAGGGTTGGCGACGGCGGCGGAATTGAAGCTGACCTTATCTGCACCTGCTAAAAGCAAGTCGCGTACATCAACACTGGTTCGCACACCGCCGCCCACAGTCAGCGGAATATAACATTGTTCAGCTGTGCGGCGCACGACGTCAAACATGGTGCCACGGTTCTCAACTGTTGCGTGGATATCAAGAAAACAAAGTTCATCCGCACCGGCGGCGTCGTAGGCGCGCGCAGATTCCACAGGGTCGCCTGCATCGCGTAGTCCGACAAAGTTCACGCCTTTGACCACACGGCCGTCAGCCACGTCTAGGCAAGGAATGATGCGGGTTTTGAGCATTGTCTATTTTGCCTTGGTTTAGTTAGGGTTCGGATATCTTGAATGGACCTAAAATGAAAGGTTAGGCGAGGGCTTTCAATGCGTCGCTTAAATCTATGGCCCCATCATAAAGCGCACGGCCCGAAATTGCCCCCGAGATGACGTTTGTTGCTTTAAGGGCAACAAGATCATCAAGCGATGAAACGCCACCCGACGCAATAACAGGGATCGACACGGCGCGGGCAAGGTCTGCTGTTGCTTCAATGTTTGGGCCGCCCATCGCGCCGTCACGCATAATATCCGTGTATATAATTGCGGCAACGCCTGCGTCTTCAAACGACTTGGCAAGGTCTGTGACCATCACATCGGTCTCTTCGGCCCAGCCTTTCGTTGCCACGCGGCCATTGCGCGCGTCAATACCCACGGCAACGTGACCGGGAAAAGCACGGGCGGCTTCACGTACCAAATCAGGGTTTTCCACAGCAACGGTTCCAAGGATCACACGGGTTAGGCCTTTGTCTAACCATGCCTCGATCGTGGCCATGTCACGGATACCGCCGCCCAATTGTGTGGGCACCTTGCAGGTTTTTAGGATTGCTTCAACCGGGGCTGCGTTCACTGGCACGCCAGCAAAAGCTCCGTTTAAATCAACGAGGTGTAACCATTCGCAGCCTGCGTCTACAAACGCTTTTGCCTGAGCGGCAGGGTCATCATTGAAGACTGTGGATTGCTCCATATCGCCGTGAACAAGGCGCACGGCGTGGCCGTCTTTTAGATCAATAGCTGGGTAGAGGATCATCGGCTTCGGCCCTTTTTTCATCCGTTTGTGC
Source organism: Ascidiaceihabitans sp. (assembly GCA_047624005.1). Classification (GTDB taxonomy): domain Bacteria; phylum Pseudomonadota; class Alphaproteobacteria; order Rhodobacterales; family Rhodobacteraceae; genus Ascidiaceihabitans. Next base: position 3,931 of record JBLHPE010000185.1, read on the forward strand.
CGTTATGCACGGCCTGTTCGGATTTGCAACGCGACCTTAGGTTAACCTTGCTTTGTTA
>JBLHPE010000186.1:0-3949 GCA_047624005.1 Ascidiaceihabitans sp.
CCGAGGACGGCGGCGGCACGGATCTTAGCCGTCTCGATGCCACATTGGTATTTGAGGCGCTCAGCATGGCCTGCCCATCCGTGGCTGCATTCCTGTCTATCCACAACATGTGCGCAAAGATGATCGACAGCTTTGGCAGTGACGAGATGAAGGCACGTGTGATGCCTGACATTTTGGCGATGAATACGGTTCTAAGCTATGCCTTGACCGAACCCGGATCAGGATCGGACGCCGCAGCACTTAAAACGCGGGCCGAGCGCACGAACGAAGGCTACACCCTGAACGGCACCAAGGCGTTTATTTCAGGCGGTGGCTATTCAGACGCCTATGTTTGCATGGTCCGTACGGGTGCGGATGGTGCTGGCGGTGTTTCGACTGTCTATGTCGAGGACGGCGCGACGGGTCTGTCATTTGGCGCGCTTGAGGATAAAATGGGCTGGCGCAGTCAACCCACAGCCCAAGTTCAGTTTGATGATTGCAAAGTCTCGGCTGACAACCTGATTGGCGAAGAAGGTAAAGGCTTTAAGTACGCGATGATGGGGCTGGACGGCGGACGTTTAAACATCTCGGCCTGTTCGCTTGGCGCAGCCCAATCCGCACTTACCGCAACGCTGAACTATATGGGCGAACGTAAAGCCTTTGGCCAATCCATCGACCAGTTCCAAGGTCTACAATGGCGCTTGGCCGATATGGAAATCGAGCTGCAAGCCGCCCGTACCTTCCTGCGCCACGCCGCGTGGAAACTGGACACGGGCGCGCCGGATGCGACCAAGTTCTGCGCTATGGCTAAGAAATTCGTGACCGAAACCGGCAGTAAGGTTGTCGATCAGTGCCTGCAATTGCATGGTGGGTATGGGTATTTGGCGGATTATGGCATCGAGAAATTGGTCCGTGACTTGCGTGTGCATCAGATTTTAGAGGGCACCAACGAGATCATGCGAGTGATTGTGGCGCGTGATATGCTGAAGAACCGATGATTAAATGGCAGACCCTTCGTTGTCAGATAATCCAAACTCAGTTGTCTGCATGGCATTGGGCTTACAGGCATCCCTTTTTTGCACTTGTTGCCATCGGGGCGACGGGGATGCTTGTATTCGTTCATTTGATTTTTGGGGGAATTATGTTTGTAACGCACAATCTAGAAATCAAGTATGGACTGACAGTTCTTTTCCAGCTCTTTGAAGCACTTGTTTTTTTCTCAGCAGCCTTTTTCTTCGCGCGCCGCTATTTCGCATTTTCTGGTTTGTTTTTCTTCGGTGAAAACCGTTTCATTTCCACGCGAATTAAAACACTCACTGCTAGACAAGTGGAATACTCAAAATGACTGACATCTCCATCCGCATCACAGGCCGTGCTGGTCGCATCACTTTGCAACGCCCAGACGCGCTGAATGCCATGACATACGAGATGTGTCTGGCGATTGAAGCGGTTTTAGATCAATGGCGGGACGATCCTGCCGTTGCGGTGGTTGTCTTAGACGCAGAAGGCGACCGTGCCTTTTGCTCAGGCGGTGACATCGCTGAGCTCTATGCAACTGGCCTCAAAGGCGACTATGCCTTTGGCCAAAAATTCTGGGCGGACGAGTACCGCCTGAACGCAAAGATATTTGAATACCCCAAACCCGTTGTCTCGTTCCTACAAGGGTTCACAATGGGCGGCGGCGTGGGCATCGGTTGCCACGGGTCACACCGTGTTGTGGGCGACACCAGCCAGATCGCCATGCCCGAAGTTGGCATTGGATTGGTTCCAGATGTTGGCGGATCATTGATGCTGGCCCTCGCCCCAGATCGGTTGGGCGAATACCTTGGCACCACGGCTGCACGGATGAATGCATCCGACGCGATTTTTGCGGGCTTTGCCGATCTGTATATTCCAGAGGGTCAATGGCCCGCCCTTATTCAACAGCTTGAGACGTCAGGTGATCCCGCCTGTTTGATCGCTGAGACACCCGCTGAAATTGGACCGATCCAGTCGCAAATGGCTGCGATCAACACACATTTCCACGGCGTCAGCCTGTCGGACATCCTAAGCACCTTGCAAAATGACGACAGTGATTTTGCCGCCCAAACCCTAAAGCAACTGCGCCGCAACTCTCCGTTGTCGATGGCCTGCACCATTGAAATGCTACACCGTTTGCGGGGTCCAAGCCTTACGATGGCTAAGGCACTAGACCTTGAATACCGCTTTACCGCGCGCAGTATGGAGCACGGTGATTTCATCGAGGGCATCCGCGCCGCGATCATCGACAAAGACCGCAGCCCAAAATGGCAATACGCTGACGGTGCGGTGCCCCCCGCCGCGCTTTCCAAAATGTTGCAGCCCTTGGGCCCAAACGCATTGAACCTACAGATCGAAAAATCGGAAGGAAACGGAATGAACATCGGCTTTATCGGACTTGGAAATATGGGCGCGCCAATGGCCGCGAATTTGGCCGCTGCAGGGCATAACGTTACGGGGTTTGATCCTGCTGGCACCACAGCTTTGGGTGTCGCCGTCGCGTCAAATGCTGTTGAGGCCGCCACGGATGCAGATGTTGTCATCACAATGCTGCCCAATGGGGCCATTTTGCGCAGTGTCGCAGCCGACGTTATTCCCGCGATGAAAACGGGTGCAACGCTTTTGGATTGCTCGACCGTCGATGTCGACAGCGCCCGCGCAGTTGCGCAAGACGCGGGCAACGCCGGACTGTTGGCCGTCGACGCGCCTGTTTCTGGTGGCATCGGTGGCGCGTCGGGCGGCACGCTCACATTCATGGCCGGCGGGTCAGCAGCTGGGTTTGCCGCTGTCTCCCCCTTGTTTGATATCATGGGCCAAAAGGCCGTGCTTTGCGGCGATGCCGGTGCAGGTCAAGCGGCCAAGATATGCAACAACATGATCCTTGGGGCCACGATGATCGCCACTTGCGAAGCCTTTGCATTGGCAGACAAACTGGGCCTTGATCGTCAAAAGATGTTTGATGTTGTTAGCACATCCTCTGGCTATTCATGGTCTATGAACGCCTATTGCCCTGCCCCAGGTGTTGGGCCAACCAGCCCGGCAGACAATGACTACACCCCAGGGTTTGCCGCCGAACTGATGTTGAAAGACCTAGGGTTAAGCCAGCAAGCCGCGCAAACTGCGGATGCGGATACACCGATGGGCGAATTGGCCCTCGCGCTTTATAAGAAGTTCGTCGAGGACGAAGGCGGACTGGGCAAAGATTTCAGCGCCATGCTGCCTAGGTTCGAAAAAAGCGGGCGCAATTCATAAGCTTGCGCAAAATCACGCGCCCATTGTGTTCGTTTGTGGGCGCGGTGGGCTGGATAGTTTGATTGTTTCCCATTTAGGAACAACATAATTTCAAATCATCTATCTGAATTAAAACATTAAAAATGTTAGATCAGTACGTCGCACTAAAATAACGGTTGCGGCGGTGCTGCCAAACTATTTCCATATTAGCTACAATCGGATGACAAAATCTTAGGGCATAAAGCTCTCGAACAGAACGCATAACGCGTTATTAATACGAGAATAATATGCCGATAGCTACAGAACTGCCAATCGACACGTCCGCAAGTGCGGTGGATATGGCGAATGAAATCTTTGGTGGTGGAATTGAAGTTTTATCAGCCACTTACGAAGGCGATAATGCGTCGAGTGGGATATATACCGATGGGGATGCTATTTCGCCTTTCGCCACACCTGGGGACAGCGGTGTTATCCTTTCAACAGGGAATGCGACGGATTTCACCAACAGTGATGGCACCACAAATACCAACCAAAGCGCCAGCACGACGACCAATACGGCGGGTATCGATGGGGATGCCCAATTTGATGCTTTGGCTGGAGTTATTGTCAAATCTGGTGTTTGAGGATTTTGGGTCACGCGGCGATCTGGTCTTGGTTGGTGACTTCAATTCCGTCTTTAAATGTGACGCCAGTGATGACTTTGGCGAGGTAGTCAAAGCCG
>JBLHPE010000187.1:0-3935 GCA_047624005.1 Ascidiaceihabitans sp.
GGGTCTGCTAAATCAATAAGTTTCCTCACGCAGCACCTTCAAACTCCGCCCCGGTTTTTGCGCCGGTGATATAGGCAACCACGTCTTCACCATTGGTATCTTCTTTTCGAAGGTTGGCGACCATACGGCCACGACGGAACACAATGATCCGGTCCACAAGGTCAAACACCTGACGCATATTGTGCGACACAAGAATAAGGCTCTCGCCCTGCTCTTTCAACGTACGAATGATGTTCTCGACCTGCGCCGTTTCCTGAACACCCAAAGCCGCCGTAGGCTCATCCATGATCGTCAGTTTGCTGGCAAAGGTCGCTGTGCGGGCAATCGCCACACATTGACGTTGTCCGCCCGACATATTGGCAATGGTGTTCTTGATGTTCGGGATCTTAACCCCCGTCTTTACAAGACCAGCCATCGTGGCATCACGCATCGATTTGTAATCCAGTATCCGAAATGGACCCAAAAAGTTGAATTTGGTTATTTCACGGCCCAGAAACAGATTGTCGGGTACGTTTAGATCATCAGCCAAAGCCAGCGTTTGAAACACGGTTTCGATACCGGCCTCACGCGCATCCAAGGGTCCTGCAAAATTCACTTCTGCTCCATCAAAAACCACTGTCCCACGGGTGCGTATTTCTACGCCCGTGATCTGACGGACAAACGTAGATTTGCCCGCACCGTTGTCGCCCATGATTGCAACGTGCTCGCCCTTGTGCAGAACAAAATCTGCACCTTCTAGGGCATGAACACCGCCATAATGTTTGGTGAGGTCTTTGGTTTCAAGAATAATATCTGACATGTCTAGATCCTCCCTTATGACCGCGCCGCGGCGCGTTTTTGTTGCAATTGATCCAGCGCAACAGCGCCTACAATAATGCAACCCAGCACCATTTCTTGATAGAACGCACCAAGACGCAAGAACGTGAAGCCCGACGTGATAACACCAATGATCAGCGCACCAATAACCGTTCCGATCACCGACCCACGGCCACCAAACAATGATACACCGCCAATAACGGCCATCGCGATTGCATCAAGCTCATATGACAAGCCCATACCCGACTGGGCGGTCAGATTTTTCGAGGTAAGGATCACCGCTGACAAGCCAGCCAACATCCCCGCAATCGCATAGACCAGCACCAAATGGCGCGGCACGTTGATGCCAGACATACGGGCCGCAGCCTCGTTCGAGCCAATGGCATAAGTGTGTTTGCCGTAAAGTGTATAGTTCATGACAAAGTGGAACAGCACAGCAAGCGATAGGAAAATAACAACTGGCATCATGCCAGCACCGATTTTGGCATAAGCCTCGGTCGGGAATGAAATTGGGTTACCTTTAGACCACCACTGGGCCACGCCACGTGCGAAAAGCATCATGCCAAGCGTCGCGATGAACGGGGGGATGCGAGAGTAAGCAACAAGTATACCGTTCACGATACCTGCAACGATACCACAACATAGGCCGACAATAACGGGGATAAGCCAAGGAAGATCCTGCAACGCCGGACCAAAGATGGCTTTAGGATTTGGGCCACCATTCACTTCGGAAACTTGAGCAAAACTCATCGCAATCATTGCGGTCGCACCAAGAACAGAACCAGAAGACAGATCGATACCCGCGGTAATAATAACCTGCGTCACGCCAAGGGCGATAATGCCCACGATGGCGACTTGAATGATAATAATCCGCAGACGCTGTTCGTTAAAAATACTATCAAAGCGGTCGCGTGAATCAAACAACAAGCTTTGCTGCATAAAGATCGCGCCTAGAATTTCAAAGACGATGACAATCAGGATCAACGCGCCAAAGACGTTCAGCTCGTTCGGCCATTGCCGTTTTGATTTATCGAAGGACAGGCCACCTGTGCCTTGGCTCGTATCTGACATGTGCCAGCTCTCCCGTTCTGTCATGGTTTGCGGTTTAGAGATGTAGGGCAGCAACAAGGGCCGCCCTACATCATCGCATTTTAGCGTCGAATGCCAGTAAGAGTTACTGGAAGTCAGCCAAGTTTTCTGGAGTCACCAATTTGAATGGGATGAACACCTGTTTGTCGACAGCATCGCCATTTACCAGCGCCATGGCTGTTTTGATGGAACCTGCGCCTTGACCTGCAAGGTCTTGGAACACTGTTACGTCCATATCGCCTTGGGCCATTGCAACAAGCGCATCAGCTGTTGCGTCAACGCCGCCGACAACCACGTCATCCATGGAAATACCAGCAGACTTCATAGCTTGGATTGCACCAATAGCCATTTCATCGTTGTTGCCAAATACGGCATCGAATGGCTCACCAGAGGAAATCCAGTTTGTCATCAAGTCAGCAGCTTTATCGCGTGACCATTCAGCCGTTTGCTCATCGATAATTGTGATGAAGTTACACATGTCCATGCCAATCACGTCATGGAAATCTTTGGTGCGCTGAACCGCGGCTTGGTTGGACAACTGACCGACCAAAACATAAGCTGCTGCACCACCCGATTTTCCAGCTGCACGCAGATCTTGGCACATGCGGAATGCAGCCAAGGTACCGGATTCGATTTCGTTAGAAGCAACGAACGCTTGTCCCTCTGGCAATGTAGACATGTTGATTGGTTGACGGTTCACGTAAACCAATGGAACACCAGCGGATGATGCTGCGCGCGACATTGCTTCGGTTGCGTTTGTATCAACTGCATTCACGATGATCGCATCAACGCCGGATGCGATGAAGTTGTTGATTTGGTCAAGCTGCTTTGCAACATCATCTGTCGCATCTTCGATTTGCAGTGACACGTCGTCACTGGATTCATCAAACGCTGTCATGCCGTTGCGCATAACGGTCAGACCGTTGTCGTCAAAACGGGCAACAGACACACCGATTTGTAGCTCTGCAACTGCAGTTGTACCCATTAGGGCTGTCAGGCCAGCGGCCAAAACGAACTTTTTCATTATATTCCTCCCAAAATCGTGCCCGGCGCACGGTTTATTTATACCGGGGCCTCTAATCGAGGCATCTACATCATCCCCTCACAGATCCCTGATGGGGCCTATTGAAGCTATGAAAGCGGCTGAAACCGGCAATTATTTTGCCGGATCGGTCATCTCTTGAACCTTTGCATCAGGCTTAATTATACCCATTTAATTTGGAACTTCTGGTGTTACCCCAGATAATTCCCACAATGATTCGAGGTTTACTTTATCGTGAACCTGTCATTTTGCAACCGGTTGCATAAATTCCTATGACATTCTGCTCAGCGAGATTGCGCAAGGATTGGCCTCCACGTTGAAACACATCCCCCAATCAAAGCAACGTTTTGCGTCGCGCCCTTAAAGGATTCATCAGATTCATCCAAATATTTCTTTCTGCATACAACGGTATACAGTCGACGCCACCGGTTGCATCCGGTATGGAACGCTCAAATCACATTCATGAGGTTCCCTATGTCAGATATCATTTACACCAAAGTCGACGAAGCGCCTGAGCTGGCCTCTGCATCATTCCTGCCAATTATCCAAAAATTTGCAGCAGCCGCGGGCGTGTCAGTCGGTACCAAAGATATCAGCCTCGCAGGTCGTATTCTTGCCACCTTCCCCGAGCATCTAAAAGAAGATCAGCGTCAATCTGATGATCTGGCCGAATTGGGTCGCTTGGTCAAAACAGCAGATGCCAACGTGATCAAGTTGCCAAACATTTCCGCTTCTGTTCCACAGTTGGTCGCCGCTATCACGGAATTGCAATCGCAAGGGTTCGCGCTGCCTGACTACCCAGAGGCACCAGAGACCGAAGACGAAAAAGCAGTTCGTACGAAGTATGATGGCCTCAAAGGCTCTGCCGTGAACCCTGTTCTGCGCGAAGGCAATTCTGACCGCCGCGCAGCCAAAGCCGTCAAAAGCTATGCACAGAACAACCCGCACCGCATGGGTGATTGGGCCAGCGACAGCAAAACTCGCGTCG
>JBLHPE010000188.1:0-3856 GCA_047624005.1 Ascidiaceihabitans sp.
GGCAAAGCGCCAGTCATTAAAATATGGTTGATACTACATTTTTAATCACTGCATTTGTGACAATGTTTGTTGTTATTGACCCCATTGGCTTAGCACCTCTTTTCGTCGCTCTGACCCAAGGTATGTCGGCCAGTGCCAGACGCAAGATTGCATTCAGATCCTGCGGAATCGCAATCCTTTTGCTGATCATGTTTGCACTTTTGGGTGAAGCAGTTCTTGAATTTATTGGCATATCGATGCCCGCTTTTCGTATCGCAGGTGGTATTCTCTTATTCATAACCGCGCTCGATATGCTTTTTGAGCGACGTACGAAGCGCCGCGAAGATCAGGCTGAAGATGAAGACAACAGCGATGATCCATCTGTATTCCCGCTGGCAATTCCATTAATTGCGGGCCCTGGTGCAATTGCTTCAGTTATCTTGCTGACTGGTCAACGACCAGGCGCTGAGGGATTGGCCATGGTTTTAGGTGTTACAGCTGCGGTCGTTATCTTGGTCATGCTGTTGTTTCTTGCAAGTGGGTTGTTGGAAAAGGCACTTGGCAAAACGGGGATTACGGTGGTGACCCGTTTATTGGGTATGTTGCTTGCTGCCCTGTCAGTACAATTTGTCCTTGATGGCTTACGCGACTTCACTTTTGTCGCAACCACTGGCGGTTAAGAATGCCTGACGAGATTTTTGCGCAGGCCACCTATCTCGTTCTACTTGGCCTGTTATTGTCTGCAGGGTTGTGGACACGAAGCCGTAAGAACCTTAGCCAAGCCGCCCAGCATGCAGCAATTTGGGTCTTGAGTTTCATCGCAGCAATTGGCGCATTTGGTCTATGGGGCGATATCGAACGCCACCTAGGATCGCAATCAACCGATGGCAATAGCATTACCGTCCCAATAAGTCGTGATGGGCACTATTACTTGCGACTTGCTGTAAACGATGTCCCTATTGATTTTGTCATCGACACTGGCGCTACCGATATAGTCCTAAACAAGCAAGACGCTCAAAGAGTCGGCGTTGATGTCGCTACCTTGTCTTTTTACGGCCGTGCCGAGACAGCAAATGGCACCGTTGAGACGGGGAACATCACCCTTGAAACTAATCAAATTGGTAATGTTGTTGACCGAGATGTCCGGGCCGTCGTCAGCGGTGGTGAAATGTTCGGATCTCTTTTAGGTATGGGTTATCTTCAACGCTGGGGCCGTATCGAAATTGCAAACGATGTTCTTTCGCTCACCCGTTAACCCATCAAATGACCAAGTTTAGGTTTCGGCCTTCTTCTCCCATCGCCCATCTGCTTGGGACCAATATTGTGCCGAGGCACCAGCATCTTTAAGCGTTTTCCAATGCCCTCGTGCAATATCCAAGGCCTCAGGATCGTTCCCGTCAAACAAAACACAGACACGATCCAGCGTCTCAATTTCGGCAGCCGAAATTTGCGCGCCATCAACACACATCACGCATTGTGGATCGTTTGCAGCCTCGGCTGAGGTAGTCAATAATATTGGCTGATCAGCATCCTGTGGCCCGCCAGCGATACCATGTGGCAAAAAATCGGCCTCTTGCCCAACCCAAAGTTTCTCATCCAGCCAACGTAATCGACCTAAGTCTGTGCCACGCACTGCGACGCGCCATCCTGCGCCACCAGCCTTGCCCAAAAGCATGGCCAATGTCACATCGACGGGATGGCGTGTCAGGTGATAGAAGTATGCAGCGCCCATTAGTCAGCTTCTAACATGTCCGACACCAAACGGTTCAATGCCCTCACACCCCATCCTGTCGCACCAGCTGGGGCCAAAGCGGTCTCTGACTTGACCGATGCAACACCAGCAATATCAAGGTGAATCCAAGGGCAATCATCTTTGACAAATCGTTGCAAGAACTGCGCGGCAGTCACCGAACCCGCTGCGCGGCCGCCGATGTTCTTCATGTCGGCAATTCGTGATTTCAACAAATCGTCATAGGCTTGGCCAAGCGGCATACGCCATGCGCCCTCACCTTCAGCGGCAGCTGCGCGTAGGAACGCGTTGCATAGAGGGTCATTGTTAGAAAACACACCAGCGTTTTCATGCCCCAATCCAACAATAATTGCGCCGGTCAAAGTCGCCAAATCGATCATTCCAACGGGTGAAAAACGTTCTTGCGCGTACCACATTACATCGCACAGCACCAAGCGACCCTCGGCGTCCGTATTTATGACCTCTACCGTGTCACCCTTCATTGATGTGACAACATCACCGGGGCGTACCGCATTACCCGACGGCATATTTTCAACAAGCCCGACTAAGCCAACAACATTGGCTTTTGCACCGCGCAACGCCAAAGTCCGCATTGTGCCAGCAACAACGCCTGCGCCGCCCATGTCCATTGTCATGTCTTCCATGCCCGCTGCCGGTTTGATGCTGATACCACCTGTATCAAACACAACACCTTTGCCAACCAAGGCTAGTGGCGCATCACCGCTGTTACCACCATTCCACTCCATCACTACAACTTTGGATGGGGAGTCTGACCCTTGACCAACACACAAAAGGGTTCCCATTCCAAGGCTTAACAGCTCATCCTCATCTAAAACTTGCACCTTTAAGCCTAGACTTTCCATTTCGACCAAACGATTGGCAAACTCAGTGGTCGTTAGGACGTTTGCAGGTTCATTTATCAGATCGCGGGTCATGAATGCGCCTTCAGCAACATCCATCAATGGGGCAGCAGCAGTAGAAACTTCGTCAGGTTTTCCACATACCACTGTAACGGCACCCTTGGATGTTTCACTTGCAGTTTTATGCTCAACAAAGCTGTAATCGCGCATCGCCAACCCGAATGCGATCTCGGCTGCATACTTCGCATTCCCCGCAACCAGCATTAAATCAGCGTCACCGCGCACCTTCGCCAACGATGCACCTGCAGCGCGTGCCTCATCAACTTTGGCCCGGCGGGACAGACGGACGATATCGACTGCATCCGCGGCCATTCCAGCTGGCAAATTCAGCGAGAAGACTTGCCCCTGCTTCATTTTCTCAAATCGTGGGCTTTCTAATAGACGGACAACAGCACCTTTGGTCAATCGATTGACGCGGCGCCCCGACACATCCATGCGCCCTTCATCGTCCACACAGATCGCCACACGGCCTTTGTGATCTGCAATCAGATCAATTTCGACGGGCTGATATGTAAATTGTGTAGGTTTGCGCATGTTGTCGTCCTGTTTTTCGGTTTTTAATTCCAACGAGGCGCGAATATCCGCCCCAATATACTAGAGGTAGCGTGGTTGTGTGGAAAAAACCAGATAACAGTTTTCCCCACGTCCTACTTGGTTTAGTATATATCCTATGTTGCACACACATGACTTGGGGGAAATGAGTGGCGAAATTCGACAGGTATATGCTGTCGCAACTTCTAGTGCTGTTTGGGTTTTTTTCCCTCGTACTGGTGGCTGTCTTCTGGATCAACCGTGCGGTTGTTTTGTTCGACCGTTTGATCGGTGACGGACAAACTGCACTTGTCTTCTTGGAATTCACAGCACTCGGTCTACCCAAGTTGATTACAACAGTCGTGCCAATCGCCACCTTTGCAGCAGCGGTCTATGTGACCAATAGGTTGACCAACGAGAGTGAACTGACCGTGATGCAGGCCACTGGATCTGGTCCTTGGCGCTTGGCAAGACCCGTATTTATTTACGGGCTGATTTCAGCATTGATGATGTTTGTCTTAGCACACCTTCTCGTCCCAGCGGCTCAGGCCCAATTGAGTGAACGTGAGTCTGAAATCTCGCGTAATGTGACTGCGCGGCTTTTAACGGAAGGCACGTTTCTAAATCCAACATCAGGCGTTACATTCTACACCCGAGCGATAGCTGAAGACGGCGT
>JBLHPE010000189.1:0-3836 GCA_047624005.1 Ascidiaceihabitans sp.
TATTGATCGCGCGCAAGAAATTCCCTGGTTCTCCAGCGTCCTTGGATGCGTTGTGCCGTCGATTTGGCATCACAAGCTTTGAACGGGATTTGCACGGTGCATTGTTGGACAGTGAAATTCTTGCTGAAGTGTATCTAGAGCTGATTGGTGGACGTCAGCCAGATTTCGGTTTGGCGACAGTTTCATCATCAACATCAGGTGAAAGTGGTGGCGCATGGACACCAAGTCAGCGTCCAAGTCCATTGCCATCTAGACTGTCAGCAAGCGAAGCCGAAAACCACAAAGCTTATGTAGCCAAAGAGCTGGGCGATGCCGCCCTTTGGCTAAAGTCTTAATATCTTACGCGTTGGCTGGTGCTGGCTCTGCCGGAGCTTCTGCCTGACGACGCGCGATTTCGTTGCGATACAGCGCGATGAAATCGATGTTTTCTAAGTTCAATGGTGGGAAGCCACCGTCGCGTGTCACGTCGCTGACGATGCGGCGCAGGAATGGGAAAATCATACGTGGGCATTCGATCAACAAGAACGGGTGCATTTGGTCTTCTGGCACACCCTCGATGTGGAAAATACCGACATAATCGATTTCCATGACGAACAACGTTGTGTCGCTGTCTTTTACCTTAGATGTCACGTTCAATTTGATTGATGATTCAAACTGGTTGTCTGGACCGCGTTTTTTCGCATCCAAATTTACCTGAACTTGAACGTCCGGCTGTGCATCAGATGGCGCACCTTTTTGCGCCATGATGTTTTCAAACGACATATCGCGGATAAATTGACCCAAAATACGCATCTGTGGTTGGGCTTGTGCGGCTTCTGGAGCCGCTGCTGCTTCGTTCTCGGCCATTAGTTTTCTCCTGCGAATAATCCGAAATTTTTCTACCTGTAACAGTTTGGTTCAGGGGGCTCAATGCTTGGTCCAACCGGACGGGTCTGTTGGTTGAGATGTGTCATTTTCGACCTCTTCAAAATCCCCATCGATCACATTCGGGTCATAAGGCTGTCGCGGTTGCGGGCCATCTGACCCCATGCTGAAGGATTGAACTTTGACCTTTTGTCGCAAAGCATGAAAAACACGGGTTCTTATAAATGGAATGCACAAAGCAAAGCCCAGTCCATCCGTGAAAAACCCGGGTGTCAGCAATAATGCGCCTGCAAAAAGGATCATAGCGCCATTGGCGAGTGCCTCGGTCGGGTCTTCAAGGGCTGAAAATGAAGCTTGAAGCTTTCCAATCGCCATCAACCCTTGGGTTCGCACCATATAAGTGCCCAGAACAGCGGTCAAAATCACTATAAGCAACGTTGGCCAAAGCCCAATTGCGCCTCCAACTTGGATAAACAAGCCGATTTCAATTAGCGGTACAGCCAAAAAGGCTACAAAAAGCCACATATGCGACGATCCTTTCATGGTCCCCGCAGTGGACTTGCAGGGGGTCTGCCCCTACATAAGGTCAACAGCTCAATGTTTCCATGCTTTTGCACTTATCGAGGTAATTATGAATCAGCCCCTGATCCAACTATTGGTATTGGCCGGTATCGCCGTTTTCCTAGTCCTGCGTCTAAAAAACGTGTTGGGCACCCGCGAGGGTTTTGAAGATGCGCCTGAACCAACTCAAATAAATGAACGCAGCGGTCGCCCCAATCTAGAGGTGATTGAAGGCGGTCCAGATCTGGATATTACGGATCACGCCGACGAAGGCAGCGCGCAAGCGGATGCTTTGGCTGGTATGAAGCGGCTAGAACCATCCTTTCACGTTGGCGATTTTATTGGTGGTGCCCGTGGCGCCTATGAGATGATCGTGATGGGTTACGAGAATGGTGAATTGGCCGAAATTCAGCCGTTCATGTCTGAAGAAATTTACGAGAGCTTTGTTGACGGTGTTGCCGCGCGCGAAGATCAAGGTTTGACGATTGATGCTAACTTCTTCGGTGTGCGTGAACTGAAACTGGTCGATGCCACATTGAATCCAGATACAAACGAGGCAGAAATTTCGATCCGCTTTGTTGCCGAATTAACATCAGCCGTGCGTGATCGTGGCGGAGATATTGTTGAAGGCAGCACTTCCGAGGTGAAAAAACAAAAAGACACGTGGGCGTTTGCGCGCATCATGGGTTCGGATGATCCAAATTGGCTACTTGTTTCTACAGACGCGTAAGCCAAGCGGTCGCGATAGCCTGTGCAGCGGGGATTTTTACGATGACCCAACCTGCATCGGCAGAAGTGACGTATAAGGTTTTATCCTACGATGATTTGGATGGGTGGGCAGAGGATGATCATTCTGCTGCCCTGACCGTCTTTCAAGATACTTGTCGGGATATGCGTGATCCCGATTGGAAAACGCTGTGTGCCTATGCCACGCAACAACCTGATGCGCGGGCCTTCTTTGAACTGCTGTTTCGTCCTGTCCTGATCGAGGATGGTAACGACGCACTGTTCACTGGTTATTTCGAGCCCGAACTTGACGGATCGCGTGTCAGAACAGCCCGCTATCGTTTCCCAGTTTATGCGATGCCTCCGGAAGCAAAACGTATCCGCCCGTGGTTGACCCGTCGTGATATTCTAAGCAGCGGTGTGATGGACGGACGCGGCTTGGAGATTGCATGGGTCGATGATTCCGTTGAATTGTTTTTTCTGCAAATCCAAGGATCAGGCCGTATTCGTTTGCCGGATGGCAGTTTCATTCGTGTCGGATACTCCGGTGCAAATGGCCATTTGTATCGTTCATTAGGGGCGGAATTGGTACGCCGAAATGTGTACAAACCCCATCAGGTCAGCGCACAAGTCATCAAGGATTGGGTGCGCCGCAATCCTGTCGATGGCCGTGAACTTCTATTTCACAACAACTCGTATGTGTTCTTTCGCAATGTTGATCAGGTGCCTTCACACAAGGGGCCATTGGGTGCGATGAACCGTTCGATCACAACGATGCGTAGCGTGGCGGTTGACCCGAAGTTTGTGACACTTGGGTCACCAGTTTGGATCGAAAAGGATGGTAAGATACCACTTCGTCGATTGATGACGGCCCAAGATACTGGATCAGCAATTAAGGGTGCGCAACGGGCCGACGTGTTCTTCGGTACTGGTGACAAAGCAGGCCGCGCCGCTGGACGCTTACGTGATCCGGGCCGCATGATGGTTTTGATGCCAATCCAACGTGCATACTCATTGTTGCCGGAGGATACCTAATTGGGCCGCAAATTAAGACCCGAGGAGGTCGAGTTGTGGCGGAAGGTTGCAGATCGAACAGAACGTTTGGATCAAGGGCATAAGCCCAAAGATTTTTCTTCAATGATGAACCTTGAGCCGCAGTTTGTACCAGCCCCTAAACGACGCAAGCTGATCGAAGCGTTGACCGCGCCTGTAACCCATTCCCCAGCCATACCGACAGGTATAAAACGAAAACCAACAACGCATATCACTCGTGTATTGTCGGTTTCAGATCAAGTTCGAGCAGCACCCGTTCAAATGGATCGAAAGTCATTCGATCAGATGAAACGCGGCAAATTAAAGCCCGAAGGTCGGATTGATTTACACGGCCATACGTTGGACCGCGCGCACCCAATGCTGACGCAGTTTATCTTGTCAGCGCAAGGCAATGGCAAACGCTTGGTTTTGGTGATCACAGGCAAAGGTAAATCACGTGATGATGGCGGTCCAATCCCTGTACGGTTTGGTGTATTGCGTCATCAAGTACCGCAATGGTTGGCATTGCCGCCCTTATCATCAGCCGTTTTGCAGATTACACAAGCCCATGATCGCCACGGGGGCGGCGGGGCTTACTACGTCTATTTGCGTAAATCGCGTTAAGCCTTAAGGCTGGGGGCGTATCTGCGAAC
>JBLHPE010000190.1:0-3787 GCA_047624005.1 Ascidiaceihabitans sp.
TTGTGCAATTTGCGACGCTTTGGTTGGGAAACGCGATGTCGAACAGCGTGATGTTGGGCGAATAGTCTGCGCCCAATCCCTTCGCTTTCAAATGTGTGGCCAGTTTTTGGCCAATCATGCCGCCGCCACCCAAGATCAGAATATTGGTCATGTGTCTGCCCTAAGCGAGTGCTGCGAGTGTTTCGTTTGCGCGGTCTTTTGCGATGTTTGCTTGTTTTGGCAGCCCCGCGTTTTCATAAGCGTCTGCCAGTAACATGTTCAACGGAACGCCGCCCGGATCGAAGGTGCGTCGCATTTCCAAGACCTGTTGCGCCTTGGAGGCTTGGCCAGACTTGATCAGTGCATCTAGGTGGATTTGTTCAAAGAGATCACGTTGTGCATGGCTGCCACCACATTCTGCCATACGGGGCAGGGCTTTTCCCAAGAAACGAATGGCGTCATCCCAGTCTTCTGCGGCATGGGCTGCAATCCCATGTGCGGCCCAAACGGCAACATCACGCCAGACAAGATGATCAAATTGCGTTTCATCCTCTGCCCGTTCTTCAATCGCAGTGAGCAGAGTTTCAGCCTCGGCACGGCCCACCCGTCCAAGTGCGTAGAGATATTGTAACGTTAAAAAGGGACTGACAGTGTCAACTCCACGTTTGGCTACATGGTTGGCCACATCGGCCCAGCGATCGCCAACATCAATGCCTGCAAACTCCATGCGTGCAAGAAGGGACGCCGCGCCAACTTGGTCTTGGCTATAGTCTTTGGCCAGTCCCCAGACGTGAGTGTCATAGGCTTTGACCACGTCGGATTCTCGCCCCGCGCTGATGTAAAACAGTGCCAAATGCCACCAGTTGTGGCTGTGCATAAACGAATTTAAGTTGCTCCATGTATCTGCAACGCTTTCCAAAAACGCAGCACCTTCAGCGGTTTGACCACGGGTCAGATAAATATGTGCAAGGGCGTGGTGGGCCCAAGGTTCGTCGCGACGCAATTCCATCGCATGGCGCGCCGCATTTTCTGCATCATCCAGCAGGTGACATTCTTCATATCCGAAGGCGAGCATCCCATGTGCATAAGGAATGTCTTCGGCCTCCGGCATCGACTTTAACGCAAGCCGCAACATGCTGGCATAATCACCCGCATTAAACGTGTGATATTGGCCCAACTTTAAGGCGACCATATCGCGTGGGTGATCGGTTAAAATATCTTCGCAGAGTTTCACACAAGCTGGAACATCGCCATCGACCCATGCCCGCACCGCACGTGTTATCATCTGCTCGCGAGGGGTTGCGGCTTCCATTGCGGCTTCTGCAGCTGCCAAAAACGGGGCGGCTTTTTTCGGAGCGATAGGAGCCTCAAGTAGCATCCAAATCATAGCGGTGTAAGCGTTCACCAAGCAACAATTTGGTGCTTCACTTGCTGCTGCCATGACGTTTGTGGCTTTGGGTTCAAAGCTGATGAACCCGTGGATGAAGTCATTGATGCCTTGAAGCGTTGCATCGGATGCGCCCGTGATGGGCAGGCCATAAAGATCATGAGTCATGTGTTATTTTCCTTACGCATTTAGGTCGCTCCAACATGGCAGCAGATCGCCGGGGGCAGGGGTGGCTTCATAAACTGCGCGTGCAATAGCGCGTGACAGGCAAAGGGCGGCGGCATGTCCCACCAACATCAAATCTCGTTCAGGTTTTTGCATAGGAATGGCACCTGTAGATAATGCGAAAACTGAATCACCGTCGCCGGGCATATGTGCTGGAACAATGGCACGCCCAATTCCGTCATGTGCAGCGATGGCCACCCGTTGGCACTGCGCTTTGTCCAACACCATATCGGTGGCGACGATCGCGATTGTTGTGTTGGCCCGTTCAAAAAACGCTTTCATCTTGCGGCTGTTCAGGTCGCGGCCAAGGCCACTGGCGGTGTCTGTTCCTGCGCCGCCGAACTCACCATCTATCTCAAATGGGGCGGCCCAAAAGTGGCGGTCGCTTGGCGTTGTTGCGCTGCCGATTGGATTTGCGGCGACCAATGCGCCCACAGTCGCCCCATTGTCCAAAACTAAAGAAGCAGACCCCAATCCGCCTTTCATCATACCAGTTAACGCACCTGTGCCCGCACCAACGCTGCCCAAAGCGAAGTTATCAGATTGGGCATCATAGGCTTTGCGACCAAGGGCATGGTATGGGTTGTCGTCCCATTCTTTGTCTCCGCCATTCAGCAAATCAAACAAGATTGCCCCTGGAACCAAAGGTATGATGGCATCAAAGACGCGGTAGCCGTGGCCTGCGCGGCGCAGTGCATCTACGACACCTGAACAGGCATCCAAGCCATAGGCTGACCCGCCGGACAAAACCAATGCGTCCACGGCCGCAACTGATTTATCTGGCGCTAGCAAATCCGTTTCACGTGTTCCTGGTGCGCCACCCATGACGTGAACAGATGCTGTAAATGGGGCATCGGCGACAACGACAGTGCAGCCTGATTTGAGTGTATCGTCTTGCGCATTGCCGACCTTTAGGCCTTTGACGTCAGTGATCAGGTTCTTTGGGCCGGGATGCATAAGCGGTTCCTATTAAATGCGAGGTTTGGGTGCGGCCGTTGCTGGATCGCCTGTGTTTGGCACACCTTTTGGTTCAATCAACAGAACTTTGCATTCATGTTCAGCGCGGGGGCGGTGGGTGACACCAGTAGGGACAACAAACAGTTCACCGGCTTTGACAGTGTGGGTTTCGCCCTCAAGATCCATCACCATTTCGCCTTCCAATACCAAAAAGAAGTCGTCGGTATCGGGATGGCTGTGAAAAGGAAACTCTCCGATGAATTTAACCACCATGACGTCATTTCCATTGTAATCGGCCACCACATGAGGGTCCCAATGGCTTGAGAACTGCGCCAGCTTTTCTGCCAGATTGACGGTCTTCATGGGCTATCCCCTCAGGTGTTCCAGATCGGGCAAAACCGATGCCGCCGCGATTAGTTCCCGAGTGTAGGGGTGATTTGGAGTGGTGAAAACCTGTTCAGTTGCGCCATGTTCCACAATCTCGCCGTGTTGCATCACCAAAACACGGTCCGTGATGGTGCGCACGACGCTAAGGTCATGGCTGATGAACAGATAAGTTAGGTTATATTGCGCACTCAAGTCGGCCAACAGGTCAAGAATTTGGGCGCGAACCGAGACATCCAAGGCGCTCACGGCCTCGTCAAAAACAATCAAATCAGGTCGGATAATCAGGGCACGCGCAATGGCGATCCGTTGACGTTGTCCGCCAGAAAACTGATGGATATATTTGTCGGCGTCCGATGGGTTTAGGCCAACCGCTGTGAGGGTTTCATCGATCAGTTGTTTGCGCTCGGTGGGGGAGGGTTGTTTATCCAGCAGGTGAAACGGTTCCGTAATCAGCCTTGTAACCTTGTGGCGTGGATTGAAGCTGCCGAAGGGGTCTTGAAACACGACTTGCATTTTTCGACGCACGGCAAGATTGGGTTGATTTCCCGAAAATACAGGATCGCCGTCTAGGGTGATCTGTCCGTCTTGCACGTCCTCTAGCCCCAAAATAGCGCGTGTTAAGGTCGATTTTCCACAACCGCTTTCCCCAACAAGCCCCAAGCGTTCACCCCGTTTGATGTCGAAGCTAACGCCCTTGAGCGCGCGAAAGGTACCTGGTGCGCCAAAGACAGATTTGCGCGGGGTCTTATAGTCGCGCACCACGTTTGTGACCCTTAACAAAGCATCAGACGCTGGAATGGCAGGCAATGCAACTTGATGCCCAGATGCCGCGAAAAGCATCTTGGTATAGTC
>JBLHPE010000191.1:0-3731 GCA_047624005.1 Ascidiaceihabitans sp.
CCTTGTTCCCATTGATGAAAGTCTGGGAAAACATCACGTTTTCAATGGAAGTTGCAGGGGCGACAGCAGTGCAGCGCCGTAAACGCGCGGATGAACTGTTGGATATGATTGCCCTTAGTGGGCAGGGCGATAAATTCCCCTCTGAACTTTCAGGTGGCCAAAAGCAGCGCGTTGCAATCGCACGTGCGCTCTGCGCCGAACCAGATGTTTTGCTGCTTGATGAACCGCTTTCTGCGCTTGATCTGAAACTACGCCAGCACATGCGAACCGAACTGCGGGAAATTCAACAACGCGTCGGAATCACGTTTATCTATATCACCCACGACCAAGGCGAGGCGCTGACCATGTCGGACAGCGTTGCCGTGATGCGGTCTGGCATTATCGATCAAATCGCTGGTGGCCACGAGATTTACGACCACCCAGCCACACCGTTTGTTGCGTCGTTTGTTGGAGAGAACAACGTTTTCCGAGGGAAAATCCAATCGATCAACGGCAAGGAAGCGATCATTCGCACCAACCGCTCGGGTGACCTTTTGACCCAAATCACGCCAAGTGCAGTTGGTAAAATGAATGTTGGCGATGAAGCGATGATGTTTGTACGCCCCGAAGCCCTGGCCTTGGGGACTGCGGATGAAAGTAGTAAAACCACAATTTCTGCGAATGTTCTGAACGAAGAATTTGAGGGCAATGCGTATAGCGTGTTCTTAGAAGGTGACGGCGGCAAACAAATCAAAATGTCGCTTCCCAACTTAGGCCAAGACCGCGAGTCCTCCAAAGGCAACAACATGACCCTTCACTATGATGCATCAAACGCGGTTGTTATGCCCGCGGGCGATTTAGCGTCGGAATAGGGGTGAGCATGAAAAAGCCCAAGATCTTTTCGCAATTTTTCAAGAACAACGGCCCCGTGATGGGGAGCGTTCTGATGCTTTTGGTGGGGTTTTGGATCATCGTTTTGATCGTCCTTCCACAGGTATCAATGTTGGATTTCTCGTTTCGCTATAATCTACCTCCAGCCGAAGTTGGCGGGCCAAAGGATGTCTATACCCTTAAGAACTACAAACAATTGGTCTATGGGGCCGCAGGCTCTAGTGGAACGTACAACACAGTCGATTTGATGGTTTTTGTCCGCACAATTGTCACCGCCCTGTTTGTGACGATTGCCAATATTATCATGTGTTATCCACTGGCCTACTTTCTAGGCCAATCAAAAGGCACCAGTTTTGCACGCCTTTTGGTGGTCATGTTGATCATTCCCTATTGGATCAACGAGATTTTGCGTGCCTTCGCATTACGGATTATTTTTGGCGAAAGCGGTCTGCTGAATGAAGCGTTGATGTTCCTGCATATCACGTCTGCCCCCGTGGATTTTATCCGCGAAAACTATGCGCTCTACGCGGGTCTAGGATACGCGTATATTCTGCTGATGCTGTTCCCGATGTATAACGTCATCGAAAGCCTTGACCGCAATCAAATCGAAGCGGCACGTGATATGGGCGCAAGCTGGATTCACATTCATCGTCGCATCGTTATCCCACACGCCAAACCGGGGATCGCATCAGGTGCAACGATGGTGTTCATGCTGTCGGCTGGTGCGCTGGCTGTCCCGCAAGTTTTGGGGGGGCCATCAAGTCTGTGGTTCACGCAATTGGTCTATCAGTGGTTCAACGACTCTCTGAATTGGCAACAAGGATCGGCCTACGCAATTGTTTTGCTTTTCACCAGTATCGCGATCGTTTTGATGCTTATGCGTGTCTTCAAAGTTAATATGGGAGACATCGGCAAATGAGCTCTAAATTTGTCTCCCGCATAGCGCTTGGTGTCTATCTGTTCATCTTCTTTGGGTACCTTTTGGGCCCACTGTTGGTGATGAGCTTGACCGCGTTTAACTCATCGGGGTTCCCATCCGTTTCACCTTGGGCCTGTTTCTCCTATGAATGGTTCAACGTTCTTTTCAACGATCAGCGCATACTGAACGGCATTAAGAACAGCGTAATTATCGGGATAGGCACGGTCATCCTGTCGGTTTCTATCGGGATGGCAGCAGCCCTTGTTCTGACACAGGTTTGGCCCAAATTGCGCACGACCTATTACACGATCATCATCGCCCCAATTCTTATACCTGGCGTGGTGCTTGGCATCTCGACAATCGTGTTTTGGGATCGGGTCAGCCAAGTCTTTGGGCCGTCTACAGACGCCCTGTTTCACAACGGCCTGTTCCTGACCATCCTAGGCCAATCTACCTTTATTGCCTCCTATGCGATGCTGATCTTCATCGCCCGACTTCAACGGTTTGACCCCGACTTGACCGAAGCCGCCTTAGATCTTGGTGCAACCCACACGCAGGCGTTTCGTAAAATCATGTTGCCGTTCTTGCGCCCGGCAATTGCATCTGCTGCGGTGTTGGCATTCTTGGCCTCGTTCGAAAACTACAACACGACTACGTTCACGTTTGGGAACTATCCAACCCTGACAATCGAATTGGCGCAAAAGGTGCGTTATGGGATCAACCCATCAATTTCAGCTTTGGCGTTCATTATTGTCGTCCTGACGGTTTTTGGTGCGCTTGCCTTTGAAGCCTTCCGTCGCAATGCCGCCAATACAGAAAAACTAAAGACGGCCAAAGTGGCCCCTAAACCTATAGGGACCGCTCGCAAGCTATTAAGCGGTAATCCTGCGGCACTCATGTTGGTGATGCTGTCTTTCCTTGTCATCGCGATGGTCGGAACCGCACAAAGCCACAGCCCAGAGCAATGCAAACTGGATGTGCGAGCTGCCAAGCAGATAGAAATCAACCTTCGTATCGAAGCTTTGAACGAAAAACGCCGGTTACAGAATTTGGAAAATCAGCTCAATGCGCCTGAAGCACCCACTGTAAACGAGCCCAAGCAAGCGGCACCAAGCTCTAGCGGCGCATTTGGTGGTGTCTTTCAAGGATTGGGAAAGGATGAGTAGGTTTTCACTGTCCCAGTCATACCAATTTAACCCATGCACACTGACGGTCATCGGCTTCTGCCGATGACCCAAGGTTAAGGAATTCCATGAACGGCTAGTTTGGCTTCAAATGACTTATGCTAGGAAGTTATCTGGTAGCGGAAAATGGAGACGGTTCGCAGCAACGGTGAAAGTTTCACTGAATGCGAGTTGCAGGCGTGGACGTCCCACAAAGGAATGATCGCAGCCCAATGGTGAGAGGCAGATCTAATCGGTCTGTGCAGCACCCCGAAATTCCTTACTCTCCTTTACGATTTCCATTACGGCGAACGAATTCGTCTGTAAAACGCCAGGCAGTTTATTGATTTTATCTCCTAATACAGTCCGAAATTGCGCGATGTCTCGTGTCCGGACCGTCAGCAAATAATCAAATGATCCTGCAATCATTAGGCAACTTTCAACTTCAGGGATTTGGCGAACAGCCGCATTAAAGTCATCCAATGAGTTATTGCCCGCAGTTGCCGCAAGCGAGACTTGCATGACCGTCAAATGGCTCAGCCCAAGTTTGTCCATGTTCAAAATGGCGCGATAGCCGGTAATATGCCCCGCCCGCTCAAGCCGTTTCACCCGTTCAGAGCAAGGCGTGTTGGTCAAGTTGACCCGTCCTGCAAGTTCAACGATTGAAAGCCTGCCATCAACCTCAAGCTCTTTAAGGATTTTAAGATCGATTCCGTCTAAATATCTGCTCACTAGGTAATATTCCTATAAGTAACCTGCTTTACCAGCTTTTTATCTAT
>JBLHPE010000192.1:0-3538 GCA_047624005.1 Ascidiaceihabitans sp.
CTTGCAGGGTCTGCCATCAGCGGGATCATTTGGCGCACATGAGGGTAGGGGTAGACGTAGTGCAGGCGGATCCATGCGCCTAAAGTCCCCAAATCACGGGCCAGATCGGTGATGTGGGCGCGGTGGCTACGGTCTTCCGCGTGTTTGATATCGACACCGTAGGCGGAGGTGTCTTGGGAGATGACCAGCAGTTCTTTAACGCCAGCCTGCACCAGTTTTTCGGCTTCGCGCATCACCGCGTGGGCGGGGCGTGATTGCAGGCGTCCGCGCATGTCTGGGATAATGCAGAACTTGCACTTGTGATTGCAGCCCTCGGAAATTTTCAGGTAGCTGAAGTGGCGCGGGGTCAGGGACACACCGGACGCGGGCAACAGATCAATAAACGGATCGGGGGAGGCTGGCACGGCTTTGTGCACGGCGTCCAACACCTGTTCGTATTGATGTGGGCCAGTGACGGCGAGGATACGCGGGTGATGTTCGCGGATGTAGTCGGGTTCGGCGCCCAAGCAGCCAGTAACAATAACTTTGCCGTTTTCGCTTAACGCTTCGCCGATCGCATCAAGGCTTTCGGCCTTGGCACTGTCTAGGAACCCGCAGGTGTTCACGATCACTGCATCTGCGCCTGCATAATCAGGGGACACGCCGTACCCTTCGGCCCGAAGCCGCGTAAGAATACGTTCGCTGTCGACAAGTGCTTTGGGACAACCCAATGACACCATGCCGATGGTCGGCTGGCCGCTGCGCACAGGTTCACGCACTTGCAATTTAGGGGCGAGGTCGGGGCGAATATTGGGCGGGTTTGTGCTCATGTCCCTGCCTATAGTGGATGGCTTCGCAGAGGGAAAGGGTTCTGGGATTGAGGTTTGGGCGGTCCTTGGCTTAGGTGTTATGTAATTTGATCAAAGGGGTTGTCGGGCATGAAATGGATTGGGCGTATCGTTGGGGCGTTGCTGCTGATTGTCGTTATTCTGGTAGGCGCGCTGTTTTTCTTGCCTGCTGACCGGATCGCGCGGATTGCTGCGGAGCAGATCAGGGCGCAGACAGGCCGTGATGTGAGCATCACCGGCGATGTGTCAATGACGATTTGGCCTGTTTTGGGTGTCTCTGCGGGTGGTCTTGAAGTTGGCAACGCCGATTGGGCGCGGCAGGGCTCGATGCTGACGGCGCAAAATGTGGCGATTGGGATTGATGCCTCGGCTTTGTTAAGTGGCGAGATCAAGATCACCAATATCGAGGCCACAAGCCCAACCATTCGATTGGAAAGTCGCAAAGATGGGCGTGCCAGCTGGATGTTCACCAATGCGACAGGGGAAGCTGCGATTGAGACTGAGGTGTCGCCAGATCGTGCCCCGCAAGCGTTCAGTTTGCAGCGCTTGTCTGTCACCGATGCGACGTTAATCTATGACGCAGAGGGCAGCGATTTGGTGTCCTACACTGGCGTTGACTTGGCACTGGATTGGCCAGAGCGTTTGGGGGCTGCGGATATTCGCGCGACATTGCGCCCCGCTGGTGCGGACGTGGATGTGGTGGCGCGGATTGACGGGTTCGCGGGATTTATCGCGGGACAGGTTCAACCTGTTGTGGCTGAGATTGAAACGGTAGGTGGTGTGCTTTCGTTGAATGGTCGTGCAAGTACGGCTGGCGATGTTGCTGGGCGTTTGGGGCTGAACCTGTCCGATACAGATCAGTTTTTGCGTGGTTTGGGTCTAGGTGGGGCAGATTTGCCACGTGGCTTGGGCCGCACTGTTGATATGAGTGCGGATGTGACGCTGACCTCTGATCGTCGTCTGTCGTTGCGCGAGTTGGTGGCGGAATTGGGTGGCAATACGCTGTCAGGCGCTGCGGATATCTCGCTGAACGGCGTGCCGCAAGTGAATGCACAACTCAGTGCAGGTGCGTTAGATTTGACTGGTTTGACAGGTGATGACGCTTCGGCAAGTGGCAGCAGTGGTGCCGCAGCGACAAGCGCCGGCTGGTCAAAGGCCGTGATAGATGCATCAGGATTGGCCAGCTTTAATGGCGATATTGCAGTCACTGCAAGCAGTGTTGATTTGGGGTCGTTCAAGTTGGGTTCTACCCGCGCTTTGATCAAAAATGCCCGCTCGCGTGCCGTGTTTGAATTGCGTGAAGTGCAGGCATATGACGGGACCGTGTCGGGTGAGTTCGTGATGAACAATCGTGGTGGTCTGTCCGTGGGGGGGAAGATATTTGCCTCGGGAATTTCCGTGCAAGGTGTGTTGCGCGATGCGTTGGGCATGGAGCGGTTGACCGGATCGGGAGATGCCGAGATGTCATTCCTAGCCAGTGGTTCATCGGTGGATGCGATCATGCGATCAATGTCTGGCAAAGGGGCCGTTCGTTTGGGTCAAGGCACCATTCAGGGTTTGGATTTGAACACGCTGATGGGCAGTGGCAAGGGATCAGGCGGTACGACAGTCTTTGACAGTTTGGGTGCGACGTTCACCATGACTGCAGGCAATTTGAACAATGATGATCTGTTGTTTGTGCTGCCCAACTATGAGGCCCGCGGAAAAGGACGCATTGGCTTAGGCGCACAGGACATTGATTATTTGTTTACGCCGTCAGCGTTGCGCGCCAATTCGGGCAAAGGGCTGGCGATCCCGGTCAGCATCAAAGGCCCATGGTCTGATCCGCGTATTCGACCTGATTTGGAAGCTGCAATTAATCTGAACCTTGCCGAGGAAAAGGCGAAGTTGGAGCAAAAAGCTAAAGAGCTAGAAGACGAAGTCAAAGCGCGTGCACAACAGAAGCTTGAGGAAAAGTTGGGTGTTGTGACACAAGAAGGTCAGTCGGTTGAAGAGGCTGTGAAAGACAAGGTCGAAGACAAGCTAAAGGGGCAGTTGTTGAAGCTGTTTGACTAGGGTTTTAGCGGCGGCCTTTGACTATGGTTTTTTATACTCAACTAAGTCCCAAAGGTTGCCGTAAAGGTCTTTGAAAACGGCGACGGTCCCATAGTCTGCTTCCAATGGTGGTCGCGCAAATTCGATACCTTTAGATTGATAGTTTTCGTAGTCACGCCAAAAATCATCGGTTTCCAGAAATAAGAAAACGCGCCCACCAGCTTGGTCGCCTACAAACGCAGCCTGCCGATCGTTTGATGCTTTCGCAAGCAGCAGGGACGATTGGCTATTGCCCTTAGGCCGCACAACCACCCAGCGCTTATCTTGCGCTGGCTGATAGGTGTCCTCGATCAATTCAAAGCCTAGCTTTTCAGTGTAGAATTTGATCGCCTTATCATAGTCTTCGATGACAATGGCGACCAAGGACAATTGTTGCGACATCTAGCGTGGCTCCAAATTTTCTAGATGGTTTGGTCGTATTCTCCGACGTTGCTTTCGGTGCGGATCACCGCATCGATATCCGCAAAGATGGCGCGCATTTCAGCCTCGGATTCAGGGCTTTCGCATACGACCACTAGATTGGGTGTGTTTGAGGATGCGCGCACAAGGCCCCATCCACCATTGTCTAGGATCACACGGGCCCCGTTGACTGTAACGACTTCTTTGATTGCGCGACC
>JBLHPE010000193.1:0-3516 GCA_047624005.1 Ascidiaceihabitans sp.
GTTGGCATTCCCAAAGCTATTGGTCACCACGCTCCCTTTCGATCCGCGCAGCGCATTGGCCGACAATGCGATTACCATCATTCCAACTTTGGCTGACATTGCGGGGCTCAATGCCTCTTTACGCCAAGTTCTTGATAACACTGCGGCAATGGTTGCGGGGCTTGCAACATCGGAATCGATTGAAATCGGACCATCTGCCCTTGCAGTTGGAATAACAGCATTGGGGGCGACTCAAGGCGCTTGCGAACATCTTCTTGCGGGGCTTCAAGCTGAGGGACGCGAAACTATGGTGTTTCACGCCAACGGTTACGGCGGCGCAGCCTTTGCGCGCTTTGCGCGTGACGGTGCGTTTGACGCAATCCTTGATATGACGGTTCACGAGATCACCCGAACACAAATCGCCGGTGTGCATGCGCCGATGCCAGATCGTTTCACGTGCGGGGCGCGTTTGCCGCGCATCGTCCTGCCTGGGGGGATCAACTTTATCGGCCTTGGCGCACTAGATGAAATCGGGTCTGCTTATAAAGAACGTTGCCATTACCAGCACTCGGGTTTTTTCACCCATGTATCACTAACGACTGACGAGGCGCGGCGGGTCACAAAGACCCTTTGCGATCACCTGAACACTTGCACTGGGCCCGTCGAAGTTTTGCTGCCCATGGGCGGCTTTTCACGCGAAGACCGTGCAGGCGGTGCAATGGAAAATCCAGAACTGCGCGAGGCGGTGGCCCAAGTGTTCGAAGCCAACGCAGACCATTTTACCGTGACCCGCCTGCCCCACCACATCAATGATCCAGAAACCGCGGCTACCGCGATTGGCGCTTTGCGCCCCCACATGAAGGACGAAAAATGACCGACGCTGCGGATATCATCACCAAAAAGGACGCTCTTATTGCATCGGCCAAACGCTGTTTTGAACTGCGTCTACAAACCAATGCTGGCGGCAACCTATCTGTACGTTTGGCAAATCGTGATGCGATTGTCATCAAACCTTCAGGTGTCGGGTTTAACGAATGTACCCGCGAAAATCTGCAGGTGGTGCACTTGGACGGCACGATTGAGCCATCCGACCATAAGCCCTCCAAAGACCTTGGCTTCCATCTAGATCTTTACCGCATTCGCGATGACATCAACGGGATCGTGCATTGCCACAGCCCTTGGGCGACTGGTTACGCGAGCGCCGGTATCGAAATTCCCTGTTTGACGGTTCAGACGATTGAGAAACTTGGACGCATGCCGCTGATCCCCCTATCAGCCGAGGGTGGACCACAAACTGACGTCGACATCAGCCCGATCTTTCGCGATCCGAAGATTAAGGCTGCTGTACTTGCCAACCACGGAACCATCGGTGTCGGCAAAGATTTGATGGCGGCACAATATTTGGCTGAGATCATCGAAGAGACTGCTCATATCGCTTATGTCCGCGACACATTGATGGCAGCACACGGCAAGACCGCTGCAGACCTACCGCAATACGGCACTGCAGAGGATGCGCGTGCGGCGAAAGTCGCCTAGATCAATGGCTTTCCGGACAAAGTAAGTTTCTGCGGCAATCACACCAAGACAAAAAACAGACGGCTCGAAACCACCTAGATAGCTTTTCAAGCTAACCTCTATTCGCAGATATTCTCTTTGATAAAGCAATTCGATCCGATGCAACCATCCCAACCATCCGCTTTGATAGATTGAGATTTCTCATCGAATACGCCTTCAATGACTTCAACTGACTTGATCTTATCAAATCTGAAAATCCGTTCGGCAGCAAAGTCGCGTCCTTTGGTGCAACCCCGGCTCTGCCAACCATGCATATAAAGCTTGCCGTTATTGCCAATCCCGACCTGATGCACATCGATAATACGCGGAAGACACCCTTTGCTGACGTCTTTGTCGTAGACCATCTCGACAACGAGGTTTTTTTTTGCCGCCTCGCAAAGTGGGGTTTCATATTCTGATTGGGCGTGGGCAGGTGAGATTAGTGCAAAAGTAATCAGGCCTGTCATTGTCATGTGACGTAACTTCATCGCGGTGCTCCTTAAGTTTAGTAATTTGCTTAACGGTCCGATCAAAGTGACCACCTCAACAGAAAACATCGCTCCAATAGTATGACCTGTTCTACCTAATCTACGACAATCATCGCAATGGCATGCTGCGATGATTTTTGATTTCCCATCAACTTCGTAAGAGACAGAGCCACAAAGACACTTTCCTGACTACCTATCCTTCATTTGTTAAACCATATGAGGGAGACGACGAAACACAAGCCTAAAGCTGACGTTCGCTGTGAAAGTACAATTCCCACCAAATCTATTGAATTCGACAAATTACTCGCCCTGTAAAAGGTACATTTTGCACCCCCATTTTGTACAACCAAGCAACCCACACGCCTGATCCCCATCTTCAAATAACCCCGATCAGCCGCTTTGACATAGCGTTCGCACATCAGTCTTCGACATTCGTGCCAAAAATTGAGACGTGCAGTCTCATTTAGAATATGCTATATTAAACGCATGAATAGGTATAATTGGACCTTTTCATCTGGATATAAGTCCAGTTTACAATGCAATTATATCCAGAGTACCCTGTCCAAATGGCCCTTTCAGTTGAAACATTTTTTCTGCATCCTGACCATCAGGGAACCCTGCAAAGTCAGATACAACAGATGATTGCCCAAGGCATTCTGTCTGGTCGTTTCCAGCCGGGTGAAAAACTGCCATCGACCCGTAAACTTGCCTCCCATCTTAGCGTCAGCCGCATCACCGTGACGCTTGCCTATACCGAATTGCTATCAAACGATTACCTCACGTCTCGTGGCCGCTCTGGTTATTTCGTGTCGCGCAACGCGCCAACTCCGCCCAAGTTTAAACCGGTCGAAGCAATTCCCGACGCTGTCGATTGGACCCGTGCAATTGGACAACGGTTTTCAGGCGGTCAAACCCCCCGAAAACCTCAAGATTGGGCCAAGTATCGTTATCCTTTTATCTACGGTCAGGCCGACCCAACCTTGTTCGATCACGCGAACTGGCGCTTGTGCGCGTTGCAAGCCCTTGGACAACGCGATTTTACGCCACTGACCACCGATTATTACGATCAAGACGATCCGCAACTTATCGAATTTATTGCCCGTCACACCCTGCCTCGTCGCGGCATCTCTGCCCGCCCAGAACAAATCCTAATTACCCTTGGCGCGCAGAATGCATTGTGGTTGACGACCCAAGTGCTGCTAACCCAACGTCGTACCGCTGCGTTTGAAGACCCTTGTTACCATGCGCTGCGCGACATTTTGACCCAATCGCGTTGTAATATGGCCCCTGTGCGGGTCGATCAAGACGGCTTGCCACCTGACGCTATCCCGCCAGACGCAAACGTAATTTTTACAACGCCGAGCCACCAATGCCCAACAAACGGCACCATGCCAATGAACCGTCGTCGTGCATTGTTAGATCGCGCACGCGAGATGGATGCCATTATTGTTGAGGACGATTACGAGTTCGAAATGTCCTTCCTCAAACCCCCATC
>JBLHPE010000194.1:0-3430 GCA_047624005.1 Ascidiaceihabitans sp.
CTATACAGGTCAGCTTTTGTGACCTACATTGGGTTTAGCACTGCTAGACTGATCAACGCTGGGGAGGCCCTGATGAGCACGCAAAAGATTTCATTGAACGACCGTTATGATCTGGAGAAAAGCCCTGTGTTGCTAAATGGCACGCAGGCTTTGGTCCGCATGATGATGATGCAAAAAGCCCGTGATGTGGCCGCAGGGCTGAACACTGCGGGACTGGTCACGGGGTACCGTGGATCGCCCTTAGGTGCGGTTGATATGCAGATGGAGCGCGCATTAAAGCCGCTGGCCGGGCATGATGTGACCTTTCAATCTGGTATTAACGAGGATTTGGCCGCCACCGCCCATTGGGGTGCGCAGCAGGCCGAATTGCGCGGCGAAGGCAAATTCGATGGCGTCTTTGGCCTATGGTACGGCAAAGGTCCGGGGGTTGATCGTTCCGGCGACGTGATGCGTCATGCCAATATGGCGGGCAGTTCCGCACTGGGCGGCGTTTTGATGGCGATGGGGGATGACCACACTGGTGAATCCTCGACCGTTTTGCACCAATCTGAGTTCGCGATGGTCGATGCGTACATGCCGATTGTCAGCCCTGCGGGGGTGCAAGAGGTGATGGATTACGGGTTGTATGGCTGGGCCTTGTCCCGTTTTGCAGGTGTTTGGGTTGGCCTGAAGACGATGAAAGACACGGTTGAGGTGACGTCTGTTGTGGATGGCGACCCGCACCGCTTGTCTTTTGTGACCCCTGAATTTGATATGCCTGAGGGTGGATTGAACATTCGCTTGGTGGATGACCGGATTGAGCAAGAATCCCGTTTGATTGATTATAAACGCCACGCTGCTGAAGCGTTCAGCCATGCCAACAAAATGGACAAGCGCGTTTGGGGCAATGAAAAGGCCAAGATTGGCTTTGTCGCGGCGGGCAAAAACTGGCTTGATTTGATCCACGCCATGTCGTTGCTGAATATTGATGAGGCCGAGGCGGAACGTTTGGGCATCACCACGTATAAGGTGGGTCAGACTTGGCCGTTGGATGTCCGTGGCTTTAATGCGTGGGCCAATGACCTTGATTTGATCATTGTGATCGAAGAAAAACGCAAGCTGATCGAAGTTCAGATCAAAGAAGCGTTGTTTGATGATCGTCGTGGCCGCCGCGTGTATGGTGGAATGAAAGACGGTGTTGGTTTCTTTGGCGCGGCTTGGGCGCTTGATCCTGTCGAGATTGCCGAGAAACTGGGGCAGGTTTTGGTTGAAGAGGGCCGAAATACCGAAGGCGTATTGGCTGGTTTGGCCGCGTTGGATGAAGCCCGTCGGTCTGACAATGCCGAGGAAATTGCGGCCCGTCTGCCGTATTTCTGTTCAGGCTGTCCGCACAACTCATCGACCAAAGTACCGGAAGGTTCGCGTGCTTATGCGGGCATCGGCTGCCACTTTATGGCGCAATGGATGGACCGCGAGACGCTGGGTTATACTCATATGGGTGGTGAGGGCGCGAACTGGATTGGGGAGGCCCCGTTTTCAACCCGTCCGCATGTGTTCCAGAATTTGGGGGACGGAACCTACAACCACTCGGGCGTGATGGCGATCCGTGCGGCATTGGCCGCGGGCACCAACATCACTTATAAAATCCTTTATAATGATGCAGTTGCCATGACGGGTGGCCAAGCACATGACGGTGGTTTGCCCGCCGAACAGATCGTGGCCGAGTTGAAGGCGATGGGTGTTGTTGATTTGGCTGTGGTTTACGACGAAAAAGAAGATGTAGATTTCGCAGCATTTCCAAAGGGTATCGAAATCCACGAACGGGCTGAATTGCAAACCGTGCAAGAGAAGTTCACGACTGTGGAAGGGGTCAGCGCGATTGTCTATATCCAGACCTGTGCCGCTGAAAAACGCCGACGTCGCAAGCGGGGTCTGTTTCCTGATCCAGACAAGCGCATGTTTATCAACACGGATGTTTGCGAGGGCTGTGGCGATTGCGGCATACAATCCAACTGCGTGTCCTTGGTTCCTGAAGAAACGGAACTGGGCCGTAAACGTGCGATTGATCAAAGCAGTTGCAACAAGGATTTCTCATGTGTGAACGGGTTCTGCCCGTCGTTTGTGTCCCTTGAAGGGGCCGTTGTGCGCAAAGAGGCGACAACTGAATTGACGCTCCCAGATTTGCCGATGCCGAAATTGCCGACCATTGATGGCACGTGGAATGTCGTGATCACTGGTGTTGGTGGTACGGGTGTTGTAACCATCGGGGCCGTGATCGCCCAAGCGGCGCACATCGACGGCAAAGGTGCTGGCATGATGGAAATGGCGGGGCTCGCCCAAAAGGGTGGTGCTGTGCACATTCATTGTCGTCTTGCCAATGACCCCAGTGATATTTCCGCTATTCGTGTGGCGACTGGTGAATGTGACGTGCTGATTGGTGGCGATCTGGTTGTCTCTGCTGGGGCGAAAACACTGGGCCTTACTCAAGCGGGTCGAACAGGCGCGGTTGTGAATTCTCACGAGATAATCACCGGTGATTTCACCCGTGACACTGAATTTAGATTGCCGGTTGAGCGGATGAGTTTAGCGCTTGAAGCGCGGCTTCGCGAGGCTGTTGATCTGTTTGACGCCTCTGATCTGGCGAAAGCAGTATTGGGGGATTCCATATTCTCGAACATGATGATCTTTGGTGCGGCGTGGCAGCGGGGTTATATCCCACTGTCTCAGGAGGCGATAATTGCGGCGATCACGTTGAATGGCGCGGCTGTTGGGCGGAACTTGCGTGCATTCGAGATTGGGCGTTGGGCCGTATTGTACCCTGCGGATGCCTTGGCGATTTTGACGCCGAAAGTGATCAAGTTGCCGCAAAACTTGGCTGAGAAAATCGACTACCGTGCTGCGCAATTAGTGGGTTACCAAAGTAAGCGTTTGGCCAAGAAGTATCGCAAATTTGTGGAAGGTATTGCTGACGAGGCAGTGCGTGATGCAGCGATGCAAGGTTACCATAAGTTGTTGTCTTATAAGGATGAATACGAGGTCGCCCGCTTATTGCTTGATACCCGTACCAAGGCACGGGCCGAGTTTAATGGTGATTTCAAAATGACCTTCAATCTTGCCCCGCCGTTCCTGTCCAAGATGGGTGCAAACGGTCGGCCAGTAAAACGTGAATTTGGTCCATGGCTGGAACGTCCGTTGCGGATGTTAGCAAAGTTGAAACGTTTGCGTGGCACACCGCTTGATGTGTTTGGCTATACGGCTGAACGTAAGATGGAGCGGGCGCTGATCACGCAATATGAAACGGATATGAAGGTGGCCTTGAAGGTTCTGAACGATCAAACACGGGACGCCGTGGTCGCTTTGGCCGCGTTGCCATTGCAAATTCGCGGCTTTGGCCCTGTGAAGATCAAGAACGAGGCGCAGGCGGCGAAACGACGTGAAGAGTTGTTGTCTG
>JBLHPE010000195.1:0-3303 GCA_047624005.1 Ascidiaceihabitans sp.
GAAATGTAGCGGCGCACCCGAAAGTTGTCGTTTTCACCAGTTTCCTCGGGCAATCGTCCGCGCTGTTTTTTCATCTTGTCGGCGGTTTGCCATGTGCGGATCAGAACCTCGCCCACACGTCCCATCGCTTGGCTGTCAGAGGCGATGATCGAGAACGCACCTAGATCGTGCAAAATATCTTCGGCTGCGATTGTCTCGCGCCGGATACGGCTTTCGGCAAAAGCGACGTCTTCGGGGATGGATTTGTCGAGGTGATGACACACCATCAACATATCCAAATGCTCCTCAAGCGTGTTGACCGTGTAGGGGCGCGTTGGGTTTGTTGACGAGGGCAACACATGCTCTTCGCCGCATATCTTGATGATGTCTGGGGCATGGCCGCCGCCTGCACCCTCAGTGTGGAAGGCGTGGATGGTACGGCCTTTCATAGCGGCCAAAGTGTTTTCGACGAAACCGGATTCATTCAGCGTGTCCGTGTGGATCATCACCTGAACATCCATGTCGTCGGCCACATCTAAGCAACAGTCAATCGCTGCAGGTGTGGTGCCCCAATCCTCGTGCAGCTTTAACGCACAGGCACCTGCATTCACCATCTCAACCAAAGCGGCAGGCTGGCTGGCGTTGCCTTTGCCCGCAAACGCTAGGTTCATCGGAAACGCATCAGCAGCTTGCAACATCCGTCCGATGTGCCAAGGGCCGGGCGTACAAGTTGTCGCCAAGGTCCCATGCGCGGGGCCCGTGCCACCGCCAAGCATTGTGGTTAGACCAGAATGCAACGCGTCCTCGATCTGCTGTGGGCAGATAAAGTGGATATGGCTGTCAAATCCACCCGCCGTTAGAATGCGGCCTTCGCCTGCAATTGCCTCGGTTCCAGGGCCCACGATAATATCAACGCCGGGTTGCGTATCGGGATTGCCCGCTTTGCCAATCTTGTGAATACGACCTCCACGCAAGCCAACGTCGGCTTTGTAGATGCCGCTGTGATCGATAATCAACGCATTGGTGATGACGGTATCCACCGCACCTGCAGCGCGGGTTGCTTGGGATTGCCCCATCCCGTCACGAATGACTTTGCCACCACCGAATTTTACTTCTTCACCGTATGTGGTCAGATCTTTTTCAACCTCGATGATCAGGTCGGTGTCAGCAAGGCGCAGCTTATCGCCTGTTGTTGGTCCAAACATCGCGGTATATTCTGCGCGGTTGATTTGCGTTGCCATCTATAGGTCCCCCATAATTTGTTGGTTGAAGCCAAAAATGCGGCGATCACCTGAAATCGGGATCAATTGTACCTCGCGCCGCTGACCGGGTTCGAACCGAACGGCGGTGCCTGCGGCAATGTCCAAACGCATGCCCCGTGCTGACGTGCGATCAAAGTCCAATGCACTGTTGGATTCACCAAAATGATAATGGCTCCCGACCTGAATAGGGCGATCACCAGTATTGGCGACCATCAAGGTGATCGCCTTGGTGCCCTCGTTCAACGTGATGGTGCCTTCAGCTGGAAACAGTTCTCCGGGTATCATATTGTGTCTCCTTTAACGGATGGGGTTGTGGACGGTGACAAGCTTCGTGCCGTCAGGAAACGTCGCTTCGACCTGAACGTCAGGGATCATTTCAGAGATACCTTCCATACATTGATCGCGCGTGATGATGTGGCCACCAGCCTGCATCATATCAGCAACCGAACGGCCATCACGCGCACCCTCAACAACGGCATCGGTGATCAAGGCGATGGCTTCGGGGTAGTTGAGTTTGACGCCACGGGCGAGCCGTTTACGGGCAACCTCTGCAGCCATTGCGATAAGCAGTTTGTCTTTTTCGCGTGGGGTAAGTTTCATCGGCTATAGTCTCCAATTCTTGGGCACAGCGTTGTTCGTCAGAAGGGTCATTATAGGGAAAAGTGTCTTGCGCAGAGCAAAGCTGTCAGCGGCCAAAATACGTATAACCAATATGTTGTCTGCAAGCATGCTAGCGCCGGCTGTTGTCGGTAGAAGGCCACGAACCGCATCCAAGTTTTGGGCCGCATGCGCATCGTAAAGTACAATATTTGCAAGCGCTCGTGCGCCCTTTGCAACGGCCGCATTCCCAAGCGTGCTTGCTATATCGCCCGACATTTGAATGCCGTCCAGATAGATTGGACGCCCGTCACAGACAATTCGAACCTTATCTTGAAAGAGCCCGCTTTTGATGATTTCACCTGATGCCTCACGGCCAAAAACCAAGGGCTCGACCATCAAGAAAGTCGCGTCTTGGGCAATCTCAACATCCAATTTACGGTTCAACCTGCTGCCATCAAACAAGATCGTTTCTTGGGGCAACCAATTGATCCGTGCGCCAGAAGCCACACGCAATTTGGTATGGATTAGTCCAACCGCTTTGTCTGGCGCACCATAGATACGCTCCGCGGCTTGGGTTGTTATTGTGAGCGCAGCATTCTTGTCTGCAAGAGCATCAACGGAAAAGGTATCCCCGCTCGCGACACCGCCGGCTGTGTTCAAAACAACAGCTGTTACATTTTGATGGGTGGATTTGGGGAAAATCAGTCGAAAGGAACCTTCCTCGCGTAGATCGACAAGATAAGTGCTGCGTTGTTTAGTGTGTGCCACGCTTAAGAAAAGACGCCCAATGGCGCGCTGCAACTTTGCGTCAAGCGCATCTATAGGCTTGTGATCTAGCAAACTTGAAGGTGTCCCCAAAAAGGTTAATTTCTGCCTTTGGAAATCATGCGGGGCAAGTCAAAGACAATGCAGCTTCAGGCATGGTAATACTGGAACAACCCTGTGGATATTTTTTAGTCACCTTGTCTTATTTTTAGGCAGAACAAAAACAAAGTTGAGGCGATTTGAATGGGTCGAAGCATCCTTTGAAGTGGGTTCAAAGCCAACTTTCGTCGCTCCGGCACTAGATTTTAATGTTGAAGGTCTGCTTCCCGCCCAAAGAATCAAAAGAATCTCCAATACGCGAGAAAATGCGCACTTGCAGCGAATGGCAGCTCCAAGCCCACTTTGACCGTTGCTGCTGCGGCGACGAATGATCGGTTCCAAGAGCAACCTCAAATGGAGGAGCTGGTCTATCTCGTGTTCTTGCGCTGCTGAAAGAGCTCGGTCGCGGTAGAATATGCGGTACTCACGATTGCTTTCGGCCAAACCGGAATCTGGTAGCTCCTTCTTGAATGGACCTGTCCCGCTTTCGTGCCGCTCCAAGTGCTCGTTTAAGCCACCTTTCGTTCGAAAGCGACGGGACTTTTCCAACCCAGTGCTGAATGGCGTCGTCGCGGATTGTAGAAGCCGTTGATGTATT
>JBLHPE010000196.1:0-3289 GCA_047624005.1 Ascidiaceihabitans sp.
ACGAACAAGATCGTGTTGTTGGCATCGTGACCAACCGCGATATGCGTTTTGCCACGGATGACGCGACGCCTGTTTCTGTGATGATGAGCACTGAAAATTTGGCCATTCTGCATGAGCCTGCTGACCGCGAAGAGGCCATCAGCTTGATGAAAGCCCGTCGTATCGAGAAATTGCTGATCACGGATGGGACTGGTGTTTTGACCGGTTTGCTGACCTTGAAAGATACCGAACAGGCTGTGTTGAACCCGACGGCCTGTAAGGACGAGTTGGGCCGTTTGCGTGTTGCAGCTGCATCCACTGTTGGCGATGCTGGATTTGAGCGCACACTGGCGTTGGTAGAGGCCGGTGTCGATATGGTTGTCATTGATACCGCACACGGACACTCTGCAGGCGTTGCAGAGGCTGTGCGTCGTGCAAAGACCATCTCAAACGACATTCAGATTGTGGTCGGCAATGTGGTGACGGGTGAAGCAACGCGCGCTTTGATCGATGCTGGTGCAGACTCAATCAAAGTTGGCATTGGGCCAGGATCTATTTGCACAACGCGCATGGTTGCCGGAGTGGGTGTGCCCCAATTGACAGCGATCATGGATTGCGCCGCTGCCGCTGGCGATATTCCAGTGATTGCGGATGGTGGCATAAAGTTCTCGGGCGATTTCGCTAAGGCGATCGCCGCTGGTGCGTCTTGTGCCATGGTTGGCTCAATGATCGCGGGTACGGACGAGTCTCCCGGTGACGTGATCTTGTACCAAGGTCGCAGCTTTAAAAGCTATCGTGGCATGGGATCTATGGCAGCAATGGCGCGTGGTTCGGCGGATCGCTATTTCCAAAAGGATGCGGCGAGCGACAAATTGGTGCCTGAAGGTATCGAAGGTCAAGTGCCCTACAAAGGCAGTGCAGGCGCAGTCATTCACCAATTGGTAGGCGGTTTGCGTGCATCGATGGGGTATACAGGCAACGCGACGATCGCGGATATGCGCAAGGGCTGTCAGTTTGTGAAAATCACAGGTGCCGGTCTAAGTGAAAGCCATGTTCATGACGTTCGCATCACCCGTGAAAGCCCAAATTACCGGATCGGCTGATCCAATTCATCTCGCCTTGTTTGGCCAAAACTTAGGAATACCATCATGACACCAGGCGCACGCGTGGCCGCAGCCATCGAAATCTTGGATATGATTGAAGATGGGCAAGCAGTTGAGAAATCCTTGACCGCTTGGGCACGTCGCAGTCGATTTGCGGGGTCCAAGGATCGTGCCGCTGTGCGCGACTATGTATTTGCCATTGTACGCAATTGGCGTAGCGATGCTATTCGTGGCGGCAACGGGACCGGGCGCGCCCGCATCATCGGCCGGCTTCGTGAGATGGATGCGGACATTGATGAATTGTTCAACGGGGTCGGTCATGCGCCGGAGCCTTTGACGGATGAAGAAAAAGAACGGGGCCAAGCACCTACTGAGCAAGCGGATGTTTGGAACATGCCTGAATGGATGTTGCCTGAGTTTGAGGCCTCGTTGGGTGAGACAGCTGCAAACGTCGCAACATTGTTGCAAACCCGAGCGCCAATTACGGTTCGTGTCAACCTTTCGAAATGCAATGTGTCTCAGGCTGCTGCAGATTTGGCTGAAATTGGTATCGAAACGCAGACCAATCCGGTTTGTGAAACTGCCCTCACTATAACGAGCGGCGAGCGCAAGCTTCGCAATAGTCCAGCTTATCTAGAGGGGTGGGTGGAGTTGCAGGATGCGTCCAGCCAAGCAATTGTAACTGATCTGCCGCAGGCGGAACTTGTGTTGGACTATTGCGCTGGCGGTGGTGGTAAGGCGCTGGCGCTAGCCGCGCAAGGCCGCCAAGTTATTGCACATGATATCAATTTTGACCGTATGAACGACCTTCCCGCGCGTGCAGAACGGGCAGGGGCAAGTATCAAATTGCTGGCAACCGATATGGTTACTACAGAAGGGCCGTTTGATCTGGTCTTGATCGATGCGCCGTGTTCAGGCAGTGGTGCGTGGCGTCGCAGTCCAGAAGCCAAATGGGCGTTGACAGAGGAACGTTTGGTAGAGCTATCGAAGCTTCAAGACCAAATCTTGGATGAAACTATTCAATTTGTTTCGCAAGCAGGTACCTTGGTTTTCGCAACCTGTTCGATTTTCCGTCGGGAGAACGAAGATAGAATTGCTGCTTTCCTTTCGCGTCATTCTGATTGGCACTGCCACACGGAAACACGATTTGGGGTCAGTGAAATGGCAGATGGTTTTTTTGCAGCACACTTGACGCGAAAGTAATACTGATTGATAACAACCCAAGGTAGTTAAGTGTTTCGCAATCTGTAAAGCCGGTTAAGAGGTGATTAACTGATAGTACGCGATAACGAACCAATAGATTCGATTTCTGATTGGGGGTATCCTTGGGCGGCAGTGCACTTACAACAAATGATGTAAGCCAGTTTGCGGAGGCGGGGTACACTAGGTTAAGCAGCTTTGCGGTTGCTACAGTTATTCTGAGCGTATTGGGGGTACTTGCCCCCAGCGGCCCGATCACTTTGTTTCTTTTGACATCAGCGGTGACACTTGGTGTTCTGGGTGTAATTATTTTTGGTTTGTCCCATCGACGTTGCCGCATGCGCGGTGTTGCTTTGAATGCCATTTCTGAATTTATTGAAAACGACGCTATTTCCAGTTTTGTTGTCACAAACGATGGGGAAGTGACATCTTCCAACCTTGCGGCACGCGCTATGTTTGGCGACTCGGATGGCAAAACTATGCCAAATGTTTTGCGTTATACGTTTGCCAATCCCAGCGGCATCTTGTTCCGGCTTAAGGATAAAGCTCAGAAAATTGGTTCATATCAAGAAGATATTGTTACCAGAAAAGGGCATGTACGGTTGTCTGTCCACCAAATGGGAACAGATGCCACGTTGTGGCGGTTGGAAGACTTACCAGAGTTAAAAGCTGCGCGAGGTGAAGGGCCAACACTGCCGATGTTAATGGTCGGTAGACGTGGCGCGATCCTGTTTATGAACGATGCGGCACGCACGCTTATTGGCTTGCGGCTGAAATCAGTTTGGGAAATCTGCCCGCAGGCAGAGATGAAGACGGGTCAGCTGATCACTCTTACAAATGGAGGCGACAGTTACAGCACCCGATTGGCTGTGATCGATGCTGGCGTCGGGCGCCAAGCAATCTACCTAATGCCAACCGAAGAAGATGCCTCTGAAGACATTAGCGGCGATATCCGATCATCGTTTGAAAAGTTACCAGTTCCATTATTACGCGTGGCGACAGATGGG